>NZ_JBJPHT010000079.1:0-19957 GCF_052939475.1 Phormidesmis sp. 146-20
ACCGATTTCCCCTCTAACTTTTCACCTTTGACACAAAACTATTGACATACCCTAATTGAAGCGTTGCATATCTTTAGCATTACTCTTCTAGTTGGCTCTGTTGCAATGTTTGATTTACGATTGCTGGGTGCTTCCCGTCATGTATTGGTCACAGATCTAGCACAACATCTTTTGCCCTGGGCTTACGCGAGCTTTGGAGTTATCCTTCTTTCAGGTTTTTTACTCTTTGCAGTAGATGCCCCTGCGATCGCGCTCAATTTTGCCTTTCGACTGAAATTAATCTTGATTTTAAGTGCAGGGATGAACGCGATCGTCTTTCACTGGAGATTTTATCCATCAATCCAACAGTGGAACCAAGGCGTGAAGCCTCCACAGACTGTGCGAGCGATCGCAATTCTTTCACTCATCCTGTGGATTGCGATTATTACCTGTGGATGTCTAATTGCTTACGTCTAAGCTGTTGCCAACTCCATCCCTCGTATGCGTGAAGTTGCTGTAACAAGATTTGACAGTTCTCAAAAAAGCTCTACCTGTAGCTTGACATTTCTGATCAAAGGGTGTTTACTTGCATGTAAGTCAGTACAAAAGGGTTATGTCAGCCCATGCCCTAGCATCGGTACTTAATGCAAGCCATTGCGATGGCTCACAGCATTGCTTAACTGCTGCTTGGCGGCGATGTTCACAGTGGAGTGAGTTTGCCAAAGCTCGGCAGTTTTTTGACTGACCTTTTATGCAAGAGCCTCGAAGCATCACTCTCTGAAATGAGAACGGCTGGCTATTTGAAAGCAATCTGCTCAACAACCGCTGACGGGCTATCTTTTGATACTTCTTCAACTCAGCAAGATCGTCACGGAATCTGAGGTTATCGCGAACACTGAGCAGAAAATCGAGGACAGGTGGCTTATGGGTATCGAGAGTAAGGCAAATTACCAAGGACAGTATGCTGAATTTTCTGTCGAAGCAGAACTACAGGTTTTCCTAAATTGTCTTTTTGAAGCACTCGGTTCAACCAGTTTTTCCCTCAAAGTCCTGAAGCTCTTAGCCCAACATGACCAAACCTGGACTGAGGAACAACAAAGCTACTATGTTGATTTGCTGAAAAGAAATCACCAACGCTTTCCTCATAATTCAGCAGAGCATTTTCGGTTCAATTGCAGTTCTGATTCGCCTACTTCCATAACTGAATCGAGCTGTGAAACGATTCTCCTTCCAATCATTCCTGAGCTTCAAGAAGTTTTCGATTTCATCGATACAAACTATCATCGAGCCATATCTCTAGCTGATGTCGCCCAAATCACTAACTATTCGCCTGCTTACTTGACTAAAACTGTTGGTGCCAAAACGGGATGTACTGTCAATGCCTGGATAGTAAAAAGACGGTTGTTTGAAGCGCAGAAGTTATTGAAGCAAACTAAACAAACAATTGAAGAAATTTCTCAAAAAGTTGGTTACTCCAACGTCAACCATTTTTTCCGGCAGTTTCGGCAATCGTATGGCATCACCCCTTCTCAATGGAGAAATAGAGCAGAGAACCTTAGTTAAATAAAGCGTAACTGATAGGAAGTTTTAAGCGGACTGGTGATGCTGCTGAGTGCTGAGATTCAGTTACTTGTTTCGGTCAAATTCACTGCCGTCTTGGGTTGCTCTAACAATCGGTCAAGCCATAACTTCATGTATCTGCGCGAAAACGACTGTGCTTCCCTTTCTTTTTGCAAAGTCATTGCAAGTTGAGCGATCCCAAAATGAACTAGCATTGCTTCGCGTGCTAAATCTTCCGCACTAGACTGCTCACTAATTAGACCTGACGCTTGTGCATCTCTAATCACCTGCTCAAATAATTTAACAAGCTGCTCAAAATGCTGAGTGGCTCGGTCTTTTAAGCTTTGAGGAATCCAACTCTGTCCGATGACAATATTCAAACACATGCAAAACCCTTGATACTCATCTTCAGTCAGATTCATCCACAAGTTGTCATCTAATGACTGAAAAATTGCGCGGCAGTCTCCCGCGTGGCACTGGTTTAACTGCTCAAACTTGTTTTCAACATTAGTCATATATCGATTAACAGCTTCAAGAGCGAGGTTTTCTTTACTCTTGAAATGATAATGAATGTTTGCCCTACTGATATTAAGCTGCTCAGATATAGTGCTAAAGCTCAAAGCTTCATAACCACCAGTCCGAAGCGTTTGTGCTGCCAGCTCTAAGATTTTATTTTTCATCTCTAATGATCCTAAACTATTTTTGTCGCTTCTAAGAAAGCTGATTTAATAGTCATTTTTAAAAGACATCACTGTGTTCAAGAGCACAACTAGAATCCAAATATATCACTCTTCGTTTGATCAATCAATTTGGACTGACTAAACTCTATTAAGAATTAGTCATAAAAGTAAAAATATGTCACCTTTAGAACTAAATAATGCATTGGAAATGAATTAACTCTAACCTATTGTTAGAAGGAACAGATCACAAGTGCAAGACTTTTGCATTGAAAAATAGTTTTGCAGAATAAAGCACTTTATCTGTTAACAAGAATCAAATCCGAGCAAGTAAGAATTGTGAATTCTCTTTGTCTTAGGAGGTAACTAGCCATGTCTTATTTTGTGCTAAGTAAAGGTAAATTTCGTCGCGTAATTCTTCAAAATCTACTGGATTTTATTCAGGATCCATACGTCTCGAAGACCCTAGAAACTGTGAAGCACGACAAAGATTGTGTCAAACATGAGCCTTATGCTTTACCAAAACACTACACAACTGAAGAGTACCAGTTTGAAGTGAGACGTGCCCTCAAGAAAGCTGTCTATCTCTTCCCATATCTTAGTCAGTTAGAGCATCATGTTGATGTATGTCTACAAGCAATTGCTAATTCTGATGCAGCAACGACTTATCTAAAAGCTTGCTTCACAATCTTTGCCGTTCAATCTGATTGGCTAAATTTGCTGGAAGATCGGGACAGTTCCGATTTTGATGTGGAGGCGGATGAAAATTATCTCAAGATCAGGATAAAGGACTCGGAAATTGCATGGAATGATCAGCAGTATGCAGCTACCAATCCTGGCTGGAAGTTACTTTCCGACATTGCAACTCACGTCTAGAAACCACGAAGACCTGATTCTTCTAGATGTAGTGTATTTACAAGTGTTGCCTGACGATCGCTTACAGCCTGATCTCACGCCAGCCTTGCGCCAAATTCCTCAAGAGCCTGGCCAGTTTGAGCTTCAGTTAACTAACTCAGGCAACATTAAACGCAAAATCACTGTTCGGGCTGCCGATTTTAATCAGCTTTTTGTCTACAATCCAGACCCTTGCGTGGTCGAACTTGATCCCGGCAAGGTTACTAAGATTGATCTCAACATCAAACCTCGTCATCGCTGGAAGCGTCCGCTTAGAGGCAAGGGTATTGAAGTTCCCTTTGCGATCGAACTAGAAAATACTCGCGATCCCTTCCTTACAGCCGTATCAATCTCAGCATTACCAGACACACAAGGTACGATCGTCTGGAAAGCCCGACCCTGGTGGTTTCTGGGGCTACTGATCCTACTTCCCTTGTTAGGACTGGTTGGGATTGCATTGCTCTTTTGGTTAACCCGTCCCCCACTCCCTGGAATTCTGTCATTTGGTGTCACTCCCCTGAAGAATCCTGAGAAACCCAGTGAGAACATTGCCTATCAAGAGGGGAAAACCGAGCCAATTCGCTTAAGTTGGGAAGTAGATAATTGGCAACAAGTCGATCGCATTGTGATTGTTCGTTTAGAAAAAGGAGTAGAAACCTACCGAAAGAACTTTAGTGTTCAAGATTGGCGAAAGTATTGGCACCAAAATGGTGAATTTCCAGCCTACTTAAATCTCAGGAACGACGACGGGACGAATAAAGAGAAGAACTTTTGCGAAGTTGATGAATCAAAATCTACCAGACCCTTAAATTTCCTGGGCCTGCACTATCCAACAATTGCCGATCGAACGCAATCATCCAGCAGATTGAACTGCAAAGGCATCATTACAGAAACTAAAAAAGCAGGTGACTACACTTTTCAAATGCAGGTTTTTCGGCTTCCCAAAGATCCTAAAATTCCTGAAAAAGATCCGATCGCCACCCAAACCACCGAGACGGTTACCGTCAAACCCGACGACGAACCTCAAATCCTCAGCTTTGAACCAACACGATCGATCTACCAGGAATTGAGTGTTCCCACAGTACCCACACCCACACCTTCACCCTCACCTTTACCTTCACCTACAACACCCATAACTTCACCTACAACCCCACTCCTTCCCTCCCTCCCTCCCACTCCCACCCCTTCACCCACCTCACGCACTCAACCTGCTAATGCTCCTGGTCTAATTCGGCTCAACTGGAAAATTTCTAATTGGAGCCGCATCGAAGAAGTCAGACTCGTCGCCCTTTCACCCGACGGATCAATCCAGGGAGAGCCAAAAACCTATTCCAATGCGGAACTAACCAATCTTTGTCCACTCAGCACTGAGTCGGAGTTAGTTTGTCAAAACCTGCCAACCACTATTAGAAAACCAGGAGATTATGTGTTTAAGCTGACGGCGATCGTCAAACAAGAACGAGGCAAAACAGAACTCATTCGCAATACTGAACCTATTAAAATCCAGCCAAGACCCTTAGAAATTAGGAAGTTCACGGTTAATGGTGAAACAGCAGCCGAAAAGTCGAAACATACCTATCTTTTGAGCGGGACGGATGATGCGTTTGACATTAGCATTGCCTGGGAAGTATCGGGCGGCGAAGATATCAAAGTAGAATTAATGCCTTCACCCGGAGTTGTGGGCCTCGTCGGAAGCATTCCTTTTTCGATCGCTGCACCCGGTTCTGAAACAATCACACTCAAGGTGAGCAACAAATTTGGGGAACAAAAAACGCAATCCGTCACTGTGCAGACGATCGCGCCTCAAGACACACCTGTCCCAATCCTACTTCCTCCGCCTCCTCCGCCTTCAGGCAATGCGAATTCCAACAATTCAGGCAAGTCAGCCCCACCATCAATGCCCGATGGACAGCCTGATGAGCAGACGGGTGAACTAGCGCCGATCGAAGTTCCACCACGACCCAATTAGCTACTGATGCTCAATACTCAAATCGTAGGTGCAGAAGGGTGGTTTTTCGCGCTCAATTACCATTCTCACCAGTGATTCATCAATGATTTGGTCTGGATGCTCAGGACGCAGACGAACCATAAAATGAAACGGACGACCGCCGCCCATCATTGCATTCTGCCCAAGCTGACAACTGCCAAACGTAAAACCACCTGTGAAGGCTTCCTCGATCGCAACATACTCATCTTTGCAGGGCAAGTTTGTATAGAGACTCAAATAGCGCTGTAGACCGCGACGAGTCCCATGCCATCGGTAGAGTTCGATCGCGTCCCGAATTAACCGTCGTTGCTGTTCGATATCCCAGTCAGGCTCTAACTTCCAGGCGACCCAATGAGCCAAAAACGGCAGCATCGATTCGGGAGCCGTCAGCGGATCGAGATAAGCCCACAAAGTATCGATCGTTTGCACATAGGGATCAAACGTCTGCTCAATGATGGCTAGAAACCGCTCAAAGAAATCAGTCTCCGCATAGAACGCAGGCAAAAAATCGAGATAAGAAACACGAGGACGAACATACAGAGTAAAGACTCGATAGCTAATCGATCGCGCGCCTGCTTCTCTCACCTCAGACACTTCAATTTCGCATTGATAAGTTAGCTGTAGTTGTGTTCCTTGTTCTAAAGCAGTCTGATGTTCAAAAAATCGAGAGGTGCCGTAAACACTAGCGAAACATCTTCTTTGGCCTGAGGCGCAAGTTCTCTTAAGGGTTGTTCCTCAGAATGCCACTCACTCGGCACTTCTCCCCCCAGATTCAGCCGCCACTGCAACACGCGATCGCCCGGATTCTCGACCCGCACAACGATCTCGCCTGGTTCACCGGGATGAAGGAGTAAACTATTGGTCGCAATCTGTGTCGTCTCCTGTCCCAAAATAGCCACAGCTTCCACCTTTTCGAGCGGAGCCATCGAAGTCATTTGTACTTGCAATATCGTCTTTGAAATCGCTTGAGTCATTCAGGCTTATGGCTCCACAAAGTTGATTTCATGACCAGGATCAGATTTACCGTGAGGCGCAAAGGTGACCCCTTGCAGGTAACTCGAAGAGATCGTGTCCCCTGCCCAGGAACAAAGATAGCCCAGCGGACTCGGAGCAATCATCGAATCTGTAGCTGCCAACAGGTTCCAGCCGTCTTCCTGCTTACGAACTTCAAATAGCTCGATCGCGCCCAAATGTCGAATTCCTGGAATCTTTTGACACAGAGAAATGATATCAGAAGTATACACCGGACGACCCAGACTCCAACCTTGACCCTCAACACCGCCGACAATCGGATTGAGAAACTGATACAACGCGACCAGGATATGTCTGCGAATAGATTCTCGATCGCTTCTCGACTCCAGCAACACACTCAGACAAACGCTAACACCCACATATTCTGGCTCTTGTAGCTCAACTTTGATACCCAAAGGACGACGATCACGCAAATACAAATCCATTTCCTGCCGCAATTCTGTGCTGAGACTGAAAACGCGATCGGGATTCATGCCCTGTGTCCAATCAATGCGATCGGTTTCGACCTGCGGCACAATCAGCAATCGCACGACTCCCGGCGTACTATATTGGGATTCTCGCAGACAGTGAGAACGGGCGACTTTCTGTCCTGGAAGTGCTTTCGAGACAGTTTCAAAATCTTCAGGCGTGACGGCACATTCACGAGTCCGTAGCTGTTGAGGCACCCGCATCACCGCTTCTTCCAATGATTCGGCATCGGCTCCGCCTTGCGCTGGCTCATAGTTCGTCACGCGAGTAATGTAGGGCAGCGACGATCGCAAAATGGTCAACTTCTCAGCCTGCACATTGCCCTGCCGCCCCCCGCCAAACTGATAAGATTTCATGTAAACTTCTGCACCCGGTGGCGGAACTCGACCATACTGCCGCTCGGTAAATGCAGTAGTTCCCCCGATCGGATCACTCAACGGAGACAGTACCCGTTCTCGACTGTTGCGGTCTTGAAACTGAGCCGCTGCCCGTTGCACAGACGCTTGAATCTGAGCGCGATCGTAGGTTTGTTGTCTCAGTCGCATCGGGCCGCGAATCAACGGCCCAAACTGCACTGTCCCGGTTCGAGCATCGATCGTATAGTGAGGATCATCGGAACTCGATCGACTAAAATCAGGAACTTCCTGCCACGCTTCAACCATTCCGTCAGAGAGTTTGACTTCGATGTATTCCTCTGCTGCTTGTCGGTCTAAAACAGGCTGCATTTGTAGGGGAAAGGCTTGTCCAGGTTTGCCTGTGCTAGTTCCCAACAGTTCTTCTCGAACGCGAATGCACTGACTCGCGGGGATAGTTCCGCCGATCGCTTGAATTCGCAATCCAACAATCCGAGGTGAAACGCTGTAGGTGCGCTGATACTCCCGCTTTGTCTCATACACACAGCGAATCCAGTGTCCCTGACAATCACCAAACTCGGCTTCTGGAAAGTCTTGAGGCAGATGCAAAATTACGCTGGCTTCTCGCAACCAACCTTGAGCCGTCGCGTCACTACCAAAATTAAAGCCCTTGGTGCGATCGTCTACTTCCTGTCTCAACACCGATTGCCACTGATGTCCATTCCAGGCTTGCCAGACTCGCGGTGGCTCATTGGGATCGATCCCCGTTCCGGTCGCTGACTCGCCGCGAACAATCAACTCGATCACATTGCCTTGAATCGACTGCGCCTCCTCTGTTGGCGACGTATCCAAAGCCAAATAGAAGCTATTACCCGGCAGTGACTCTGTAAACAGCGAAGTTTCGCCCATGTTCTGCCAATCGCGACTGCGTTCATTAATCGAATTGTGAAAGCGATTCTCAAAGTCTGCTTGATCCGTGTCACGAGTCAGAAAATGTTTGATGCGAGGATTGCCCACGATCAGATCTTGATTCGTACTAAACACGATCGCTTCATCGGTTGCCGTTCGCTCCGTCGCTACTTCGGTATCACGAGGAATGACCACTGTAGAGTCTTGAGCGCTGCTCAGATAAAACGTCAGGTCAGTCTGGGCAGAAGTTGGCGACTTGAGGTGAATTCCCAACAGTTAGTTCTAGAAAGGCGACATAGTTGCGACGGGGCACCTGATTAAACCGCAGTTGCATTTGATCCGTCAACCAGGCAAATAGCTCAATCAGCGTAATACCGGGGTCGCTAGGATTGTGGTTTGTCCATTCTGGGCAATAGCGGGGAATGCGAAGAATACACTCTTCTACCAGATCGCGATAGGCTCGATCGTCAAGATTAGAGTTGGGCAACTTGGGCAAAAAATCAAATTCCATATCAAAAATCGCTACTGGGCAGATAGCAAATAGAACGGGAAGACCATACTGCGGGAGTCGGGACTGTCTTTGGGTTCGTAAATAATCTCAATGTCAACCTTGCCTCTCACCGGATCGGGATCAGCACGAACTTCAATCAAGTTAATCCGAGGTTCCCACGTTTCGATCGCTTCTTCAACATACAGCCGAATCAACAATAATGTTTGAATGTTCAACGGTTCAAACACCAATTCAGACAAGCGAGAGCCAAAGTTAGGACGATAGACTCGCTCCCCCAGGCTAGTTCGCAGAATAATCACGATCGATTCTTCAATATTAGGTTCATCTGCACTCAACTGAATGCCACCTTGGACACTAGATCGTAACGGAAGTGCAAATCCAGAACCGATGAGATTAGAAAAGCGATCGTCGAATTCTTCTTGCATAATGCATTCCTGATCGGGTTACAGCCTTGTTGAGATCAATCAGTTCATTCTGTCGCTTACTAATTTTCGTCTAAACCGAGCATTAAAGCAACGATCGTGGTTCTGAACTTATCGTCGATCTCACTCTTTCTCAAAACCGCGCTGCTTCGCAGATACGGCAAGGGTTGCACTCAGCGATCGGCGATCGGGCAGTTCTGGGACATCAGGGGAACGATCTCTTTGAGATATCTGCAAAGCAGATCGCACTGCTCCTGATGATAGCGGGAACAAGATTTTACCTAATAGCGCGATCATTTCTCTCGATAAGGGTAGCGATCGTACTATGGCTAATAATGATAACGACAAGAGATAATGGTTAAGTAATCATCATCTACAGCATAGACAAGACGATGGGTATCATCAATACGACGTGACCAAAATCCAGCTAAGTTTTCTTTCAAAGGTTCAGGCTTGCCGATTCCCTCGAAAGGAAGGACTTTCGCTTCTTGAATCAGTTTATTAATTCTTTTTAGAGTCTTTTTATCTTGACCTTGCCAATAGATGTAGTCTTTCCAAGCCTCATTAGTCCAAGCTAATTTTCGATTAGTCATCTAATAAGTTTTGTTCGATGACTTGACCTTGCTTATACTGGGCAATGGAGCGTTCTAAGTGAGCGACATTTGCTGGAGACTTCAATAAATAAACAGTTTCAAGCAAGCTATTAAAATACTCAAGCGACATCACTACGGCATCGTCGGCATCTCGCCGAGTAATGACAGTGTAGTCTGCGTCATTCACGACTTGATCTAATATGACTTTTAGCTTGTTTCTGGCTTCGCTAAAGGTAACTATTCTCATTTCTGAACCTGTCTGCTTACTTGTACAAGTATAGCGCGATGAAACGTGTCAGTAAAGAAGGTAATCTCCCCTTTGCCCACCGGGATCGCACTTCGTTAAACCAACCTGCGCGGCGATCGCACGACAAGAGGAGCGCGCTGCTTCGCAGATACCGCAAGGGTCACCCTCAACGATCGACGATCGGGAACTGGGACATCAGGGGGACGATCGCTCATGCTGGTAGGAGTGACTCGCTACGGGTTTGACCTCATTTTGTGAGACCGCAAACCAAGCGATCGTGGTTCCGTTGCTTTGGGAGAACTCAACTTCGTAGGCTTCTGCGTAGACCTCAAGAATGGTGCCGATCGCGCCTATGGTCACTCCGCGATCTTGGTAACGGTCGGTGAGAAGTTCTACGAGCGAATAGGGTTCTAGAGTCATGATAGATTACCTCCATTAGCAAACCCAGAGAACGGAGTCGCTAATTTCAATGTACCTTGATTATCCAAAATCCAGCCTGTGCAAAGTTTTTTACTTCTAACTTCTACGATAATCGTGAACCGTTGTCCATGACGATCTTGTTCACCGATAGTGTAGTCTTGGGCTGCAAATTTGAACTGAGCTTGAGTGATGTAAGTTTCCAGGAGTGTTTGAGCATCGTCGAGGTTGTTGGGGCGATAGCCTAGAAGGTCAAGAAATATTTTATCTTTGCCAGATTTATGGTTGGGGATGAGAACGTATTCCGAAAACTTCCTGAAATCGCCTGTAATTAGGGTGATTTGCCATTGTGGATTGTTTTCTGGTTCAAGGTTTTCACCCGTGTTGCTCATAGTCGTGCGATCGCAGGGCAGATGGAGGTATTTTATGCTGATTTGCTCAAGGATCTAGAAAGCTGATCTACTCAAAGATTACGATCGCATCTCTCAACAAGGAACCGCGATCGCATCTCTCAACAAGGAACAGCGATCGCTCTTTCCAAAACCCCAAAAGCGATCGCTGTAGTCCACTATTATTCCTGCAATCTGCGAACAGATATCTCAAAGCGATCGCCCGATGTTCCCTAGAAGTTCGCTGCTTTGCAGATACCGCAAGGCTGCACTCAACGATCGGCGATCGGGAAGTTCTGGGACATCAGGGGGACAATCGCTCATGCTGGTAGAAGTGGCAACGAACAAGAGCTTTTGATTGTAGTAGGCGATCGCACTAAGCTACGGACGAGCGATCGCACTTACTTTTCAGGTGGAGGAGCAGCTTCCTGAGTTGGACGAGTGTAAGTAACATTACTCACAGCCAAAAGACCGGATGTGCTACTCCACGAATGATACTCAGCAATCCGGTCATACTGTTGGACACTTACCTTTACTTTTGTCAGCAGCTTTGAATTCACACGAACTGTCTTCGAGTTTTGACTACCGGAAGTTTCTGAACCTGTTGTGATGCCGGAATCATGTCCAGTGGTAGATGTGACTGAAGATCCTAAGTTTGCTCCAAGTTTCCCACTATTTTCTTTTGAAGCTTCACCTGAACCTCCAAAAGTTGTAGTTTGTTGCTGGCTTTCAGAATTTTGATTTCTGGAACCACTTATTGCTTTGCTACCAACTGTAGCTACAGATCCAGGAGTTGTGGCACCCTGAGGATCTTCATACATAGTAATGTTGACTGTAACTTTATAGTTCGGGTACATTAATCCTGGGTCATAAACCTTAGAGTAATAACCTGTGGAGTTTGATTGGAAATAGCTTCCTGTCATTTGGGACATTATTTGTCCTTCTAAATCTTGACAATGATTCCAAAGAGGCTCATCAGAAATTAAACCAATCGTATTGCCAGCAGCTTGCCTGCAATATGCTACGACAGGATCAGGATTTATTTCTGGCTGTGAATAGCTATTATTTGCAGGAGTGTATATTTTAGGAGTAAGTTGTACAAGAGGTTTGGCGGCTGAGCGAGATAAAGCATTAGTTTGATCACTTACAGCTTCATAAGTTGCCTTTCCGGTATTTCGTTGTTTTTTTCAATCGGCTGCTCATTACCCGTTTGCTGCACGACGTGTGTCAGTTCATGTGCCAACAATTTTTTTCCCTCGGTAGATACAGTATCGTATTTACTCTCGCCGAAAAACACATCATTTCCGTATGTGAATGCTTGTGCTTCAAGCGCCTCATTCATATCGACTGAATTACTGTCTGTATGAATTCGTACTCGAGAGAAATCTGTGTTGAAGCGCGATTCCATGTATGATTTCAAATCGTCCGGCATTGTGCTTCCCCCACCCTTACTGCTATTCAATTGATTCTCGACCGAGTTGCCTGTCTGTAAAGCATCATCCGTGGAGCGCCGCAAAGCAGGCTTGGTTTGGAGTTCTTTGTCTTCCAGTATTGCCTCGCGATGGATCGGCTGCTGCACCGCAGAATCCGGCATACTCATCACCTGGTCAGCCATCCGATCGGCTTCCTGCTCATAGGGGTCATTCGGCGCACCCACTGTTAGCTTGGGTTGAATGGTAGATGGGGTGCGATCGCCGCTAGAATTTGCCGCGAGACTGTTCAAATTGGGGGCGTGACTACGAGCAAAATCCAATCGGGCTTGAAAGTCAGGTGTGTCTGTAGAAGACTCCTCAGTTGCAGCGCTGCGTTTGGGAAACGGACGATCGAACATATTGGTGGTTAGCGGGATCGGTACAGACTGCGTAGATGCTTTCTTTTGAAGTTGTCCACTTGTTTTCATAGCTTTATCCTTCTAGGGTTAGATCGTTGTTCAATTGCAAGCCGCTTTTAGCACTTGTACCAAATCACCTCGCACCCATCCCTCAGCCTGAGACGAAAAGCGAACTCGATGCCACAGATAGCCATTCTCACCCGTGATCGATTCCATCACCACCACGCGATCGCCTCTCAGTCCATAGTGCAATATTTTAGAACTCGTAGAGGCAGCAGAGCGAACATTCACCTCGTCGCCTTGCAAAACAGCAATTTGATCGGTGCCAGTCCGCAAATAGTCAGCCGACACCCAACCCTCAACCCCCGCAGCAGCCTGCACACGATACCACCGCACAGTCTCTCCACCGATCCCCTCGTCGAGCGTGTTCACCCGATCGCCCACTTTTGCCGTACCAATCACACGAGCTGACAGCGAAGCAGCCTCTCGGATATTCACTGCACTCCCTGGATCTTGACCACACAACGTTGCAGGACGGGCACTTGCTGCGAGTTGTATTCCAGTAACTAAAACGGTAGCGATCGTACTAGAGAACAAAAACCGGAAAGCTGTGAACATAAAAAATGGCTCCTATAAGTAAGTTGTAGAGCGATCGAGACCATACTTTTCATTCCAGAGGACTTGCATTTCGGTGAAGTTCAAATCATGACTTCTATTGAGATGGCTCGAAGGTGCCCATTGGTTTTAACTTCTGTTGTTAGTATTTCAGGTGCGATTTAATCTCCAATCCATACAGTCGGCTCTCCCGACATAATGACATTGGGCGGCCCACTAGCCTCGGTGAGCTTATCCCCAACTCGACTGGCTGGAAGACCATTAATCAGTACCGTTGAACTGCCAGTTTCAACTGCGCCGACACCATGAGTACATCCATGCAAATCTGTTCCCAGAGATGCCGCTTTAGTAAGTAAATTAGCCATCTTTACCTTTTCCTCTAACTTCGTTTTCTCCTCATTGGCTACAGCGGCTGTCTGTTCGGGTGTTCCTGTTGCCACAGTTCGGGCAGCCTTTGCTTCTGCTAGGGTGCGGTTTGAGCGCGTCTTTGCCTCCTTAATGGCTGCTGCTTCCTTAGCAGGCAAGGCACGCCATGCGGGTCGTCCTCCAATCCACACAGTCGGACTACCTGTTCCAGGAGGCGTTAGAACAGGTGGAAATGCAGGGGATGGGTGGAGCGCCACAAAAATCGCATCACCAATTCTCGCCGCGATCGGGGGCTGCTTAATTTGTTTAGCGGCGGCGGCGGCGGCTTCCTCTTGCAGATGGTCTTCTGCTTGTGCTTGTTTTAGTGCAACATCATAGGGTGACATGGATTTCTCCTCAAATTAATTGAGCTTGATCAACTTACCTTGGACTGTGATGATTCCCCCTGCTTTGATGTCGATGTTTCCAGGGGCTTCGATTTTGAGCGTTCCGATCGAGCTAATCGTAATGCTGCGATCGCTGTCATTCAAATGAATCTTATGTCCTCCGTTTGTTTCAATATAAATGCCTTCCCCGTCTTCTTCAATAAATTGAATTGTATGTCCCGTCCGAGTTTTGATGGTTCGTAGGCGCACTTTGCCATCTTTGACGCTTTCTTTAACAGGCGTTGGTGTGTTGTCTTTGCCAGTCCACACGCCGCCAACCACATAAGGACGGTGAATATCGCCATGTTCAAACGCCACCAACACCTCATCATTAATTTCAGGGAGACAATCGAACCCGCGCTGATGTCCTGCTCCGATACTCACGACTCGCGCCCAATTGCTCGTATGGTCTTCGGTCAGCGTAGGAAACTTGACTTTGACACGCCCCCAGCCCTTGGGATCATTGTTGTCTGTGACAATGCCAACTAGATGTGTTTGTCCAGGCTGAAGGGTTGGTTTGGGGGCAAGGGTTGTTAGCAAATCGCCGCCCCGCAGTCCTCGCACACTAAATTCAGTCGTGTAGACTCGCTCATAATACAAATGCCGCGTTTCGGTGACATAGTATTTGCCGCTGTGTTGTCCCATGCCTTCTAGCTTCACCACTCGACCGGGGCGAATTTTGGGATTGCCTTCGGCTTTGGCATCGGCGCAGACAAACTGACCGCTCAACTCATTGCAAACAGCTTGCGCGATCGCGTCTGCTTCTTTGGGATTAAACACAGGGCGATCGACAATAATCCGTTTAGGTTTAGTTGGCCTACCGTTGAACTTGGTGCTGGTGTGGCTGCCTTTGCCGTTGTCTGTTTGGGTGATCACTTCATCGGTGCGTTTTGTAGACACGATCGCTCGTTTTTCGCCATAGTCCCAGGCTCTCACTTCGACTTCTTTGACCTGTTCGGCACTGCTCACCCGGACTCGAAAACTACTAAGATTTTTGAGCCATTTGAGCGCTAGTTCGTTTCCTGGCTTGGGTTTACGAAAGTGTAGCTTGCCATCTTGATTAAAAAGTTCAAACCCAATACGACTGGCTCGATCGCGCAAGAAAGCCATGTTGGTCTGATTTTCTTGAAACAGGTAATCATGCGGTTCGCCACTGTTGTCTAACGGCGTTTTGATTTGAATGCCAGCTTCCTCTGCAATCTTTTTCACCACATCGCTATCCGTGACATTTTGAAACGATCGATTGTGCTGTCCCCGATATAAACGGTGCATCGTATGGCGCAATGCAGATTTACGCAATCGTCGCCCCAAAGGAGACTTGATCAAACAAGCTCAGGCAGGCTTAGACTTGTACTATCTGCTGACGTTTTATGGCAACGAGGTTGAACTAGAGCCACAGCGATTGTTAGGAAGTGCAGTTCGGACTTTGGTAGATCAGCCCGTTTTGACCGCAGACATGATTCGCGACACCACAAATCACTCCAATTTTACTTTTCTACAAGAATCGACTCTCATAGACCAGGTAGAACGAGTGACGATCGTGCCCAATTTTCTCTCGACTGATGAGCTATCCAAAATTTGGTCGGTGTTTTTTCAAACGCCCTACATCTTGTCGTTTGCCTGTCAGGGAGGAGCCGTTTTGATTGAAGGCGATCGTCCCAGTGGTCGCGGCTTGCCGATTCGCAGTCGGCAGTTTTATGCAACGCCCAATCAGCCAATGGTTGAGCGAGTCTTTTCGGGGCAAGGTCAAGAAATTACGTCAGACAGTCACATCCAAATTCAGGGCAAGCGGCTAAATCCAGAAGTTACGATCGAGCAACTGCAAACCGAACACATTAGAGTGCAGCAGCGGCCTGATTTACCCCAAACTTCTCTACCGCGCCGGGGACAACCCAGGGTGCAAATTGGAGAAGCAATGGTAACTGTTCAAGCTGTGACGGAGAGCGAGATTCAAGTACGTTTAGCAGACTTAACAAGCGACGAAAGGCAGTCGCTACGGGCAGGAGTGCAAAGTTTACAGGTTGTGTATCCGCTGGTGCGTCAACTATCTGACCTTGAATTAAACGGGACGATCCTCCAAAGCACTACTAGAACAAATATCATCCCGATCGTGGTCTGTCCAACTATCATAGACACTCGCATCGAGATTCGTGATCGCGATCGCGATCAGGTTGCTATTGCAGAGATTTCTATTACCCTTGATTTACTATTTGACGAAAATCAGCGCGTCTTTCTACTACTCAATCAACTCACTCTTGATAAAACAGCCTCTTATATTTTTGCTGCCTCAAAACCACTACAAACAACGCGAACGGCTATATTCATCATTCGGGATGTGAAGGTGGGAGAGTATCTCGTAAGAGTGCAAGTGGGTGGGGCTGAGAGCTTACCTGTGGTCGAAGCGGAGCAGTTTGTCAGTCCTAAAGTAGATATTCAATGAGTATGAATAAAGCACAGTGGCGTGAGGAAAATTGGCGAGATTTATTGGCAGCGATCGCGCAAGTCAAACAAGCGATCGTAGACTATTTGGAGTCTACCCATTCAGAAATCAGTCCTTCTACAGGTCTCGATTATCTCATTCCTCCCGCACTCCAGCAACTCTCGGCTTGCTTCAATCTCTCTGCGTTTGAACAGTCAATTCTTCTCGTCTGTATGGGCATGGAGTTAAGTCCAGAATTTAGTTTTCTATGTGGTCAAGCGCAGGGAGATCCAAAGCTGAACTATCCCACATTTATGCTGATGTTAGGTGTTTTTCCACATCACCACTGGAGCGCTCTAACCTCAGAAGGAGCCTTGCGGCACTGGCGATTGGTCGAACTTGGAGAAGGACAAACCCTGACTCACAGCCAACTACGAATTGATGAGCGAATTTTACACTATCTCATTGGCGAACCCTCTCTAGACCAGCACTTCAAAGGAATCATTGATCTCGTCACTGTCACATCTGATTTAGTACCCTCGCAACAGCAGCTAGCCCAAAAGATGGCATTGCTGTGGCAACAAAACGATCGCACGATCGTCCAGCTTTACGGCATTGAGACTGCGGCAAAAAGCGCGATCGCTGCAACGGCCGCCCAACTCACTCAACGCAAGCTCTATCGTCTCTGGGCCCAGGCTATTCCCACAAGTCTCAGTGATGTGACGACCCTCGCTTTACTATGGAATCGAGAAGCAATTTTAAGTAATAGCATCTTGATGATCGACGGTCACTCTCATCATGAAATTGCTCAGGCAAAAGCGATCGCACTAGACCTTTTTATGATGCATCTGCAAACGCCTCTAGTGATCATAGGGCGCAATCGTAGTTCCTCTCACAGCCTGGAAGGTCAGCAACGTCCTTATATTAGTCTCGAAGTCTATGCGCCTACTTCAGACGAACAGCGCCTTCTCTGGCAATCTAATCTTGCTCAATCAACCGTTGATCCCAGACAGATTGAACGATTAGTAACTCAATTTAATTTAAACCAGCCGTCAATTGATGCAGTTTGCGCCGAGGCGACTCAGGCTGCTCAACTTTGGGATTTGTGCCGACTGCGATCGCGGCCTCAAATGGATGACTTAGCTCAACGCATTGAAGCCGGTGCAGACTGGGAGGACTTAGTATTACCAGAGACCCAAAAGCAGATGTTAAGAGCGATCGCGGCTCAGATCAAACAACGCACTCAGGTCTATCAACAGTGGGGATTTGGCACAAAAAACAAGCGCGGGTTAGGCATCAGTGCGCTATTTGCGGGGGCAAGCGGAACAGGCAAAACAATGGCGGCCGAAGTGCTGGCTCAGACGTTAAAACTTGACTTATATCGAATTGATCTCAGTGCCGTTGTTAGCAAATACATTGGGGAAACCGAGAAGAATCTGGGTCGAGTGTTTGATGCCGCAGAATCTGGATCGGTGATTTTGCTATTTGATGAAGCAGATGCTTTGTTTGGCAAGCGGAGTGAAGTAAAAGATAGCCACGATCGCTACGCCAACATGGAAGTGAGCTATCTCCTACAACGGATGGAGACTTATCAAGGACTGGCAATCTTGACAACGAACTTAAAAGAAACTTTAGATACTGCATTTTTGCGACGCATTCGATTTGTGATCAAGTTTCCCTTTCCTGATGCTGTGCAGCGCGAAGAAATTTGGCGGCGTGTTTTTCCAGAAACCTTGCCTGTTGAAGCCTTAGATATGGCAAAACTGGCAAGGTTAAACGTGGCAGGTGGAAACATTCGTAACATTGCGCTGAATGCAGCCTTTATCGCAGCAGACACCGAAGAAGCCGTAGGAATGAAACATCTCCTAGAAGCCGCTAAGAGCGAGTACGCCAAGCTAGAGCGAACGTTGACCGATGCAGAAGTGCGCGGCTGGATTACATAACCAAAGCGCTTCGCTGAAACCCTACCCATCAGCAGCCGACGCAAGCGATGAACGCGATGCAACCTTTGTTGACCCAACTGATCGATTTGCCCAGAATGGACGTAAAAGACTACCACGATTAGTGCAGAGCGCAACTCCAAAGGAACTGTCGTGGAGATCTGATTCCGGATGTCGAAGCTCATGGTGCCAGCGCGATCGTGCTTAGAAATTAAAGCTTAAGCATTTCGGTCTTTAGGCAAAATGGCGCGATCGCCAATCGCTCCTATCTATTAGGTAACTTCAGTTCTGGCTCAAATTCTGATAGGGCGAACTTTGGTGGGGTTGGAGACTTGACGAGCGATCGCGGCGACTAAACTAGCTGGGTCAGCGGGTTTGGGAATATGCTGTTGAAATCCGGCGGCAAAGACTTTTTGCTGAGTCGTTTCTGCGGCGTAAGCGGTGAGCGCGATCGCAGGGAGATGCTCAAATTCAGGCATCGCTCTAACTTGTTGAATGAGTCCATAGCCATCGACATCAGGCATCCCTAAATCACTCAGGAGCAGATTGGGCTGGATGTCTGTGAGTAAGGCGAGTGCGTCGATCGCGGAAGCGGCAAGCGTGACTTCTGCACCATAGCTTTGCAGCAAAAACGCAAGCAATGTGCGGGTGTCGGTCTCATCATCGACGACTAACACATGAATCCCTTCCAGAGTCAGGGTTTCAATGTCCACCTCCTTAGTAGTGGGCATGAACACGGCTTCAGAGCGGGATTCCTTAAAGATCCGCTGACTCATCTGATTCGGAATTGTGTCGATCATGGGATTGAACTGCCGGAGGTGCGAAGCGCTCAAGGTAAGCTTCCTCAAGGACAGTTGAGCATTCGAGCGTTTCATGAACAGGGCAAAGTCAACCTGGAAATTAGGGATGACGGGAAGGGAATTGATCCCGATCGGTTGAAGCAGCGATCGCAGCAATTGGGGATATTAACGTCTACTCAAGCCGATGCACTGAGCGATCGAGAAGCCTTTGACTTGATGTTTCTGCCTGGATTTTCGACCGCAGAGCGCGTGACCAATCTATCAGGTCGCGGCGTAGGAATGGATGTCGTGCGCTCAAACTTGGAACGAGTCAACGGCACGATCGAGGTTCGCAGTCAGATCAACATTGGCACTACCTTTCGGATTAAAATCCCGTTGACGTTGGCGATTGTCTCGGTGCTTCTAATTTCGGTAGTGCTACACAAGTAATGATGCATTGTAGTGATGGATGAAATACCAAATGGCACCAATGTGATTCTCTAAGGATTTGGAGAAGGACAAGGTTTTTCGGACTAACCGAGACACTCGTTGCCTCAAGGTGTTGTTGAATCGCTCAATGTAGCTCGTTTTTCCCGTCTCTTTGCCCACTGCTCAATGGCGCTTGCTCGGTAGAACGGCTGCATATGCTGCCCAAAAGTCGGTGTAGGCGATCGCACATTGGCGATAGACCGGAGGCAACGAGTCCCACAATTTACGAGCCGCCGCTTCATCGCGTGCGCCAATATAAACACCCACAATCTCACGCGTGTCAGCATCGAGCGCCAACCAGACCCACTGCTTGTTCCCTTTGTTGTCCACAAATGACCACAACTCATCGCATTGAATCGTCAGCCTCCCCTTTTTTTGGCTGTCACCTGCACTTGCCGGGGCACCTTTGCAATTTCTCATTGACGTAGGTTTGGAGCCATTGTTCAGAAACTTGGGTTGCACGGGCAATCCCAGCCAGTGAAATCCGTTCTAACAACAATCGGTCAATCAACTCTCGCATGGTTTGGTCAATCACCTTTTTAGTGGGTTGTTCAATGAACTGCCGTCCACAGTCATGACACTTGAACCGTTGTTTACCATTAGTCGTTTCCAGAAATTAAATTGAGTTAAAAAAAGAGGGTAAAACGAAGTTTTC
>NZ_JBJPHT010000080.1:0-19462 GCF_052939475.1 Phormidesmis sp. 146-20
TCATGGGTTCTGTGATCCGCTTAGGGTTGAGCAAATTGTTGCCCTTTGTCAGTCCTCCGATCGCGTTTTCGGTTCGCGATCCTCAATATTCGTACCGAGAGTTGTGGTTGGGCGAACAGCGAACGTCCCGCATTCTCTCGGCAACGAGTTAGTTAGGTTTGATTGGATTCCTGGGAATTGTAGTGCTGCTTCTACAGTGCTGAGGTCATGTTCTAGACCTGTGGATGAACTATCACACTGCTCGACCAAATTCATAGCGGTTGATGAACAATCCAATTACCACATCGTGCAGCCAAATGGATTTAGAAAAGCAAATTGTTTTTCGAGCTAACCGCTTGATCCGCGTGCGAAGCGTCAAATGCTTGCGCTCAATCCGTTGTGTGTTTGCTTTACCTACAGTGTGCTTTTGAGCTTCTAGCAATCGCAAGTATGCACCCCAACTATCGGTGTAGAAGCGCTTGATGGCAAATGGAGCAAGCAATTGCTGAAGTTCTTTGAGTGCTGCATCTTCATGCGGAGCAAGAACATAAGCTAACACTGCACCTGTGCGATGATCAATGGCGTGCCATAACCAACGCTGCTGTTTCTTAGACTGCACGAAACTCCACACCTCGTCCATTTCCGCTTCTTCAACTTTAACCACCATCGCACTCGTGGGTAAACTTTCCATCTGTTGGAGTAGAGCGGTGTTGACTCGTTCGAGATGGCAATCTTTTTTTCAATTCCTCAATCACGGTTGTGGGGCTAATTTTTAGCACTCGTGCCGTATCTCGAATGCCGCTTCCGTTGACTGCCATATCGCTGATTTGTTGCTTGACTTCGGGCAGGTAGCCTCGATAAGTGTACTCTCGAATGAAGGAGCGGCGGGAACACTGGTGATTGCGGCAGCGATAGCGTTGCTTACCTTCCTCACTTTTGCCATTTTTCACAATGTTCGTACTATTGCAACTTGGACAGCAAATGGGTTCGAGTACCATGTCAACATGAGCAGCTAAAAACCACTCGATTCTCTCATAAAATACACAGGTCTAGAACATTACCCAGTGCTGATTTGAGAGGGCTAGTTGCGTTACCAACAATAACGCGATGTGCAACTAAAGCTCTTTGCCAAGAAAGTCCCACAGGAGGGATGCGAGAAATACAAACGACCTAGCGCCTGAAGGACAAATGTATGATTCGTGTGCAACAACATCTATGGCGCTTTTACTGGTTCAGGCAGAATGTTTCTCCCTTGAGCCAAAAAAGGATTATGACGCAAGAAGTACTGAGCAACCTGTTCGCCCAAACTTATACCATTCTCTGTAGAAAAGCGATGGTGTGCCCCTGCATAAATACGACTGGTACGTGCTTCATTTGCAGCTTGCGAGAGGCTGGTGTAGGTACGACTCAGTTCTTCTAAAGGTGTACCGTCTACTAAATCGTTACCATTGAGAGAACGTAGCGCAGTTTGCAGGCGGACACTGGAAGGGTTCGGGTCAGCACCAACAGTAAAGGTTTGGTTATCTCCATAGAAGCTAGACAAGATGTTACTAGCCACGCCCGCAACTGCCGCAGCAGCAGATGGGTGCTCTGGGTGCTGGGGTGTATTTTCCCGTGCAGTCCAAGTCTTGTCATCTAAATCAGAGGTTGATGGCAGTTGATCTGCGTTGCGGATGCTCGAAACGGGTCGCCAGAAATAATCTCTATCCCATTGGATATCCCAAACGCTGGCATAGCCATCGGCTAACGCTATGTTCATCATTCCAAAAATGTAGGCTGTATCTTCAAGGGAACTACAGTTCTGAATCGCTAATTGCTGCGCGACCTTTTGCCAAGCATAGTTGGGTTGGTAAGTTCCTTCAGCATTTGCCCAAACGTGGGCGATGATTGTTCTGTCAGCGCTGGTTAATCCTAATCCATCAGGACCCGTGCGACCAAAGTCGTTCCCTTCATTTCCTGAACCAAAGGTTGCATCAGCGGGGTTAGTATCGTTAACTGCGTTACCCCCTGCGCCCGTACCTAAGAAGCGAGTCACACCATTTTCGGTGATACTGCGGTTCAGAACGGAAACCGTACCGTTTCCTGGAAGATCCAGAATACTTCCCTCCGCTTTTACTTCTGCAACACTATCACGATAGCGATCGCTGTCTAAGGCGGGGGGTGGGAGTATGCTGCTGTTAAAAAAGTCAGGGGAGGGGAGAACCCAAGCTTGATTCAGGTTAGCGACATCTGGAGAGGCTAAACCAGAAAATTGACCGCTGGCGTTTAAGGTATCTTCCCCACGCCGCCATGCCCCAGGAGTGGTTTTTGCGATACTGGTAATCGTTTTGTTGCCATCTTGATCAATTGCTTCAATGGGCGCACTTGTTCCAATTAAATTTGTGCCATCTTTCAGTCTACCGACCGTGCCGTTGTTTAACAGTGTTGAATTTCCATCTTGGAAGCTTTTCTCATTGAGGTGATAGTTGTTTTCAATCCCATTTTGGTATTCTGCTGCAAATCCTGACAAATCTACTTTTGTGCCGTCAGCATTGCGGAATCCACCATCATTTGCGCGTAACTCTAACAATCTCTGCGCGATGCTGCGTCCAAACTCTATCCCTGCGTTTACTGCATCTGTAGAACCGCCAATTTTTGTCAACGATGTGCTGAAAGCTGCATCAAAAACTCTAGAAAGGAATTCTCCTGTATTAGTTGTTTCACCTGGAAAGGGACTAATATTTGTTGCAGCAACAGGATTGTCTTGGTCAGTAAATAACCCTTTTAATATTGTATTCGCAGCTGAGGCGACGGCGGCTTCAACACTGGCACCGGAAGTAATTGTTGGGAGTGGTTGTCCAATAGACTCTAAGTAAGTTCTTCGTCCAGCAGTTTGTTGAATCCCTTGTACCGCATCCGCGATCGCCGTATGCAGGAGAGCATAGTAACGAGACGATCGCGAACCGGGTACAGGGGTATTTCTACCCGCATCAAACATCATCTCGTTCCAGTCAATGACGACATTCGCAGAGGAAAAAATAGCAAAACTCTCCGGACTGTTCGCCAAAGCACTTGCACTGACCCCACTCAATGCTACAAAGGAATCGCGCGTGGAGCCATCAGGAAGACTAACGACAGCCCCTTTATCGGTATCAGTGATGCCGCCTGGTATATAGGGGTTGATGATGTCGAAAAAAGTTAGCACCTCATCATTTGAAACGATGCCAATTTTATCTTTTCCAACTTCAAAGCCAGAGATAGTTGCACCTGCACTGGTCAGTACAAATACGTCCACACCGCTAGTACCCGTCAAAGAAGAATCACAACCCCCAAATATCACATTTTCCCCGCTATTGCCAAAACTTCTAGAGTTAGGAATTGACCCAGAAATATCTAGGTCTGATGGCTGCGAACAATTACTAACGATGTTTGTAGTAAGACTGGATTGTCCTGATTCAAATTTACTTGCAGTCATTTTGACACCTCTTTAATTCTCGTAATGTTAATGTAACGAATGCTGCATCTGGACTTGAGGCATAAAGGTCAAGCGATTATGCGGTGATGCTGTAGAATTCCGACGACTCCTTACTTAGCAAATCTAAAGCCTCTTCCAAACTTGCACTCGCTGCTTGTGCTGAAGTCGTGATCGAAGGATTCGTGACTGTGATTGATAGTCGGTTGCCCAAGGTTGCTACTCCCACAAGTCGCTCAGGTTCCATCCCATTCAGTACGGCTGGACCATAGATTGCTTCAAGTCGAAGTGAGCCAAATTGCTGTTCAAAGGGTAATCGCCCTAAATTCGTGACTACCAGGTCAAAAGCAGGCGGTTTTTGGGTTGCCGTACAGACCGTTTCGGCAGCGGGCAACGATGCAAGCTGTCCTCGAACCTGGTGAATGATTTCAAACACTTGGGGTGCTGTCTTCATCGTTTCAAGTTGTGCTTTGAGCGATCGCGCCGTTTGCCACAGCGATGAGTTCTGTTTGAGGTCGTGCTGAGTGATGCCATAGGAGATATAGAGTCCCACCGTTTCAGGAATCGGTGTTAGCTGCGATCGCACATCGATCGGAGACTGACATTTAAACAACCCTTCCTGTTGCCGCGCCATTGCGAGTAGAAATGCTGCACTGATCGCGCCATGAACCGTTGTGTTTTCTTGACGAGCGCGATCGCAGACTTGCTGCGTCAATTCGGCAGAGAGCAGAACGGTTCTAACGTGAGGGCGGGAACGACTCGTCACCTTGGTAGAATACTCACGCGGCGAGGTTACTTGAGGGTCTGTAATCACTTCTTGAACTGGGATCAATGAGTCGATGGCTGTGCTTCTAATAGGGTTCTCGTGTCAGAACTTTTGGAGTTTAAGCCCTGCATGATGTCTCGAATCAAATGTGCAGCGGATATGCCATCTGCGATCGCATGATGGCATGTCACGATCAATTCAGATACCGTTTCGGACTGCAACAGTACGACCCGAATCAGCGGCGCAGTTTGCCAATCAAAGGAGTGAGTTAACTCAATTTCGATTTCTCGCTGCCAGTCCTGTTCATCCCTTCTCAGCACCAGTCGGACAGGAATCGGAGCGATGCGTTCAACGAATTTAGGATGTCCGGTTTCTGCTACTGCAATTGCCACCCGGAGTAAAGGATGTCGCCGTTGCGCCTGAAAGAGCGACTGATGCAGTTGCTCCAAGCTGAAACTACCGCTAATTTTAGCAGTGAGGCAGAAATGGTTCGGCACCACTTGATCGTATAACCAAAAATAATGTTCCTCTGTACCCAGAAAGCGTTCCATCTAATGGCTCCTGAAGAAGTGCCGAATATTCATAGATTGAAGGGTTAGCTCAAACGACAACACATCGCTTGAACTAGAAAAGGGTAGACAAACCCAGTATCTACCCTCGTGTCAATCCCAGTTGTGAACGCTTACCTGACGGCATTTCCAAGCGACGCGCTTCAAACGACTAGGAGATCTCGACGGTTCAAGTCACCGAGTAAGTATTGCCTCGGTAAATCAATTGTCGGGTGATAGTTTGAATGGGCTGAGTCGAAGTCTCGGATTTAGGCGTGATTAGATAGGTCACACCCCGGTAACAGAGGATGGACGGAGTAGGTTTGCAAGGTAAAGCATGGTCAGCTTCGAGCGCATTGGAATTGTATCTTGTGCCGCGATATACGAGTTTCATAAAATACCCTCTAAGAAGTTGCTAGTGGTGTCAATTCACGATTTGCTTCGCGATGCTCTGGAAGATCGCTTGTCCTGCATTGTTTAGCTACGAACCCTGTACAACATTTGAGGCGCACTGTTCATAATTCCAGAGATCGCGCAGCGCAACTGCCTCTAGATCAAGAAATCGGTCCCAATCCCAAAGCGAACTCCACTCGTCCAGCAAACATCGCTCATGCTGTTCAAATCGCATTGCTGATTCTCCTTGTTATCTATTGCATCATGACTCTATAAGGTCTATTCCATGTGTGAAGTTTTCAACCTCTATAGAGTTATTGGGTCTGTCAATCCGACTTTTATGCAGAATTGCTTCACCAATCTTAAAAAATTGAGGGAATCCCTGAATAAAGCAATAATTCTGATTACTGTAAAGATATCAAGCATCTGGGGTAGTAGCAAGACTCATGGATAGAAAAGCTTGTAGCTTAATTAAAAATCCATCTGTAAACTCCTAAACAATCAACAAACAAAAAGAGAGAAGCCGAATAAAAAATCATGCTTTGGTCTTTTCTTAAGATACTAGATAAAAGGGCGTTGCTGATTGGAGGGATGACTCTGTGGGAAGTGTCCATCTTTTCGCCCCCTAAATCCCCCAAAAATGGGGGACTTTGAACCTTGGGTTTCCCGCCGCTTTGGGGCAATTCATCCCCTGATTCAGCAACGCCGATAAAAGCATTTGACTAGAACTACAAGCAAGAAAGATAAACCCATAGCCGCTTAAATCAACTTTAGCTCCAAGTAAAACACCTCCCGCGATCGTGCAAATGCTGCTAGATCGCTGCAAGTACTTAACTAGAAATAACCTTCTCTTAATGCTCGAATTGCTTATTGTTTGCTTGAGCATAATTCAACATCATACTGAATAGATAGCAACGGGAACTAAGGCGATACAAATGAAAGCAGGCTAGTACGCCTCATTATTTTGGTGGCGAGGTTCTGCCCTTGAATATATCAAGAAAGTAGCAAAGAGAGTTCGGAACTTGTTCGGGCGAAGTATGTGAAGTTGTTCGCATCTGCTAGAATTTCCTTGAATCAACTAGGAGGACAATATGAGCAAGAAGCTAGTCAATCCAGAAGAACTGTACGATGGTGCTGCATTTGGCATGTCTCAGGCTACTGTTGAGACAGAATTGGGGCTAGTTTTCGTATCGGGTCAGGTCGATTGGAATCATCAATATGAAACCACAGAGGACTCGGTCGAAGGACAAGCGAGAAAGGCGCTTGGCAATCTTAAAATTGCCCTGACCGCCGCTGGTTCATCGGTCGAACAGCTACTGCAAGTTCGTGTGTATGTTCGAGGTGAAGTTGGAGAGCATCTGGAAACGCTTGCCCCTATTCTTTCTGGCTTTTTAGGCGAATCTCGTCCGTCTTTAACGGGTATCGGCGTAGCTTCCCTCGCATCACCATCAATCCTGATTGAGATTGAAGCGATCGCTAGCATTAAATAGATAATTTTAGTGGGAGTTATATCACCACTTTTGACCACACAATTCATTTGCGGGTAAAACTTCTAGCATTCGCTTTGGGACTGGTAAGTTTAGATTCGTCATCAGTTGAATAAAATCAGTCCGCGATTTTGCAGTCGCCGGATTTCCAGGACAGTTCACAAATCGGGGATTCCAGCATTTCTCTTCAGCGATCGTAGAAACGCTATGCCCCCGATAGTCTCGCCCCGGATAGACCCGTATCATGTCAGGTAGGGTGAACAAGCGTTGTGTCACTGAGTCATAAAGTTTGCCAGCATCGCCGTTCTGGAAATCTGTGCGTCCACAGCCTCGGATTAGTAGAGAATCGCCCGTTAAAATACGATCGTCATTGATCAAATAAGCGTGATGACTCAGCATTGTTTCCTGACCTCAAGGCACGCACGTCAGCGATAAGAACACGAAGATCGCCACCATTAGCGAAGCACATTGTGGGACTGTCAGCCCTTGTGGGAACTCCGCCCAGTCCTTGAAAGACATTGAAGATGACCCTCCATGAAGGTTCTGCAAAATGAGTAGAGCGCATCTCCAAAATCAGTGATTTTGGAGATGCGCTCTACTCATTTTAGATTTGATTTAAACGCCAAGCAGGAAAAGGTGCTTCCTACTACACTCTAGCGCATAACATCAGAGGATAACGATGCGATAAATGACTAATGGACCCGTACCACCTGGGCGCGTGAAGTTCAGATTTGCATTTTTACCAAAAACAAATACTCCCTTATTAGTTTCAATCTTACCAGCGTTGTTTCCTGACCACACGCGAAGCACGTCAGCGATAAGAACGTTCTGCTTTCCAGCATTAGCAAAGCACATTGTGGCTCTGTAGAGTTGCTGACCGGTACCTCCTGCAGGACCATCTTGCTTTTGAAAGATGTTAAAAGTGCCGTTTTCGCACTTTGCCCGGTTGAGTGCATGAGCTGGCATACTCATACCAGCAGAGACCCCAACTAGGGATACAGCCAGGACAGCCCACTTAGCCACCTTACCTGGCAACGCGCGGTTCTTGACTAGGGTGGCAAGTCTCCCCCCCGCTGTCGCTTCAAACTTCTCACTCCGTAGTTGTTCTGACTGTTCTTGACTTTTTGGCATCTTAGAATCCATGATTTTACTCCTTGTACGATTTGTTTCTTCAACAGTGGTTGAAGACCTCGTTAGTCTTAATTTGAAGTCTTCTACCTCTGTATAATTAGTGGGTCTGTCAATCCGTCTTTTATGCAGGATTGCTGCACCAGTTTCAAAAAAATGCGAAGCAACCCCTGGGTAAAGAACTGATTATTAGATGTCAAGCATTTGGGGTAGTAGCGAGATCCTTGCATAAAAGGGCGTGTGGCTTAAATCTAGAAATCAAGTTTAACTGAAAATCCATCTGTAAACTTCTAAACAATCAATAAACAAGAGAGAAGCCGAATAAAAAATCATGCTCTGGTCTTTCCTTAAGATGCTAGACAAAAGCATTTGACTAGCACCACAATCAGGAAAAATAAGCCCACAGCCGCTTAAATCAATTTTAGCTGCAAGTACTTCACTATAAATACCCTTCTTTTAATGCTCGAATTGCTTATTATTTGTTTGAGCATAATTCAACACTATGCTGAATAGTATAGTAACGGGAACTAGGCTCTGTTTTAAAACTAAAGCCACAATTGACGAAATAGCATTGTTTTGATGGCAGCCATACGTTAACTCCGAAAGAATAGAGTTTGATGAACCTTGCTATGCTTTCTCAGTTTGATGTATCTGTGGGTACTCTCCAAAGATAAACTCTGTGGATGCGGTCATCTAGCTCCAAAATTACTGTACATCAGTCGGTACATCCTCTAAAAGCGATCAACAACTCGGCGCACCTTATCGTTCTACAAGGTAAGGTGTCGCTAAATTGCATTTCTACTAATTCAGTGGGTGATACCATGATCGATTCATGCAGCGTACATCTATGCCATAAGACGTAGTTTTGCTTATGCCATAAGGCAGTAATCTGGGCAATTTTGAAAAAAAATAGATTAAGTGCAACGGCTGCCTTGGTGAGAAAAGCAGACTTGATCGTTTTACAATTTGTCCATCATGAGAGCAGGCAAAGAGATTAATGCTTCCGAAGTTGAGGAACCCCTCAAACAGGTAAAAGAGAAATGGAAATCGCTTGTGATTGATAAACAAAACTGCATAATTTTTAGCTTCTAGTACCCATAACAATAGTGTGCAGTCATGCAGCAAAATCGTCCCTCACCATTACTTAAACAGAAACAATGCACAAGTCTTCCTCTCAAAGCGATCGAAAGCCACCTCTTCAGCAGCGACCAGGAAGCTGGGCTGGAGTGGCACTGACCCATTGCGGCACTCATTTACAAATTGCGCCATATTTTCTGCTCACTTACAGCTGATCCTGTCTCCGCTCCCAATGTAAGTATCATCAGTCAGGCATAACCAATTTGATTTTATGGAGAAAACTATGATTTTAAGCAGACAACTAGGCTACACGTTTACAGCGATTGCAGCCACGGCAAATTTCGCCACGTTTGAATTTAGCCCAACAGGTGTGCCCATTCCGACTGCACCTGCGATCAATGAAAAGGATCAGGTTGCATTTTGGGGTGCAAATTCTCCGACGGATGCAGGCATCTTTGTCGGCGATGGCAATTCGCTTCGCACGGTTGCAGACCTATCCGGTGAGTTTAGTTTCTTGGGCGTGGGTTCTTCGATTAACGATCTCGGAACAGTTGCATTTATTGCGATTAAACCAGATGGAGAGATTGAGGTATTGACTGGAAAGGGCAATCATTTGACCGAAATTGCTGATAGTCGTGGTGCTTTTAGTTCGTTTCGAGGGGTTGATATCAACGATCGCGGAACGGTTGCTTATCTTGCAGACTTTGATACGGGCGGCAGTGGTCTTTTCATAGGACAGCAAGAGATTATTGCGACTGGAGATGGGCTACTCGGATCAACGGTAACCGAGTTAAATTTTTTGAATAAAGGTCTGAACCAAGATTCCGTTGCGGTTTGGGCAAAATTGGCAGACGGTCGCTCAGGCGTAGGCATGTTTCGCGCTGATCAAAACAAGCCAGCGAAATCGCCTTTTAGCTTGGATCATCTTTACAACAAGATTGGACAATATACGACCACGATCGCAGCCAACGGAGACCCAGCAGATGTTTATTTTCCCCAGGTACCTAAATCAAATTGTAATTCGATCGAATTTCCCATTGTACTTCTGTTGCAGGGTGCGTTAGTAGATAAAGCCGATTACTCTAATTTCGCCAAGCAGGTTGCAAGTTATGGCTTTGTGGTGGTCGTTCCCAATCATGAGCGAACACTTTCAGGACCAAATGATCAATCGGTTACTGGGTTGTTTTCTGAGCAAAATCAAGTAAATGATGTTTTGGCTCAGGTGAAAGTAGAAGACCAAAATGCTAAGTCACCACTCTTTAAGATCATAGATACAACCAAGTTAGGATTGCTGGGGCACTCGTTTGGCGGAGCTGTCGGACTAACGGCATCTCAGCAAGACATCCAGGTGCCGGGATTTTCCTCGCCAGGCTACACCCGCCCGCCGGAGCTAAAGGCGGGTATCTTCTATGGTGCTAATTTACGAAATCAGCAAACGAACGAAGCGTTGCCAATTAATAATCATGGGATCGCGATCGGGGTAATTCAAGGCGATTTGGATGGTGTTGCTGCACCAATTAATGCTCAAAGAACTTATGATCAAATTCGCAATCCCCCTAAAGCTTTAATCACGGTCAAGGGTGCGAATCACTACGGCATCACCAACGAAGATAATCCTGCCCGCGACCCAAACAGACCGACTTTAGATCAAGCAGCAGCGACAAGCGCGATCGCGAAATCGAGCGGCTTATTTTTGAGAGCGCATATACTTAACGATCATCGTGCGTTTGATGCACTATTTAACGCTTCTACGCCTTTCGATCCCAACATCAGCATTATCAGTCAGACACGACCAATGCCGCGAATGAGATAGTTTGAGAAGAAGTCTTTGCGACACAACCCTTTCATCAGCAAGCACTTGGTTTGAGCTTTAATTCAAGCGTATGGTGTTCCAGTGTTCAGCACAGGCTGAATATTTTGATCCGAGGTTAAAACAACCAGTAAATTGTTCACCATTATGGCTTTGCGCTCTTCGTCTAGATTCACAATTTGTTCTTCGCTCAACCGCTTTAAAGCTTCGTTAACCATTCCAACTGCACCTTCGACAATTTGGCGACGCGCCCCAATGATTGCCTGAGCTTGTTGCCGTCGCAGCATGACTTGAGCAATTTCTGGCGCATAAGCAAGATGCGACAGACGCGCCTCCAACACTTCAACGCCTGCGATCGTGAGCCGTGCCTGTAGTTCTTCACGCAGTGCCCGCATAATTTCGTCAGGCACTCCGCGTAGAGAAGGAGTTCCAGCCTCAGCATCGTAAGGATAACGCAGAGCAAGCGATCGAATCGCAGTTTCGCTTTGGGTTGCCACAAACTGCTCATAGTTGTCCACCGCAAAGCGAGATTGGGCAGAATCTTGAACTTGCCACACGACCACAGCAGAAATCTCGATCGGGCTACCTTGCGCTTCGTTGACTTTCAAAATTTTGCTGTCGAAGTTGCGAATGCGAAGCGATACTTTTCGGGTCTACCGGGTGAGTTATGCTAGTCAAGCACTAAATTTAGGAAGAGCTAACGCATTTGAGGAGCTTTGAGAATTCTTAACCCCTACAGACTGTTTATGGTGAACGTATGCATAATGATTCCGATAGACCCATCTTCTCTTGGCTGGTTTCGGTTTCGCCAATTTCGTAAAGGCTGATCAAACCATCCTCAATGGTGAAGATTTGCTGAATTGTTGTATTTACAAGCAAATTGCCTTGCAAATCTTTGACGATTTGATGAGCAGTAACGACATTTCGATTGCTTTCATCCGTCTCGAATTTCAACGTCTCAAGCTTCACTCGAATACTTTTGAATTGATTAATCCAATATTCGCGCACCGCATCGCGCCCATAAACGAAGCCGCCTTCTACCCCGTTTGCCCATTTCACGTCCGGGTGCATCACCGAGATGATGGTTTCAATCTCACGGTTGTTGAAGGCATCGTATAAATTTTGCAGAAACTGTTGATTTGGACTCATGATCGTTCACCACACACTCCGAATATCGTTAAAACAGGAAAGCCGTACAACGTTGCCCATTACCCGCCACAGATCACCTTTGTAAGACATCCCCTACAATAGTCTTAGCCTCAACCTGCCGTCTCATCCAATTCTGCTAAAATTATCCCAATCCTGCTTGGGATGTGAAATCTTGACCGGGTAAAGCCGATGGTGAATCATGCAACCTCCATACTTGATCTGACAAACCCGCAGGAAGTAGTACGGGTGCTTCCACAAACACCTCTAGTCGCCAGCTATCATACGGGGTGGAAAGGGTTGACCTTTATCCACTACTGCCATCCTCCCTATCAGACGATCGAGCATTGCCTTTTACAGCATTCACTGGTGATTACAGACCCCAAAAGTTGCTTTCGGGCAGAGCGTCGTTTGGACGGCAAATTGAAACACTATGCCCACGGCAACGGTCGCGTCGATGTTATCCCAGCATTTCTAAGTCATTGGACAAACTGGGATCAAGAAGTCGAATTTTCAGTGATTGCAATTTGTCCAACCTTGCTGAATCAAACCACCCAGGAATTGATGCAGCGTGAGGTAGAACTGATTCCACAGGTGTCGATCGATGATCCGGTCATCCAGCAATTAGCCCTCGCACTCAAGACGGAAATCCAAACGGGCTGTATTTCTAGCAGGTTGTATGGCGAGTCATTAAGAACAGGGCTTGCCGCTCGTTTAGTGCAGAATTATGGAGTCAGCAAGCCTGAGTTCAAAGCCAACGGTTTATCCCAATCACAGTTGGAGCGAGTCATTGATTATATGCAGGCGAATTTGACACAGGATTTATCGATTTTGGATTTGGCGACTTTGACCCGCATGAGCGAATCTCACTTTAGCCGATCCTTCAAGCAATTCGTGGGAACTACACCCTATCAGTATTTGATGCAACAACGTGTGGAACGAGCCAAGCAATTACTGAAACAGCGATCAATTGCAATTAGCGACATCGCTCTAGATTGCGGCTTTGCAAATCAAACTCATCTCACAAAAGTCTTCCGTCAGATGGCAGGGGTGACACCCAAAGCTTATCAAAAGCGATGATCCAAAGCGGATTCTGGGGTCACAGATCTACGCAAAGATGTAAGCACAACGGTGAAGATGAGCGGCGATAAATACCACTGAAACGAAGCTGAAAAACTCTACTAGCCGCTCCATCACATTGTGTACGCCCATGCTGGGCGTGATCTAATGGGGTGAAAGTCCCCTGCAACACAGTAGCCCAGTTGTCAACACTTACAGTAGCGATAAATTCTGCATAAATCGATCGCAGTAGCACCCACCTGATTAATAAGAGTGTCATTTGGCACAACTTATCGTTCTACAAGTTGTGCCGAGTTGTCGATCGCTTTTGGAGAAGGTGCGAACTGATGTGCGGTAATTTCGGATTTGTCGGGAGACGACTTGAGACAGATAGCCAGACGCTGTTACCTAAGCAAGTCGTTAAAATATTTAAAACAATGGGTCATGAAACTGAGATTCGGGGAGAGCAAGCAGGCGGCGGATTGGTTGTCGCGCAAAACAAAGAGCACCAGGTGATGTTTGTCGGCAAAAAGGTGGTGAACCGGAAACGCCGTAATCTGACTCAGGCGCTAGAAGCTGCGTTTGCTCCGATCAGGCGAAGAGCGATCGCGGCAGGTATTCAGCCCCTAGACTCCACGATAACCGCTGTATGGCACTATCGCTACGGTACTAGCAGCCCGCCGAAGATTCTGGAGACTCATTGGCATGAGTGGATGCCCGCAAGAGAAGCGATCGTTTGGCACATGGAGAATGGTCATTGGGTGTCCACTCGCAAAATGGTCAACCACCGCATCACACACAATGGAGACTTTAACGCCTGGTGGATTTTTGGACAATCGATCGATACAACGACGCTAGGATTATGGTTAGAACGAGTCTTACACACGCCAAATGCAACTCGCGGCGATTCTCCTAAGATCGCTGGAATGATGGATTTACTAGTTACGCAGGGAATGTGGGATGCTTCACTGAGACTCGCTTACCAACTTGAGATTGCTGAATCGATTAAAGACGCTTTTGGGGGGCAGGAGCCTGCTAAAAAAGCACCGAACACTGCACCTTCTCAGCAAGTCCTGACTCAGTGGGCTGAGATCTGTGAAGAAGTTTGGCAAAGATATAAGGGATCTGCAATTAAATAAAGTACCAGTTGTGCAGGAATAATAGTAACATCCCATTTCGGTAAGGTTTCGGAGCATAGCCAGAACGGAAGATAGCGTTCTTCGAGTTCTGGAAGCGGAACTTTGATGCCTTTCTCATAGATAGTATCAAGCAGATGGACGGTCGGCGAAATTCCCTTCCAAGTCATGTGGGTCGCCCACTGGATCGCAGGCTCAACTGAATCAAGAACCGTTCCATTCCAATAGTTTTCCAAGGCTGCCCAACATCGTTCACGCACCTTCGGTGAGGCGAAGCCTACGGATTGTACTTGCTGTGATCAGGCGGGTAGTAGACGAGATGAATTTGCAAGTGGGTCAGTTGAGCCAATTCCACCAGGCGCTTGATGAATTGGGTACGATTGCTGCGGCTTGCAGATCCTCCCTCCCGGTCAATCATCAGTTCGTCGAGATGCTGGTACTCAGTTTGATGGTTGTGCCACTAATCCCTTAAGCAATCGACAATCAGATCACTCGTTTCGGCAGATTGCCCGAAGTCGATCGACAACTGGTCGGTTTCAGTATTGAGAATGCCAAACGGTACTAAAACAGCACTCCATTCACTATCAGGGTCATCTGCTTGCAAGGGGTCAAATCGTCCGTTTTTGCCGCCACGCGAAAGGTTGTCAATCTTCACTTTTGCTTTGCTATCAATCGAGAGTCGCAAGATTTTAGGATGCTCGTCGGCTTGCTGATTCGCAGCAAATACATTCTCGAAAATGGCATCCGTTTCGGCAAGCTTTTTCAAGGGTTTGGTCTTTTGCGTTTTTTTAGGCGATATCCCATCCGATTGAGGATCTCACCAATCGTTTGACGAGTGGGTAAAGCGCTCTCCTCGTAGCCCGTTTCCGTCACGAGTGCTTCTCGCACCGCTCTGGCACTGATGCGGGCATACAGAAAAGTCGTCTGAAACTGCGGGTCTGTCTGGGCTTGAGCATCCACTAATGTCCGAATCTCTGCTGCTAAATTTGGCAAAACGATTTCGCTTTTGTGTCGTCCTCTTGCCTGATAGTTCTCGACACACCGAATGCCGCTGCGTCGCTCGTGTAAGCCGAGTTGAACACTCTGCCGACTCCATCCCAAAACGGTTTCTGCTTTGCGGGCTGAACCCTTGAAGTAATCTTCAGTCACTTTTGCCATGAAGTCTCGTTTGCGAAGTTTTGGTCGATTACCTGAACTGCATTGCCTTCAGGTCAGCAAAGCTGACCGCAGTTCACAACTTAGCGATCGACCATCAAAGCGCGCAATTCATCATCGAGCGCTAGCGATTACCGAAGGTACCAACCATCAGAGCGCGACCCTTGCGGTATCTGCGGAGCAGCGCGTTGTTCAGGTAAAGCGCGATTAGCGCAAAGCGCAACTCCCTAGGAACCGACGAAGCTTGTGGAGGGGCATCGCAGGGGTGAGGAGTGCGATCGCATTCGTTGAGGCTCAAAACAGCTTGCGATCTGTGATCATCCAGTGATACTCTGAGCCAAAAGCAGCAATGCTCAATCAACCTGTAAACGGTAGTTGGAATTTATCTATTAAATCTGCCTGGAGTTGGGGTTGAAACTTGTACAGAAGTCGAAGGAACCTTGAGTTTAAGACTGGATGTTTTGGCGAAGGACAGGTTGCACTAGAAACATGATGACTAATCTTCTCAATCGATTCCTAGCACAACAGTTCCTTACTGTTAGCCTAGCTACTGCACTATGCTTACCCGTTCTGTCATCTGCGATCGCACGCTCAACACCAGCCCTTAATGCAGCATCATCTGGGGGATCGCTTGTTCTGTCAGATTTAAACGAAACTTTGCTCAATCAGTCACCCAAGTTACGCAAGCCTTGAAAGCAGTGAAAAAAGACGATGTGGGCTGTGTCGCTCCGCTGCTTCGTCGTCCTTTCTATGAACTGAATAACTCTAGAATTGCGCCATTTACGTGCTTCTTGCCCTCGCCAGCCCAAGGGAGCCAGAAACCTCTTGTTCACTCTCCCTGGCGCTACCGTGTACACACAAGTCGAGTCGATCTCTGTTTGAGGGGATCGCGCCCCTAACTCCTCCATTCTAGGGAACTTTGAGCATCAAGAAAATTCTGAAGCTCAGAAAAGGTTCGGATTTCAAAGTCTCCCAAATTTGGGGGATTTAGGGGGCAGAAGCCGACTAAAACGAAGCGATAGACGACTTGTGTGTACACAGCAGCCCTGGGGAGAGGGTGAGGGCTGAGATCTATTACACAATTGGGATGCTGCCAAAGTGTCTTTATCGCTACATATATGAGAATTAGTTGCAATAAGATATGATGGGGAATGTTAAATATCGCGGCTCCCCCATTCGCTGTTTATGACTCTGATTCTTTCTCAGCAAGCGTATGATGAACTTTGCTATGAAACGGCTGGAGAGTTACACCATCCCGATCGTGAGGATCAATTTGATGAGGTATATCAATTCCCTCAACAGTTAGGATGCGGCTTCCAGCGAGAAATTGAGCTTCGAGAGGGGATGCGGTTGAGAATTTGCGATCTGCAATTTCACGATCGCACTGTGGTTAGGTATCCAGAGCAAGAGTATTGCCTAGAGTATCACTTTCACTTTTCAGGGGAGCATCAGGACAAGTATCATGCTCTAGGAACGAATCGATATGCGTTCTATGGCAGCGGATTATCGCCTGAAGAAACCATTTGCTATCTGGAACATCAGCCCTATTTGGAAGTGATGATTTGTCTAGAACCGGACGTTCTGTGTTCGTTTGCGGGGAATTCAGAGGGACAGTTACCTGAAGCATTGCAGGCATTAGTTCGCAGATTCGATCAGGAGTATTACTCACGCTCTGGCGTTGCAACATTGCCGATGCAGACGATCGCGAAGCAAATTCTACACTGTCCGTACCAGGGAATCGCAAAGCGGATGTACCTGGAAAGCAAAGTGCTGGAACTGATGGCGCTCTTGATTACGCAGCAAATTGAGATTCAGACAGGTGAGCGGCAAATTTCGTTGCTCAGACCCGACCAGATTGAGAGATTACACAATGCCAAAGAGACTTTATTGCATCAGCTACAAAATCCACCCACGCTCATGCAGTTAGCCCGACAGGTTGGACTGAACGAATGCACCCTGAAGCGAGGATTTCGAGAAGTCTTTGGTAAGACCGTCTATGGCTATGTGCGGGATCATCGAATGAAGCAGGCACGATCGCTCTTAGAAGTGGGAGAGATGAACATTACTGAAGTCGCACGGGTGATCGGGTTTCGAGATCGCAGTGCATTTGCCTTGGCATTTCGGAAACACTTTGGCGTGAACCCGAAGGATTATCAGAAACAGCAAAGATTTTCCGTCTCGCCCTCGAAATTTTCCGTCTCGCCCTCGCTTGCATTAAAAATCACCCCTGCATTTCCAGTATCTTTTGAGAAAGATTTCTAATTGCGGTGTGGTGAGATGATGAGTCAATTGCAGCAACGACTGGCGATCGTAGGAATTGTGTGGGCGATCGTCGGGGTTGCGTTGCCCGGAACAGCCCAGGAGAAGCAGAGCGCAGTACCTCAGCCTGTTGGGTCGAATGCGCTGGGAACGGTGCGCGATCGTCGCCCTGCTACGACGGTGCAAGAGTGGATGGCACAGGTAGAAGCGGCAACGATTCGAGTGACGGGAGTGCGGGTAGAGCCGACAGGGGGAACGGTGCGGGTGATTTTGGAGACGAGCGCGGGAATCACTCAGGCTCCAACGAATCGCAGTGAAGGGAATACGCTGGTTTCGGAGTTGAATAATGCGGTGTTGGCACTGCCGGACGGGAATCGGGTTGCAATCGATAAACCGGGAGCGGGGATAAGTGCGATCGAGGTGATTCAAGCAACTCCGACATCGGTACAAGTGAGAATTACCGGAGAAACAGCGGTTCCAGTGGTGGAAGTTGTGCCGAGTGCGGTGGGATTGGTGCTGAGTGCGGAAGCGGATGAGGATGTAGCGGAAGAAGAAATTACAGTGACAGGGGAGGGGCAAGGAGGCTATCGAGTGCCGAATGCGAGTACTGCAACAAGAACAGATACACCCATTCGGGATATTCCAGCCTCGATTCAGGTTGTGCCACGACAAGTGCTAGAAGATCGCAATGTTGAAACAGTGAGTGATGCAGTTGAAACTGTTAGCGGGGTAGTTGAAACTTCTTCGACTTTTGGTAGTTCTTCCCCTATTGGTAATTCTAGATCTATTCGAGGATTTCAGGAAGACTCATTCAGTTCTAACCTCCGAAATGGTTTCCGAGAGCAAGTCTTTCCAAATTTCTCTTTGATTGGAACAACTGAGCAAGTAGAGGTGCTTAAAGGACCCGCTTCAGTTTTATTTGGAGCATTAGAACCAGGCGGAGTCATTAACTTGGTGACTCGGCAGCCTTTAGCTGAACCTTACTACAGATTAGGGTTAGAAGTGGGCAGCTTTGGACGATATCAACCTAGTATTGATTTTTCAGGATCTTTAAATGCAGACAAAAGTGTACTTTACCGTTTCATTGCTGCATATCAGAGCGGGGGATACTTTCAAGACAATGCACAATCACAAACAACAACGATCGCGCCTTCACTCACCTTTCAACTAGGAGATCGGACAGACCTGAATTTTTACTACGAGTACGGTCGATATTATGCAGACCCTATTATTTATCAAACTCCGATTCTGAGCGATGGTCGCCTGCCGCCTAGAGATTTTTATGCTAATTATTTTCCTCGCCTGAACTCTGAAAATCATCGGTTAGGCTATACCTTAAATCATGAGTTGAGTGAAGACTGGCAAATTCGTAATAACCTTGCCATTAATTTTAATACTTACTTCCTTCAGGAAACTTATTACTTAAATCTGCTGAATGATCGCTTTTTAACAGGATTTGAGATTGCTGTAAATAATATTACAACCAGTAACTACATCGGGCAAATCGACTTAGTTGGAAAGTTCAAGACTGGTTCAGTTTCCCATCAACTCGTAGCAGGTTTTGATTTTAACCGTCTCGTATTTTATAGAGGAACTGCTTTTAGTTCAAGCAATCTACCTGATCTAGATATTTTCAGTCCAAATTACAATGTTCCAAGACCAGATTTTCCATCAGCACCCTTCACCACATTAACTATCAATCAATCTTACGGAATTTATCTTCAGGATCAAATTGCTTTTAGGATAATTTGAAGATGCTGATCGGGGGTCGCTATGACTGGATAAACAATCAAACTGGTTCAATTGGTGGTGATGAAACAACTCAAAATGATGGAGCCTTCAGTCCCCGAATTGGTTTAGTATATCAGCCAAGTAAAAACCTTTCGCTTTACACGAGCTATAGTCAATCGTTCCGTCCGTCAATTGGGCGCAATCCTGATGATAAAGTTTTTGAGCCAACTAGAGGCACTCAATATGAAGTTGGTGTCAAACAATGGTTCGGACAAAATCAAACAGCGATCATGCCGTAAGAGCGTAGGGTCTGGTCGTTGGGATGGGATTTAATCTG
>NZ_JBJPHT010000081.1:0-18667 GCF_052939475.1 Phormidesmis sp. 146-20
CTGCTCAAGATCGAGCCAGCACCCCTTTAGCTTCTCTTTATAAATCAGCTCTTAGGTCTGACAAAGGGCTTTCATCTGGCGATCGTTACTTGTAGCTGTGCTTTGTAATATCAACGATCGCTTGATAGAGATTGGGCGGATATTCAGCCAGACGATTGCACAGATATAGATGCCATTCTTGACCGTAGGGAAGGTAGACGCGGGTACGATATCCCAACTCACTCATCGTTTTCAGACGCTCTGGTGTCACCCCTTGTAGCATTTCAAATTCGATTTTTGCAGAGACGATATTTTGCTCCTGAATCAATTTGTGTGCATCATTTAGCAAAGATTGGTCGTGGGTTGCGATCGAGCAAGAATGCCCACTTTTTAGCAGCGTTTCTATTAGCTGACGGTAGGCGGTGTCAAGTTCAGCACCTCTCGATCGCGCAAGATTTGATGGCGCTTCAAAGGCTCCCTTAACCAGCCTAATTTTGCCTGGGCGCTGCAAGGCGTTAGCTAAATCATTCGAGGTTCGATGTAAGTAGGCTTGCAGTGTGATGCCAACATTATTAAATTGCTCACATAGACGCTGATGGATTTCTAAAATTAGAGCGGTTCGATCCGTTCCTTCCATACTAATCATCATTTCTAAACCCGTTTGTTGAGCAGCTTCAGCCAAAATAAAAGCGTTTTTGTAGCCGAGTTCTGCATCAATGACCATACCAATGTGGGACAAATCCAGAGAGATAGAAGCATCAAGATTTTGATTCGCGATCGCTTCAATCACATTCAAAAATTCCTGTGTCGCGTGTTCTGCCATTTCAGCATCACGAGTGCTTTCACCCATAAAGTCAATAGTGACGGCATGACTTTGCTCATTCAAAGATTTTGTAATTTCGACACAGTTTGTTAGCGTCTCACCCCCAATAAAACGCATTGCTGCATGGCGCAGAGCTTGATAGATCGGTGGATGTTTCAAAACATATGACTTAACTGTTTCATCCAGTGCAATGTGCCGCAATGCCTCAGCCGCTTCAAGTTCAACACTCATATTGTTCAACGCTTCTCACGAATGATTTACCTGGATGATGGATAAACTTTTTGATACTTTTCAGGCTCGACGTATTTGCCGTCACATTCAGATTTGATTCTGATTTCTTGGGCGACAAAGCGATCGTTCTCAAATTGATATCGTCCAAAGCTTCCGCAGTCTCCAATCCCTCGACTTTTGGTAAAAACAGTCAGTTCTTTTTTAGATGAATCATAAGTAGGATAACCCACTAACGTATTGTCAACTAGCTTTTCTCCACGTTCGCCAATCTTCAATAAATTGAGCGGTTTGAATTGAGTTTTACCTGCACTTTCGGTTAACAAATAGTATTCAAAGGCTCCCTGATAAGCGCCAAAATTGCACATAATCTGAACAATGTATTTCTGATTGCCCACTCTCAAAAAACTGGATCTTTGAAGGGCATCTGGTTGAGAACCATAAGGACATTTCTGTAAGCGATTGACAATTCGAGATTGATAGGGAGAAAGTTTTGTTTCAGCTTTTTGAGCCAGTGGTTTAGCGAATGTTTGGGAAGTGAAAAGTAGCGTCGTCGCTAATAAGACTGAACTAACTTTAATCAGATTGAAAGGCATTTTTTCTCCAAAAAATAAGAGCACAAAAAAAGGGCTGCCTGTTCAGCAACCCCTTTTACAACTAACAGCTAGTACTGTGGAACCGAAGCGTCTACTTCTTGGCTCCAGGCAGTAATTCCCCCTTTCAAGTTGGTTCCTTCGATGCCGGATTCTTTGAGGATTGCTAGAGCTTTTGCCGATCGCCCCCCCATTTTGCAGTGAGCAATCAGCTTGTGTCCGTTGAGCAATTCTTTCACCTTCTCAATGCCTTCGCCCTTCTCAATATCTGGCAGGGGCACCAAAATTGAACCAGGGATCTTGGCAATCTCGTATTCATTTGGATTGCGAACATCAAGGAGAACGTAGTCTTGACCGATCGCTCCACTGTCAATCAGTTGTTTCAGTTCTTGAACCGTCATTTCTGTCATGTTTGCACGCTCCTTTTCTTCGGCTGCTTTTGCTTGAGGAATGCCACAAAACTCTTCGTAGTCAACCAGTTTCTCAATCACAGGGCGCACCGGATTGGGTCGCAGCTTCAATTCTCGAAACGTCATATTCAAGGCGTTGTAAAGTAGGAGCCGTCCGCTCAAAGTCGTGCCCTGTCCGAGAATAATCTTGACGGCTTCTGTCGCCTGGATGGTTCCAATGATGCCGCACAACACGCCCAAAACGCCACCTTCAGCGCAAGAAGGAACGAGTCCAGGAGGCGGTGGTTCGGGATACAAGTCGCGATAGTTGGGGCCGCCTTCGTAATTGAACACGGTCGCCTGACCTTCAAATCTGAAGATCGAACCGTAAACGTTTGGCTTGCCTAACAGCACGCAAACATCATTCACCAAATAGCGCGTCGGAAAGTTGTCAGTTCCGTCGATCACGAGATCGTAGGGTCGGGCGATATCCAGCGCATTTTCGGCACTGAGGCGCGTTTCGTACAGATCGACTTGACAGGTAGGATTGATTTCGAGAATGCGACTTTTGGCCGACTCGATCTTAGGCTTACCCACCCAGGAGGTGCCGTGAATGATTTGGCGATGCAAATTGGAGCTATCTACCGTGTCAAAATCGACGATACCGATTCGTCCGATCCCGGCGGCGGCCAGATAGAGCAACAGGGGAGACCCCAGCCCACCCGTTCCGACACAGAGGACGCTGGCGGCTTTGAGGCGTTTTTGACCATCTAGCCCGACTTCTGGCAAAATAATGTGCCTTGAGTAACGAGCGTATTCTTCATTGGTTAACTGGATATTATCCAGATTGGGACTTAGCATGGCGGCGGATGAAAGTGAGTGTTTTCTGAACGTTGAAGCGATCGGGGATCACAGTCGCATTGTGAGAATTTCTTCGGGTTGAAATTGGTGAGCCTCATCCAGCGTCCAGCTTTGCCAATCGATCGCCCGTCCCGACTGAACCGAAACGATCGCATAAGAATACTCCTGCCAGGCAAGCTGACGATCGCACTCCGAGGGCAAGGCTGGATTGTCAGGATGAGAATGATAAATGCCAATGAGGGTGAGGTTGCGATCGCGGGCTTCTCGCATCGTTGCTAACATCGCTTGGGGTGCAATCGAGTAACGGCGAGTTTTGGGGATCGCAGCTTCATCGGCGTTCCAGGTATTTTCGATCGGTTTGACCTCAATGACCGTTTTGCCCGTGGGGTCGATCGTACCCAGCAGCAAACCACAGCACTCTTCGGGATAGGTGCCTTGTGCATGAGTGACGATCGTCTGAAGCTGCTGAGAATTGAGTTTGAGAACCACTACAAATGCTGTGCAAATCCAGAGATCTATTCTATGACAGGATCAGGATGCGAAAAATTATAGAGTTGTGAAGAGTGTTTGAGGGACTGCAAATTTCTGCGTAGTTGGGCTGATGAGCGATCGGCTATGATTTTGACATGGAGTTTGAGTGGGATCAGTCAAAAGCAGCGGCTAACCTGAAGAAGCATAATGTCAGCTTTGAAGAAGCTAAAACTGTCTTTGATAACTGTCTTTGAGAATACGTTGGCAGTTATTTTTGACGATGAGGCTCATTCAAAAGATGAGAGGCGCGAGATTATAATTGGACATTCTCAGAGCGATCGCTTGCTGTTAGTTTCGTTTACCGATCATGGTGATGTTTGAGAAGTATAAAAAGTCAGGTCGTAGGTTGGGTAGAGCCTTGCGAAACCCGACATCCTAGAAGCCGTTGGGTTTCATGTTTCAACCCAACCTACACATATTTAATTCGCGATCCTAGGCTCGTTGAAATCCTTTGCTTCCCTTTTTGTCGCCTTTGTTTTTGGGCTGAGATTTGGTGACTTCTGACAGCGCTTCTTGAAAGAGATTGTGTAAATGAATCGGTACGCTGGCAATTTCTGGAAGTTCTGGTTCGGTGGATTTTTGGTACGATCGTAGCAATCCATCCAAATCGCGCTTAAGTTGAAAGTCTGGTTGCTGCAAAAACTCATGCAAAACTTTCTCTAATTGAGTTGGATAAGTTTCTGCTAATCGATACCAAACAAAGGCGTTAATCGTCGGGTCTTCTAAATATTTGCGGATCAATTTATCAGAACCTTTTACACTTTTCCAATCGTCGCTTTGCAGAAGATCCGTGAATTGTTGATAGTTCGTTAAAAGCGATTGCCCCCATTTGGGATGTGCCAAAACGGTCACTTGTTCTGCTTTCTTGATATCAGGAGGCAGGTTAACTTGAGGAGCGGCCATTTTCAACGAGTCTTTGCTTTTGAGCATTTTTGCAGCGGCTTGAGAATCCATCCCCATCGCTTCGGCCGCTTCTTCCAATTCCTCATCGGTCATGCCTGCATCAGTTGCAATTTCTGCGAGAGATTTAGAGCTGTCCACTCCGGCAGCTTCTAAACTGCGCTGCGTCATAAACTCTTGAAACTCAGCCACCTTTTTGCCCAATTGATAACCCGGTAGTGTCAGTTCATCACTGCCAAAAAATTCGAGAAAATCTTGGTGATAGCGATCGACTGATTTCCAGGCTTCCTCCAATAGTTCTGGAGCGTCGCCATAGAGATCTGGTTTGTGATTTTGCTTGAAGTTGCCGATCGCGACTGCTAATTTTGGCTTCCCTAAATTGCCCATCTGAATGTACGAACTGAAGAACGTCCAGTAATCTTCAACGGGTGCAATTCGCGTTAACAAAATTTCTCCCGACTTGAACCGAGTCATTTCTTCTAGCATTGCCGGATCGTTGGGCTTCACAATGTAAATTTTATTGGTCAGCCAGTTTCTCAACTCAAACCCATCGGGTAACATTTGCTGAACGACAAACAATCCTGTGAAATTTCGTTTCCATTCCTTTAGCAGTTGGTGATCGCCTTCTGATAATTCTGTTTCGCTTTCGATAAATAAGTCGATCGGTGTTTTCTCTCCAATTCGCCCAGCGTTTAAGAAAGTATCGACGGCTAAATCACGCTGCTTAGTATCTTTTTGCTGTGACTTTGCTAACTGTTCAGCTGTGAATGTCTCCAAAGCAGTCGCCAAGTCTCCCTCAGCGTCGTAGACAAAATCTGTCAATGCCTGTTTTAGCGCTCTTGTCCGCTCTAGAATAGAATTCACGCTTTGATCCTCCGATCGCATTTGGCCAACATAGCCTTCACTGTACTCGTAGAAACGTATCTTACGATAGATTTTTGAGTCCATGTCTAAGTCATATCAGCATCTCGATTCGATTACAGCCTTGTTTGTAGCGGTATTACTGATCTCGAATATTGCATCTACCAAGATTGTTGATTTTGGTTGGTTCACCTTTGACGGGGGAACGTTATTGTTTCCTCTTAGCTATATTTTTGGTGATATTTTGACGGAGGTTTATGGGTATCAGCGATCGCGAAAAGTAATCTGGTTAGGATTCTTCTCAGCATTGCTGATGTCATTAACTTTGATTATTGTTGGAGCGCTTCCTCCAGCCGCAGATTGGCAGTATCAGACAGCTTACGAGCAGATTTTAGGGCTGGCTCCTCGCATCGTTATCGCCAGCTTGATCGCTTATTTTGTCGGTGAATTTTCTAACTCCTGGATTTTGGCAAAGCTGAAGATTGTCACCCGTGGAAAGTGGCTTTGGAGCCGCACGATCGCTTCCACACTGGTCGGTCAACTTCTAGACACCGGAATCTTTGTTCTGATCAGCTTTACAGGAGTCGTGCCTGATTCGCTGTTGTTGACACTAATCATCTCAAACTACCTGTTCAAATGCGGCATTGAGATTTTGTTTACGCCCATTACCTACATTTTGACAAGCTGGTTAAAGCGTCAAGAAAGAGAAGATTTCTATGATGTGAACACGAACTTTAATCCTTTTGCCTTAAGGGAATCGAAGCGATCGACTTCTTAAAAATAGAGTTAAGAAGGCTGCTCAAAAATTTCTCTCAACCGTTTTAGCGATGTTTTGATGTCACTCAATTCTGATTCGCTAAGTTGATCAAATCGTTCTTTTAAATAACTAATATGAACTGGAAAGATATTGTTAAAAACCTGCTCACCTTCTGGGGTCAAAACAATCAGAAAACAGCGTCGATTTTCAGGCGGAACTTCTCGACGGACAAAGCCTTTTTGTTCTAAGCGATCGATAATTCCCGTCAGCGTTCCTTTCGTCACCAGCGTTTTTTCCGCTAACTGATTCATAAACATACCGGGCGTATTTCCCAGCGTCGCAATCACATCAAACTGAGGGGACGTTAAGCCGAGTTCACGAATGTGGGGTTCTTCATACGCACAAAAGGCTTGATAGGTTTGGACGAGTTCGCGCAAAGTCGCCAAAAAAGGTTGATTTGCCGCACTATCAGCGGTCAGTTTGGAAGGGGTCAATTTTGTTTTGTTAACCTTTGTTTGCTTCACAAGACAGAGGATTGAATGTATTTATTATTTTCAGTATTACATATCGAATGTACTAATCCAAACTTTAAAGATTCGTGCCTGATTATTCTCTGACTTTTGTTTCTGATTACACATCAAGTTATGAATCGCTTAGTTAAGCTTTTTGTAACTCTTTTGCATCTTGTGAGATCGTCGATCGACGCTTAAAAGATTCAGTATGGTGAACACAAGGCAAATTCTTTTGGTCATCCGTCACCTCTTCAAAATCCCATGAATCCCTCAACGCTTCGTCAACTCTGGTCTCTGATCGAAACGACTCAAGCAACCCTGCTTTTGAATCTCGACGACACCAGCCTCGTCCAATGTTTACTGCGACAATTTCCCACTCAGCGCCCCCTCAACCCTGAAGAAACCACGCTTCTGCGGAGCTACATTCACTCCAAACTGACGCTAATCCGCGATCTGGCCCACAATCGTTTGGCTGCCAGCTAGAGTGAGCTTTATTCTGGGGTTGTTTTGGGAAGCGTGATGGGTGAACCCTTCTGAATTGAGTTTATGGGTGAAGGCGGTTTATTGAGCGTGGCAGAGACCAGCATAAAGCCCAGATAAGCAGGCAAAGTCAGAAGCATTATACTGACGATCGCCATCACCCAAAGTCTTGAATTTCCAGAAGCGCCATAATAACTGCGGTAGGGATCGATCGTCATCATGTCGGACTTGATGATTTCCCGGAGCGCGATCGGACGCTTAAATCGAATCCGTCGATCGTCCAGTTTTTCTAATAAAATCCAGCCAGCGTGCGACTCTTCTTCACACAGTCGTTGCAACACTGTTGGATCGCAAAACAGGTCTTGATGCGATCGTACGATTTTAAATTCCCAGCCGACGAGTCGAGGATCTTTGGGAGGCTTTTTTGAGCCGTTTTTTTGGGTAGAAGTCGTTGCTGTGTCGTTAGATTCGTAAGGGGTCAAGGTTTCTTCTTCCTCCTCACAGACTTGCTGCAATTTTGACTGTTGCCACCGCAACCATCCGCCTCCAACCACTGCCTGCAATCCGAGACTGCCAACCAACAAGCTCAAAAGGGTGATTTCGCTCATTAAGAAAGTAGGGCGTGGGGAGTAGGGTGTAGTGTACAGGCAAAAGTTCTCCCTGAGAAACTTCTTTCAAGTTTTGAATTAACCCCTCACTTCTCACTCCTCACCTTCAAATACCCTTGCAGTAAAAAATCAGAGCCGATCGCTTCCCAGCTAACTCGCTCCAATTCCAAAGCTTGTGTCATCGCCACCAATCCCAGATCGCCCACCGGAGAAGGGGCACCAACTCCACCAATAATCTTGGGAGCAATAAACGCCAGCACTTTTTGAACACATTTCTGCCCGATCGCCTGCGCCGCCAGCATTCCGCCACACTCCCAGAGAACCGAGAGACAGCCTCGATCGTACAAACTAGCCATGACCTGAGTCGGCGTTAACGAGTCCAGTTTTACGACTTCTACGCCTTGCTGGGTGAGTGTTTTCTCAACTTCCCAATCGGCTGCTAACCCTGTGAATACGATCGTGGGAACAGCTTCGGTATTCCACAAGTGAGCATTGGTAGGCAGATCAAGCGATCGACTCATCACCACGCGCAGAGGATTGTGATTTGAAACATTGTGCGTCGTTAATTGAGGATTGTCTTTGCGAACCGTGTTGCCCCCGATGATTACCGCGTCGCAGGTCGATCGCAACTGATGGACTCGATTTCGAGAAGCTGCCCCCGTCACCCAACTGCTGTGTCCTGTAGTCGCCGCAATTTTGCCGTCCAGGGTCATGGCGTATTTGAGAATGCCAAACGGACGATGATGCAGAATGCGATGCACAAAGGCTTCGTTGAGAGTCTGACACGCTGCTTCTTCAACGCCCACAACCACATCGATTCCGGCTGCTCTGAGTCGAGCAATGCCGCTTCCTGCCACCTGCGGATTGGGATCAACCATGCCCACAACGACTCGCCGAATTCCGGCTGCAATGATCGCTTCAGAGCAGGGAGGCGTGCGGCCGTAATGATTGCAGGGTTCCAGATTGACGTAAAGGGTCGCATTTTGGGCACGATTACCCGCCGCTCTCAGCGCAAACACTTCTGCATGGGGCTGTCCCGCCTTGGGATGAAAGCCTTCACCCACAATTTCCCCATCTCGAACGACCACACAGCCCACTAAGGGATTGGGAGCCGTCTGCCCGATCGCCTGTCGCGCCAATTCCAAACAGCGATGCATGAGAGTGCGATCGAGTTCACCTGGTTCATCTACCGAAATTTTCATTCAGCCTTCTCAATCCGAGTGAGTATCTTAGTTCATCACTTATTGAATCACTGAAGGAGAAAAGTTTCAGGTTAGAACGGCTAGGACGATCGCGACGTGGAATACTGACTTAGCACTTCTTGACCCCAGCGCACCAGCTTTTCTGGCCCTTCCATCATCAGCAAATATTGTCCCCGGTTGAGATGGTGACGATAGACACTAACCGTCGTGCCTTCTCCAAACAAGCCAAACAGGCCGCCGACCACTGCGCCACAAAACCCGCTCACGATCCCAAATGCAGGAATAACCAGCAAATGACGAAAATGCTCCCAATCGACCTCGCTAGGGCCTTGATATAGAAACAGCGCTAGACCGAAAATCGTACCCAATGTGCCCGCCAATAGAGAAAACGATCGCGCCTTACGGGTAGCGATCTGCATGGGTTTGAGTAAGCCAACGTGTTCTGGGCTGCTGTACCCTCGACCCACGATCGCCAAATGCTCAGGTGAAATTCCGTAATAATGCAGCAATCGATACGCCTGAAATGCAGATACTTCATCGGGAAATATCATCACGGACAGATGAGTCTGTCGGCGTACTAGACCCGTCTTTCGCAAGAAACGTGTAACTGTCACAAAACTATAGGGGGAGAGTGAGGGCGGTGGCTATTTCTGTTTGAATTCTAAACCTTTGATCGGGGTTTGCTCAGGGACGAGAGGAGGAATTTAATTATTCTTCAGTAAAGCTTGGATGAATGGGCATGTGAAGAACAGCGTTGAGTTGAGAAAGGGGAAGGGAATACTGGCGATCGAGACTGTAAACCTTTTTTAGCTTCTCAATCAGGACTGTTTGCTATGGGATTTTTGATTTTTCTCGTCGGATTAATTTTGCTGATCGGCTACATCGTGATGGATGCCTACAATCGACTGGTGACGCTTCGCAATCGCTACAAAAACGCCTACTCTCAAATCGATGTTCAACTTCAGCGACGATACGATTTGATTCCCAATCTGATCGAGACGGCCAAAGGCTACATGAAGTATGAGCAAGAAACTCTGCAAGCGGTGATCGCGGCCCGCAACTCTGCCATGACTGCTAACAGTCGAGCCGCCCAAACTCCCGGTGATCCCCAGGCAATGCAGCAGTTGGGTAACGCCGAAGCTGCACTCACAGGCGCATTGGGTCGGTTTATCGCCATTTCAGAAGCTTATCCTGATCTCAAAGCAGACCAGACGATGACCCGCGTGATGGAAGAGTTGTCGTCCACTGAGAACAAAGTTGCGTTTGCGCGTCAAGCTTTCAACGATGGCGTGACGGTCTACAACACCAAGCGAGAAGTGTTTCCGAGCAATCTGGTCGCAGGGGCTTTTAACTTTGCGGCGGCAGAACTGCTGGCCGAGGTCGCTCCCGAAGTGAAAGCTGCTCCCCGCGTATCGTTCTAGACTGCCATGAACTTTTTTGAACATCAGGATCAGGCACGGGCAAACACTCAAAAGCTGGTGGGGCTGTTTGGGTTGTCCGTTTTGTCGATGATTATTTTGATCTACCTGGCGACGATCGCCACCTTCAATCTTGCGTCGCCCAGTCGTTGTCTGAGTTTCGTTGAACCGGAATCGCCAAGCGTCACGTTTGTCGCCAGCAAGCGCTCTAGAAGTGGCGGGTCTTCAGGGTTTTCGGGCACAAGTTCTAGCTGGCGATCGCGATCGGGTTCCTCGACTCCGATCAGCTCTCCGCGCTCAAGTTCCTCTTGTAAGTCAACGGCGATCGGCTGGTGGCATCCCAAAATTTTCTTCTGGGTGTTCACGTTGACCATTTTGGTGATTGGTGGGGCCAGTTGGTACAAAGTTTTCACGTTGCAGGCAGGAGGCAGTGTCATCGCTCAAGAACTGGGCGGCCGCTTGCTGCTCGCTGAAACCGTCGAAACTGAAGAACAGCAGCAGCTATTAAATGTGGTCGAAGAAATGGCGATCGCCGCCAACATGAAAGTACCAGCCGTTTACATTTTGGACAATGAGACGGGAATTAATGCCTTTGCTGCGGGACATACGATCGACAATGCCGTGATCGGCGTGACTCGTGGCTGTCTAGAACAGTTAAATCGAGATGAGTTGCAGGGCGTGATCGGGCACGAATTTAGTCACATTCTCAACGGAGATATGCGGCTCAATTTGCGGCTAATAGGACTGCTTCACGGGATTTTGTTTGTCTACATCACAGGCAGGATGATGATCGCACTCGAAGATCGAGACAATCGCTGGCTCTGGTATTTGGGTCTGGCGGTGACGACGATCGGTTTGGTGGGTCTCTTCTTTGGGCGACTGATTCAAAGTGCGATTTCCCGTCAACGAGAATTTTTGGCGGATGCGTCAGCGGTACAGTTCACGCGCAATCCGGATGGCATTTCTGGAGCGTTGCAGAAAATTGGCAATTTGGGGTCTCAAGTGAAATCCCCTTATGCAGACGAAGCCAGCCACATGTTTTTTGGCAATGCCTTAAAGCTGAGTTGGTTTGACGATCTGTGGGCAACTCATCCACCGCTGCTACATCGGATTCGTCGCCTGGGCGGTTTGCAAAATGTGCCTTTGTCAGAAACGCCGCTTGCTGGCTCCAGTCATGCAAGCTCAAGTTCAATCATGGGATTTGCAGGAGGATCTACGGCCATCAAGCCTGTTCCGCCAATCCGTTCAGAATCCTGGTTAAGCGAAGTTTTGCAGTCAGAAATTCAGACTTGTGAAGGGGCAACGGTGATCGTTTACGCGCTCCTGCTCAATCCTCAGTTTCAAACTCAACAAATAGACTGGCTGCGTCAGGTCGGATCAGAAGAATTGGTCGAGCAAGTGCTGATGTTGAGAGCAGAAGTGGAACAGATTGCAGACCGCGATCGCCTCGCTTTATTAGACCTAGCGGTTCCTACTCTCCAGCAAAGTTCTACAAATCAAATCAAAAAATTATTCATCGCCATTCAAGGACTGATCAAAGTTGAAGGCCGCTGGACGCTCAGCAAGTTTGTCGTATTTGTGATTTTGCAGCGTCGGCTTCAGGCTTCTCAAACTCAGACCGAACAGTTTTCAAGTTTGAGCGAAATTTGGACAGACTGCGGATTGATCATTTCATCGATCGCTCAAATCGGACAAAAGACCCCCGACACGATCGCCTATGCCTTCCGATCAGGACTGTTTCGCCTCCCCGGTGCCAGCCAGCAAGAAATGCCCAACGCTCCTCCCCCTTCTAACTTCAGCGAACTCAAAAAAAGCCTGACTCGACTGGGTGCAGCCACACCAAAACTCAAGCAAGCGATCGTCGAAGCCTGTTCTTACACAGTTTTGCTCGACAACACAGTGACTGATTCGGAGGCGGAATTATTGAGAGCGGTCGCGATCGCTTTGGATTGTCCCCTGCCGCCGTTTCTCAACAAAAAACAAAGCAACCCCAAAAAACAACCTGTGCTTTAAGGGGTCGAATTAGTTTTGGAATTTTGGAAATTTTGAAGGGAGCGATTCGGATGATGATTAATAAACTATCAAGTTTCTTCACTGCGTTGTTCAGCGCTTCTGCCCCCCACCCCCCATTCTGGAGACTTTAAGACAAGAGTTCTAGTTCAAAGTCCCTCACTTGTGGGGGATTTAGGGGGCTTCCCAAATTTGAAATCGAAGCATAAAGCTTCATCAGACTCGCGTTTAGCGTCTTTTACAACGTCGATTCAAGCTGATTTAACAGATTTTCGACATAGGTGAGTGCGCCTCGAATCGTTTCAGGATCTTCGATGTCCACGCCGACATAGTGACGCAGGGCTTCGACTTGATCTTGACTGCCTCCCGCTGCCAGCAGTTCTAAATAGCCAGGGATAAAGTCTTTGCCGACCTCCAGATATTTTTGATAGCAGGCCAGACTGACAATATTCGAGGCGGTGTATTGGTAGCAGTAGTATGGCTTGAAGTAAATGTGACCAATTCTCGCCCAATCATATTGATGCTCTGGCAGCACTTCGACCGCATCGCCACAGAGTTCTTGATAGAGGTTCATCCACTGCTCATTGACGAAGCTGGAATCAAAACTGCCCTGAGCGGCGCGATCGTGTACCAACAATTCCAATCGGCTAATCGTGCTTTGTCGAAACAATAGATTGAGCTGGTCTTCTAGCTGACGAGTGATCAGAGATTTGGTTAAAGCCTTGTTACCTTTGGCCTGCTTGAGCAAATAATCCAGCAACAACAACTCGTTGAAGGTAGAAGCAATTTCGGCCAGCACCATCGGCGGATTGCTATTGAAGTAGGTTTGGCGATCGTCGATCCAGGCAAAGTGTAAGCCGTGACCCATTTCGTGAGCCAAAGTAAACAGTGAGTTGTAATCATCGGTATAAGACAACAACAAATAGCTGTGTTTGCCGTAGCTATAAGCGCAAAACGCTCCTCCTCGCTTGCCGGGACGAACTTTTGCGTCTACCCAGTCTTTGATAAAAAATTCCTCGGCGCGACGAGCATAGTTCGGGTCAAACTGGTCGAGTGCCGAAATCAACGTTTCCACGCCAGCTTTGTAAGGAATGGGCGGAATCTGCTCGTCGGTCGTCCAGGGTGCGTAAATGTCACAGAGACGAATCTTTTGCCCGATCGCTTGTCCCTTGAGCCGATAGTAGCGCTGAAACAAATCAAATCGGCTGTGAGTCCCTTCCATGATGGCGCAAAACACGGGTTCTGACACTTCATCCGCTAACAGTTGTTTGTGCAGCGTCGAGTCGTAACCGCGCATCTGATTTTCGATCTTGTGATCTTGAGCGACGGTGTTGAGAATGTAGCCATACAGCGAGTTGTGCTGTCCCATCACCTGACGTACCGATCGATAAGCCGCTTCGCGAGTTTCGGGATGAGGATGAAACGCCAGCGCACTCAAATCTGCTTCGGTACTGACGGTTTTGCCTTCTGGGGTAGTGACAGATTCGTATTGCTGTTCGCCCAAGTGAATCGATCGCAGTTGAATAAACGCCTGCCGTCCGGTTAAGCTGTCTTGATTTCGAGTTTGCTCAACCGCTTCAGACAGGGTGTGGGGACGATATTTAGCAATCTTGTTCAAATAATGACCGTAGGGTTGCAGAATCGCTGCTTTTTGGAGTTGATCAAACTGCTCTGCGGTCAATCCTTGCAGTTCTAGATCAAAAAACAAAAGCTGATTCTCAACGGCCGTCAACGCTTCCATTACTTTGTCAAGAAACTGTTTCGCCTCTGTGTTGCGCGTGTCAGCCGAGAAAATCAGCGACGGAAAGGAATAGAGATAACCCGACTTTTGAGCGATCGCTTCCAACGTTTTGAAACACTCTACGAGGCGATCGGCGTTCAGTTCTGCAACTTTACCCCGAAAGCGATCGCGAAAGTCTGCGGCTTCTGTTTTGAGCGTCTCTAGATCCTGTGCTAACTGCGGATCGTCAAAGCCTGTATACAAATCAGACAAATCCCATTCTTGAGGACTGTCTAGCTTGGTAGAAGTGAGCGATTGAACCATGACCAAATCTCCCTGTGCAATGTGACCGAATTTTGACGTTGCTGAATCAGGGGATGAATTGCCCCAAAGCGGCGGGAACCCCAAGGTTCAAAGTCCTCCAATTTTGGGGAATTTAGGCGGCGAAAAGATGGACACTTCTTACAGAGCCATCCCTCCGATCAGCAACGCCCGAATTTTTAGTGAACGCCTCTAATTTTGCGGGTGTTTTCGACGAGGCTTTGGGCAAAGCGATCGAACCGTTCTGACAGTTTTTTGTCCAGCAGTTTGCCATCGGGACTAAAGGCTTGCCAAGCTTGAGCGACACCAATCTGTTCTGGAATCACCCAGGCGTTCACCCATCTCATGATCAGGCGCAAATCGTTCAATGCGTTGCTGTTGGATTGTCCGCCCAAAACGCTGATCAGACCCGCCACTTTGCCCGCCATTTCTTCAAAACTCATCAAGTCGAGCGCATTTTTGAGTACGCCACTGACACTGCCATGATACTCAGGACTGGCTAAAAGGAGGGCATCCGCTTCTTTGACGGCTTTTTGCAGTCGCGCAACATCGGGGTAGTCAGAATAGTCGTCGCCCCCATTGCAAAAGGGCAAATTCAGAGTCCGTAAGTCCAATACTTCGACCTCAGCGCCCAGAGCATTGAGGCGATCGACCGCTTGCTGAAGAGCCTGATAGGTGTAGGAGTCCGATCGCAGACTGCCGCCAATTGCTACAACTTTTACCATTGCTGTTCCTGTGTGAGTAATCTTCCCAAAGGGTTCTTTGCTTAGTTTGCAGAGGTTAAACGAAACCGACCTGTATCGATGGTAGAATCCCTAAAGCGAAGTCGTTATGAATTCATTTAATCTAACAGTTGTCTCTAGAAAGTGCAAATCTCGAAATGAACCCGGCGATCGTAGGTCGCTTCACAAGTGCCTTCGTCAACCCGGATATCAGCACAGAATCTGCCTCCACAAATCAAACTCATTTGAACTGCCAGCCAAAGTCACTCGAATCAGGCTTTGATAGCCAGTCGGGAGATACGAATTTTTCTCGACTTTGAACTGACCCCACCTTAAAAAGGAAGATTCAAAGAAGTCACCCATCGCTTAACCTGAAACTTAGAACTCAAAACTTAGAACTCAAAACTCTTCTCATCCCTCCTCCCTTATTTCATGCCGATCGATTTCCGCAATCTCAACACGCTCTGGTCATCTGTTTTGGTCGAAACATTACATCGTCTGGGTTTGAAGACAGCGATCATCTGTCCTGGCTCTCGATCTGCACCTTTGGCGATCGCGTTTGCTCAACATTCTGAGATTGAGGCAATTCCGATTTTGGATGAGCGATCGGCCGCTTTTTTTGCATTAGGACTCGCCCGCAAATCCCATCAGCCTGTCGTTTTAGTTTGCACATCGGGAACGGCAGGAGCCAATTTTTATCCAGCAATCATTGAAGCGAGAGAAAGCCGAGTGCCGCTGTTGGTGTTGACCGCCGATCGTCCGCCTGAATTACGAGACTGCAACGCAGGACAAGCGATCGACCAACAAAAACTTTTTGGTTCCTATCCCAACTTTTACGCTGAGATTGCGCTTCCTGATGCTGAATCAACCATGCTGGCGTACCTCAGACAGACGGTGATGCAAGCTTGGCAGCAAACCCAATATCCCATTCCCGGCGTTGTCCATTTGAATCTGCCCTTTCGTGATCCATTGGTGCCGATCGCTCACCTCGCCACCCAATCCTTAGAAGCTACTTTTCCGCCCGACTTTTTCCACCACATTCGCCCCTCACTCCCTCCCTCCTCACTTCTCACTCCTCACCCCTCACTCCTCACCCCTCACTCGCCTCGCGGTTTCATCCTCGCCGGAGCAGCCCAACCCTCTGATCCGATCGCCTACTGTCAAGCGATCGCCCATCTCTCCAAGACGTTTGGAATGCCCGTTTTGGCAGAGGGATTGTCGCCCTTGCGAAACTACGCCAGCTTAAATCCCTATCTAATTTCCACCTACGACACCCTTCTGAGAAACGCAGAACTCGCAGAAAAACTAGCGCCCGATGTGGTGATTCGCGTGGGAGAAATGCCGACCAGCAAGACGCTGCGCCAATGGTTAACGGCCACTCAACCGAACCAGTGGGTGATTGATCCGAGCGATCGCAGTCTCGACCCGCTTCACGGCAAAACGATTCATCTGCCCACTTCGATCGAAGCTTTTGTTACCCAGTTGTCCGAGTCCGTTGCGCCCAGTTCCTACACGCAGCTTTGGTGTGAAATGGAAGCTCAGATGAGACGAGCGATCGACCAAAAGCTGTCTGCTGAGACAGCCCTATTTGAAGGAAAAGCCGCCTGGTTACTCTCTCAACACCTGCCTCACAAAACGCCGCTCTTCATTTCCAGCAGTATGCCCGTTCGGGATGTCGAGTTTTTTTGGATGCCCAACGACTCCGCAATTCAGCCCTTTTTTAACCGAGGCGCAAACGGCATCGACGGCATTCTCTCGACGGCATTAGGAATCGCCCACCACAATCAAGCCAGCGTTCTCTTGACAGGAGATTTGGCGCTGCTGCATGATACCAACGGATTTTTGAACCGCGATCGCCTGATCGGAAGTTTGACCATTATCGTGATCAACAACAACGGTGGCGGCATTTTTGGCATGTTACCGATCGCCCAATTCAACCCGCCTTTTGAAGAATTTTTCGCCACTCCTCAAAACATCGACTTCGCCAACCTCTGCCAAACTTACAACGTTGACCATCAGCCCATCCACACCTGGGAGCAACTAATCCAGCAGCTAAATCCTCTCCCCCCCCAGGGCATTCGCGTCCTAGAAATCAAAACTGATCGTCAATCCGATGCCCAATGGCGACAAAATAATTTAAGCGCGATCGCCGCCTCCCTCTCCTAACTCACTCCTCACTCCTCACTCCTCATCCCTCACCCCTCACCCCTTATGACCGACTGGCACGCCGTCAAATCCTACGAAGACATCACCTATCACAAAACCGACGGCATCGCCAAAATCACGATCAACCGTCCCCACAAACGCAACGCCTTTCGACCCAAGACCGTCGTCGAACTCTACGACGCTTTTAGCAATGCCCGCGAAGATAGTCGAATCGGCGTAATTTTGCTAACAGGAGCCGGGCCGCACACCGACGGCAAATATGCATTTTGTGCAGGGGGTGATCAGAGCGTTCGGGGGCAGGGAGGCTATATCGATGAAGAAGGTGTCCCCCGGCTCAACGTACTGGATTTGCAGCGTCTGATTCGCTCAATGCCCAAAGTAGTCATCGCACTAGTGGCAGGCTATGCGATCGGCGGTGGGCATGTCCTTCATCTGCTCTGTGACTTGACGATCGCCGCTGACAACGCCATTTTTGGACAGACTGGCCCCAAAGTCGGTAGTTTTGACGGAGGGTTTGGAGCCAGCTACATGGCGCGAATTGTGGGACAAAAAAAGGCGCGAGAAATCTGGTATCTCTGTCGTCAGTACGATGCTGCTCAGGCGTTAGAAATGGGCTTAGTCAACTGTGTCGTGCCGATCGCTCAACTTGAAGCTGAAGGCATCCAATGGGCAGAGGAGATTTTGGAGAAAAGCCCGATCGCTATTCGCTGTCTCAAAGCTGCCTTTAATGCTGACTGTGACGGTCAAGCCGGACTTCAAGAACTCGCCGGAAACGCCACGTTACTCTACTACATGACCGAAGAAGGCTCCGAAGGAAAACAAGCCTTTTTAGAGAAGCGCTCTCCTGATTTTCGCAAATATCCCTGGCTGCCTTGAGCGTGGGCTGAAGATAGCGCCCTTCAAGTCTTGACACTCCCACGGCTGAAGCCAGTGGGATTCTTGGTTCTTTGAAGCGACTTGCTCATGACAGGATTGCTCCAGCCACAGTAGAGGTCATTTCTCCCCAAGCGTAGATTCCCTTGTGCCCCAAGGTATTTAAGCCTTTGTTCAGGATGTTGACTGCCGCGTTGTGATCTCGGTCTAACTTGCATCCGCATTGACAAACATGGGTGCGAGTAGATAGAGACTTTTTCACAATCACGCCACAGTCAGAGCATTCTTGAGACGTGTAAGCTGGATTAACCGCAATGGCTAACCGACCAAACACTTTTGCAAAATACTCCATCCACACCCGGAACTGATACCATCCCGCATCGTTAATCGACTTTGCCAGACAGTGATTCTTAACCAGATTGCTCACGCTCAACTCTTCATAGACCACTACATCGTGAGATGTGATGACGGATCGTGCCAGCTTGCAGGCGTGATCTTTTCGCTGTCTACTTATTTTGAGGTGAGTTCTACCCAGCTGATTAATCGCTTTACGACGGTTGCCAGACCCTTTTTTCTTTCTCGATACCAGCCGTTGACGACGCTTCATTTTTGCTTCACCTGTGCGGTAAAAGCGAGGATTCTCCACCTGTGCGCCTTCAGAGGGATTGTAAAATAAATTGTGTCAAAGGTCAGAAGTTGAGATCTAATGAACT
>NZ_JBJPHT010000082.1:0-18034 GCF_052939475.1 Phormidesmis sp. 146-20
GGACATTACAATCTGCCCAACGTAACTGGTACTTTATTTAATTGCATATCCCTTAGCAAATCTTTGAATTTGTTAGCTTGAAGAGAAAGATCTGCATTCATCACCCGCTCAGCTGCGAGATGCAATGAGATTGCTGACTCGATTGCAGAAATTCACTCATGCGGGTGGACGAACCATTCGGGTTATGGAAACATTGCTTTTACAGGCGTTGGTTTTACAGGCTCAAGGCGATCGCACGCGATCGTTCGATTTCCTCCATCAAGCCCTGAACGTTCCTAGTCAAGGAAAATACATTCGTCTATTCTCGGATGAAGGGAAACCGATGGCAGAGTTATTGCAAATAGCTGTCTTTCAGGATATTCATGCTGATGCAGCCAAACGTTTGTTAACGATACTTAACTCAGTTGAAGAGAAAAAATCAACCATCATTCAACCGTTCGTTGAACCATTAAGCGCACGTGAACTCGAAGTAATCTGGCAACTGGGATGTCGAATCAAGCGATCGCAGACCAACTGTTTGTCAGCCTCGCTGCTGTTAAATGGTACGCTCGCAACATCTATGGCAAATTAGAGGTGAACAATCGAACTCAAGCAGTCGCGAAAGCCAGAGAATTAAAACTTTTACCTTAGCAGAAATCTCTATGCCAAGACCTATCCTTTTGGCTAGTGAACCTCTGAAGCAGCCGCACCACAATACATCCAGATGCGAACTCCTGAAATGGGAGGTCTGACAATGAAAAAACAAATTGTTCATCTTTTTGTATTCAATACCTTATACCAAATCAATCTGTTAATGCTACAGATCCTTCGCCCCCTAAATCCCCCATTCTGGGGGACTTTGAAACCTAGAAAAGTCTTGACCTCTAGGGAACTCCTACATTCAAAGTCCCCCACTCGTGGGGGATTTAGGGGGCTGCAAGATCTGTAGCGTTCAAAGATCAATTTGGTATTAGCTGACTGGGAAACAGGTTTTGCGATCGCTGGAATCAACAACCCAGACATGCAAAAACATCCCGGACGTTACCAGGTACAAACAGTTGGTTTGAATGCTGAGCCTATCACAACGATCGGCGGTGTAACGATTCTTCCCGACATTACCCTTGCCGAACTCGAACCTGGAGCGATGCTGATTTTACCGGGAGGTGAAGCTTGGGATGCAGGCGAAAACTCGGAAATTCTGGAATCAGCCAAAGCACTCCTAGCAGCAGATATTCCTGTTGCAGCGATTTGTGGTGCAACCGTAGGACTCGCCCACGCCGGGATTCTAGATGATAAACCTCACACCAGCAATGCTCTAGCGTACTTGCAAGCGACCCGCTATCGAGGTGAAGCCCTTTATCAAGACCAACCTGCGGTTACCGCTGGCAATGTGATTACGGCAAACTCAACCGCGCCGATCGAGTTTGCTTACCACATCTTCAAGAAGCTAGATCTCTATGAGCCTCCAGTTCTGAAAGCCTGGTATGGACTGTTCAAGACTGGAGAGGCTTCGTACTATTTCAAGCTGCAACAATTCACAACCTCGCCCAATTGATAGTGGAGGCAAAAATGAAAGCCATTGTACAGAAACAGTTCAAGACTGAACTTAGTAAAGCGAAATCGGCGATCGCGGCACAAGAGTTTGAGACGCTAAATCCCCCACTCTGAGAGACTTTGAAACTGGGGAATGGGTCTTGAAATCTAGGAAGTCTCTCGGCTCAAAGTCCCCCAACTTTGGGGGATTTAGGGGGCACGATCAATTCTGCATTTCACGAGTGATTTGGGATTGCTATAGTGTGGATCTCGTTAGAATTCTGGGTTCACTTTTGAGGGATGGGAGCTAACTGCTGTAACAAATCATTTAGAATTTGTACTTCAGCAAGGGGGCCGCGCACCATTGTCAAATAAGCATCCATAAAATAAACCTGTCCAGTTTGAGAGATTGGCAGTGTCTTTAACAATGGAATTTGATTCCATGCTTGTTGTAGTTGTCGCCAGTCTAGAGGACGCTCATCCGCATCATTTTCGTTCCATCCGATCACAATTAAAATATCAGTTTCGATCTGGGGCAAAATCTCGATCGAAATCTGAGCATCTGCGCCTCCGAATCGGGAGTCATCTAAGCGAACATTCCTAAATCCTAATGCTTCAATTAAATCGGTATAAACACTGCGCTCCTGCCCAAAGGCATAAAAACCACTCGCTAGATCTCCAGAACTCAATAACAACACGCGGGGGTGAGTGTTAGTTATCGCAGCTAATTTCTCACGCGCTTTTGTAATACGCTCCTTTCGCGCAGCCATCAGCAATGGGATGACGGTTGCTCGATCGATCACTTGAGCAACTTGCTGAAGCGGTTTTTGCCATCCATATTGATCGTCGAGTAGAACGGTTGGCGCAATTTGGGTTAACAGGTCATTCTTGCCTTGAGTTCCTTGCCATCGTTCACCCAGGATCAAATCCGGTTTGAGCAACGCGAGTGCTTCTAAAGAAGGTTGAGAGCGATCGCCCAAATTAATTGGCTGCGTCGTCACGCGATTGCCTAAAAAAGGGATTTGCTCGATCGGGCGATTGAATGGTTGCCGACTTGCAGAAACACCTGCATAGGCAGCAGGCTGCTCTCCTAGAGATAGCAGAAGATCTAATCCATAGGGGCTGAGGACGGCAATTTTTTGAAGTTGATCCTTCGGTGCCTCGCGCATCGGGATCGGGGGAACACTTCTGCTACAGCCCCAAACGAGCAGAGTCGTTAGTGCAAAAATGGTTAGAGCGCGAACCCATTGAGCAACTATCATCGAACTGCTACCAAGTAAAACGATAACCGACTGTAATAGTTCTTCCCCTAGAAGCCGTGTTGAGCGTTTCATCAAAACCACCCAGGATTTGATTTTTCACATTGGTGTATTGATTGTTGAATAAGTTTTGAACTCCAATATTCAATGTACCAGAGCCGAGCTTAATGCTACTGACTAAATCGACCAAGAAGTAACTATCGATTCCAACTGGATCAATGCTAGCCGTGAAAGCGCGATCGCGGCTCCCAATATAAAGTGCCTGCAATCGATTTCGCCATCCTGGTAGCGTTTCATTCTCTACATAAGCGGTTAGTTTAATCGGCTGGACATCAAATGAACTGAGGGCAACGAAATTCCCTTCATCGTTTTTCAGCTCGCCTTCGACCCAACTGATTGATCCTCCCAATTGCCAGGTTTTTAAGGGTTGCCAATCAAGCGCCAACTCTATGCCATAGTTTCGCTGCGGTGCCCGTAATAATTCCACAGAAGTCTCTGTCAATTGAGTTAATGCCCCCAATTCAGAGAAGCTATAAAACGCGGCTAGAGAGGCTTGAACATTTCGCCAGTTACCGCGCACTCCAATTTCATAGTTATTCACCTTTTGCGGAGCCGTTAGTATCACATCGCGCCTGAAATCAAACCCTTCGGGAGGACGGACTAAAGCACGTCCAATCGTCGGCAGTGAGAAGCCTTGGGCAAAATTAGCAAACAAACTAATCTGCTTTGTTGCCTTATACACAGCACCTGCATTGAACACAAAATCATCAACGGTTTTATCACCTCCGAATGCGGTGACATTGTTCTCCCCTGCCACAAACTGATCAAGTACCGACACCCCAAACCGCTCATATCGGACTCCGCCGCTGAGATTAACGCGATCGCTAACCTGCCACTGCGCCTGAGAAAAGATTCCTAAGTTATTGATTGTGAATTTTGGAAAGCGAATCGCACTCCTGGTTTTCCGAGCCGTTACCCGCCTGCTGGCATCAAACTCATCCGCATCGAACACATCATAATCGGCGCGGTTAGCGTCACTAGAAGCATCTACCCCCCAGAGTAAGCTCAACGTTTTCGAGAGCGGCGTATCAAACTGGACTCTGCCCCCAATGCGTTCTGCTGTCGCCACCGATCGAGCAACGCCCAAAGGGGTTTCTGGATCAAAAGTGCGTGCATCAAACAACACATCCGCAGTTCTCGTGCGACGGTAGTAGAGTTGTGCTTGCAGTTTGCTGTTGAAGACATTGTTATGGGTGTAGTCCAAATTTGCGATCGTACCCAGGTTAACGGGATCGGTGGTATCAACGAAATTAATGGACTGATCGAGCGCCCGCGCCTTTTGAATGCCAGGAATGTCTAGCACAATCGGATCATAGTTATCAGATTGCTTATAGCGATCGTCAAACTGATTCACGCTAACTTGCAGGCGTTGTTCTGGGCTAAGTTGGAAGCCTACTTTTCCTAACGCATTGAGTGTTCTACCATCAGTAACAAAGCTTCCTGCTGCGGGAATCAGATCGCCTTCAGCATCAAAAGCTTTCGCAAGACTGTCTACAGAGAACGAAAACAGATAGTCTGTTCCGTTTTGAGTTCCTGAAATCGCTTGGCGAACAAACGTGCTAAAACTACGCGATCGCAAATTGTCAGAGTTGACGCTCACTTCTGTTTCTGCCTTGAAACCTGCTTCAGGACGACGAGTAATCAGGTTAATCACGCCCCCCGATGCACCATCACCATAGATAGCACTTGGCCCTCGAACGACCTCAACTCGCTCGATCGCAGATGAATCCAATCGTCGCAAATCGGCTCCTGTGCTATCGGTGTTGACGTTAGAGGTAATGGGTACACCATCAACCAAAACGAGCGGGGTTCGTCCTCGCAGGGATTGACCAAAGTTGCTGGTATTTTCGGTGCCAGCTCCAAGTCCTGGAATCGTCTTGCTGAGAATCGTTTGCAAATCGCGATTGATGCTGGTTTGCTGCTCAAGTTGGGCGCGGTTTAGAACGGTGGTGGAGCGAGGCACATCTGCGGGACGTTCTGCGGTGCGGGTTGCGGTGACTACGACTTCCTCTTCATCTGTCGCCGGAATCACACTTAGCGTCAATCCTGATTGAGCCGAGACGATATCCAGTTCAGGTGGACGATCAGTTCCGACAACGCGAACTTGCAGTTGAGTGGGGTTGATCTGTCTAACAGTAACGGTTGCGATACCTGCGATCGGGTTTGACGCTTGAAAGGGTTGAGTCAGGACAGCACTATTAATCTCTGCAACGATCGCGTTTCCTTCACGGCGTTGGTTCTGGGCTTTAAGAACAGTGCCATCAGCCGTAGTAAAAATAAGCTCGATGCCGTCCTGTAGGCGTTCTAGCTCAATCTCAGTCACCTGAGTCGGAGCCTGTGCAAGGAGAGTTTGAGCGCTGGTGGAAACGGCTGGGCGGTCTTTAACAGTTGAAATTTCATTGGCGTGGACACCCTCTGACACGATTGCGCTCAAAGCACCCACGATAACGGTCAAGGAACTCAAGTAGACTCTCATGATTTCTCCTCACATCACACTGCAACCCTGCTTATTCAGAATTGCAATTCTTTCTCAATAGAGTACAGCGATCGATGAGGCAATTTAAATCACATTATGTCCTTTAACCGGACTTTTTCTGTCTCCGAGCGGGACTTTTTTGATCAATCGTATCTGGGGCTGGTTCCAAACTTTTTCTTAAATGCTTTGTAGAATGCGCCTCGGCTGGTGTACCCAACTTGTTGTGCAATCTGATTAACGCTGATATGTTTGTTCATAAGCAATTGAGCCGCCTGCTGCATTCGATACTCATAAAGGTATCCGAATACAGTTGTACCAAACACAGATCGAAACCCTTGTTTAAGCTTACGATCGTTTAATCCTACCTGCCGTGCTAATTCAATCAGCGAGGGCGGACAAGCAACGCGCTGAATCAGAATGTCTCTGGCTTGGTGAATGCGATCGCGCTCATCCGATTTTAGCGAAGGAGAAGATAGCTGAACCTCTGAAAGTTGATCAAGCTTTAGCGCAATCAGTTCTAAACACTTACTTTCTAGATAAATTCGCTTGGTCAATCCCTGAAAAGGACAGTTAAAAATCTGCTCGATCGCCAGTTTCATACTGGGTGTTATTGTTCCAGATGTGCTGTAAGTCGCTGAATGAATTTGGGACACTAACTGACAAAATTCTGATGGAAATTGGCTCAAATCGTCAGGGAGAAACCTTCGCAACAAATCAGACGATTTGAGGTGAATATCAACTTTCTGAATCGGAACCCGTCCTGAGATATGGCTTACAGTCGCTTCGCTGACTTCTCCTTCAGGTGTCCAATCTAGAAAATTTACCTTTCCTGATCGTCCTGAGTATTCCCCAGATAGATTGAAACCAAATTCAATCTCGTTACTGGTCACAGTCTCATCGTATTCAACTGACAAACCTTGATGAAACGTCTTCTGTATAAGTAATAAATCAATATCAGGAAGCGCAATCCAACGATCGTATCCATTCCCTAATTCTGTCGGACATCGGCAAACAACATCTTCAAAACCCTGTTCTAAAAATTGACGATCGTGCTGCCAAAGCTGACGATACTCTTGTTCCGAAAATGTATGAGTTGATTTAGTCAAGTTATGGCTCCTCTTCGTCTGAATCACCATCTGCTGAGAAGGACAAGGCTGAAGGAATACAAGCAAACAGCGCAGATTCTATCTGTTTGGGAAGCTTGTCCCAGATCAATGCACCTTTGCGATGGTTGATGTACATCCGTGTAAGCTGGAGTAAAGCAGAGGCGTGTTCTTCATCGGGCGGCAAATCAACTAGCAGATAGCTTCGTTTTTCTGGATTTGCCAAAGCAACAACACAGCCCCGACTGCACGCCCACAAGCATCCAACAGGTTTGATTTCTAGCTCCTCTGGGGCAAATTGTTGAACCGATAGAGTGTTGAGCGCATCAAGCAAAATGCCGCCCTCAAGAGGCTGATTTTCTGCGGGTTCCTCAGAAGAGCGATGACAGGATTTACAAACAAAGAGAGTATGCTTGGTCATGGATTTAGAGGGTGTGAAAGTAATAGCTGGGGAAGCTCTTCTAGCATTAGGAAACTAGACATCGGTTCACCAATTACACTACCCCATAATGTGTAATCGACAAAGTAAACTCGTTTTTCTTTCCAGGCTTGTGAGTTCCGTAATAGAGGAGTTTCAGCCCATTTTTGTTTGAGTTCTGTGATCGGAGCTTGGTAAGTCGATCGACCATCCCAACTATCGAGCCAGGTACTCACAATCATCATATCTGTATCAATTTGAGCAAGGGTTTCCAGGTTAATCTGTGGTCTGTCTCCCAGTTGTTTGGCTACATCTGTAAGTGGTACAGGTTGAAATCCCAGGTTCCTCATAAGCTGGTCAGCCTCTCCGCTGTTCATCACCTCGATATAGTCCATTGTTCGGCTACAAGCAATATTGAGAACTCTTGGGTGAGTTTTCACTAGTGTCGCGAGTTGGGTGCGAACTTTCTCCAGTTGTTGCTGTTGTGAGGTAACGACTGATGATACATTCTCTCGATAGTTCAAAGCTTGGGCAACCGTTTTAAGGTTATCGCGCCAATCCTGTTTATGATCAATCAAGATAGTTGGAGCAAGCGAAGAAAATACTTGATGTGCTTGACCCTTCAAACCTAGGATCAAATCAGGTTTAAGTAAAGTTAGAATTTCTAGAGAAGGAGAAGAACGATCGCCTAAATTTATTGGCTGACTGGTGACAAATTTACCCAGGTAAGGGATTTGCTCACTAGGATTGTCGAAGTGGCGCGATCGCACTAAATAAGCATCGGCATAAGCCGCAGGCTGCACACCAAGTGCTAACATCAGACTCAACAGCTTAGGTTCAAGAACTGCGATCTTTTGAGGTGTACCGCAAATCTGAGTTTTTCCTCCTGCATGTTCCACGCTTCGACAATCAGCAGATGGCGATCGGTGACTTTCTAACCTAGAATTTTGAGGGCTACCACCTTGACAAGCGGTGATCAAGATAGCTATTAGCAAAGCCCAGCTAATGTATTTAGAAAAGAAAGCGATCGCGCTGCGGCAAGTTTCCAGGAACATTGCGAACTCAATAACAATCAGGCTCAGAACTGAATCGAGAACGAGCCGATTACAGTGAAAGGGGCACCAGGATAGATGATATCTCTACCTTGAGAAGTCTCATAGTAAGTTTTATTAAAAAGATTTCGGAAATTCAGTGCTATTCTCCAGTTATCCCGCTTGTAGTAAATTGCTGAATCTGTTCTAAAGTAGCTGGGTAGAATGCTTGTATTTTCCAAGTCAGCGTTTCTATCTCCCACATAGTAAAGTCCCAAGCCAAAGCCCAAACCCTTTAAGTTACCGCTTTGAAGTTCATAGCTAGTCCACAAGCTTGCTGCATGTCTGGGAACATTAATCAGCCGATTCCCCACAGGAATGTTGTTATCTTCCGAGGTGATCGCATCGGTATAGGCGTAAGATGCAATGATATTCCAACCTGGTGAAATTTCACCGCTAACATCTAGCTCGATGCCCTTGCTTTTCTGTTCTCCCACCTGTATCGAAGAATCGGGATCGTTGGGGTCGGGGGTCAAAACGTTGGTTTTAGTAATTTGAAAGGCTGCTAGAGTTGCCGAAAGTCGGTTACTGATATCTGCCTTGATACCGATTTCATACTGTGTTCCTTCTGTTGGCTTGAAGGGTTCGCTTGTTGCAGATCGACCGAGAAATCGATCGGGTTGAAACGATCGAGCATAGCTGGCATAGAGAGAAATGGGTTTAATGGGTTGGTAAACAATACCAGCACGGGGACTAAAAGCAGTGAGAGATTCTTCTTCAGGGGTTCCGAAGTCATCTTTGCGGCGGAAAGCATCAAAGCGACCTCCCACTAAAAGTTTGAGGTTTTCTGCTAAGGTAATTTGATCCTGAAGATAGATCCCCAGGGTATCTCTTCGGGTTGTGTAAGAGAACGTTTTTTCATCAGGGATAGCAGGGAATTCAACATCATAATTGGGATTAAAAATGTCTAGCAGGATGGGGTCTGCCACATCGAACGAGCTATAAGTCCAGTCATTTCTTCTTAGCTCTACCCCCAGTAAGGGTTGATGAACAATCGATCCCGTCTTGAACCGTCCTACTAATTCTGTTTGCAGGGTGTAGATTTTTCGTGAGAAATTGTCCCGACCAATATAAATTGGGGCAAATTGATCATCAACTAGACCATACCCACCGATCGCATAAGTCCCTTCTGATCGACCGGACACAAAAGAAAACGCATTGCGAAGTTGCCAGTCTTTGCTAAATTGATGCTCCAGCCTGTAGCCAACCCGAAACGTGCTATCGTCATAAACGCTTTGTGGCAGACCGATCAATCGACTAATGGGAATGGGAGCAGGTCGATCGCCAAGAGAAGGAAGTCCACGATCGAACAGGTAATTACTGTTCTGGTATTCAAGGTCGAAAGTTAAGGTTGTGCGATCGCTAATATTCCAGGTAATGACGGGCGCAACAAAAACACGTTCTGTAAAGTTAAAATCTCGAAAACTCTCAGAATTTTGATAAGCGGCATTTAACCGATATAACACTGAACTATTAGGGGTAAGCGGTCCAGAAATATCAAAACTGGGGCGATAAAAAGCATAGCTGCCGACATTGAATTCTGCTGAATAATAGGGAGTTCTGAGCGGTTGTTTTGTGACCACATTGACAATTCCTCCCGGTTCAGCCTGACCAAATAGAACAGAAGCAGGCCCTTTGAGAACTTCTATTCGATCGATATTTGCTGTATCGACCGTAGAGTAAAAGTCATTGTCAGCCAATCCATTGCGGAAATTTCCATCCTGAGCAAAGCCACGGATGTTAAATCCACCCGCATCTGTACCTCCGTAGTTACCTTCTTTACGGACACCGCTAACATTCTCCAATGCCTCTTGTATTCGCGTTGTCTTTTGGTCGTCTAAGATTTGACGGGGAATTACTTGAATCGAACCGGGAATATCTCGCAATGGAGTATCAGTTCTGGTCGCTGTACTTGCATTAGGTACGCGATAGCCACGTTGCTGCCGTTCCGTTACAACAATCTCTTCATCGGGTTCATCCGGCTCTGAATTCAAGCTGTAGCTCAATCTTCCTGCTTTCAGACTGACTTCAGAGGTAGGCAGGCTATTAATTCCTGCTACGCTCACTCGAACGATGTTGGTTTCCTGTTGGACAACGTGCACACTGGCAATGTCAGCAGTCGGATTATCAGCAACAAAGGCTTGAGATCCCGGTAAGACCAGTACAGCATTTGGAATATCTGCAATTCGGTTATTGCCTTCCGATCGAAATTTGCTCGCATCAATTTGTAGCGGTTTGCCCTCTGCCGTTTGTAAAACGATCTCCAGCCCCGCATCGGTGCGATTCAAGCTCACTCCTGTTACTTGCACAGTAGCCGCTTCGATCTGGGCAATCCATTCTTTAACTGTGGTAGCGTGGCGATTGTGATGAGTAGACTTAGTTTCCGCCAATCCTGATAAAGCAGACCCGCTCACTAAACTGCCTGACAGCACGAACATTGATCCATAAAATCGGACTTTACTCATGCACTGCGAATTGATTCTGCTCATCTTCCACACACCAACGAAAGCTCTAACTAAGAATTACTTTCAAGAAGATATCGGGAAACAGAAGGGAATAGACGATCGCGATCGCGCACAAACGGATTGTTTTGCTCCTCAAACGGATTTTTTGCTTAGTAGGTAGGACTTAGGATTCATGCCAAACTGTTTCCGAAACGCTTCGGCAAAACGGCTTTGGCTGACGTATCCCACTGACTGAGCCACTTCTTTCACATTCATGCGTCGCTCAGTAAGCAATTGACGTGCTGTTTCCATCCGATGTTGATGCAAATAGCCAAATACCGTTGTTCCAAACACCTGCCGGAATCCCCCCTTCAACTTAAAATCATTCAACCCAACCTGCCGCGCGAGTTCCATCAGTGACGGAGGATGATCAGCATTCTCTGTCATGATTTTTTTAGCTAAGTGAATGCGATCGATATCATCTAGGTTTAACGAAAGGAAAGACTTGCGAGTATATTGATCTGGGTTTTTAAGCTGCTCTAACTTCAGAGCAACCAACTCCAAACATTGACTCTCTAAATAAATTTGTTTAGTTCTTCCTTGAAATGAACAGTGTAGGATCTTCTCTAACGTCGATCGCATTGCGGGTGTAATCACATTAAACTCATCAAACCGTTTTCCGTCGCAGTCTTCAACACATTGCCGAATCTCGATGGGTAGCTCTTCTAAAGTGTCGATAATCAGTCGGCTTACCTCATTCGGAGTTTCTAACTCAATATCAACTTTCAAGACTGGATCGTTGGCATAAGTAATCCATGTTCCCTTGCCTTCATAGGCTCCCCATTCCAGAAAGCTCTCCCCAGTACACTTATTATTACGATTCCCTGATAGATTAAATCCAATTTCCCAGGCTGTCTCAGACACTTCATCTTTGAGATGCAAATCGTGATGCAGTTGATAATTGAAGAGCATTAGATTGATTCCCCGGAACTGAATTGATCGGACGTATCCCTCCCCAAATTGCTCAGGCACAATCTCAACCCGTTCACAATAGCCTGAATGACTGGAGACTAAAGGAGCAGGGTTGCAAACTTTCCACAACTCATCATAGTCTGCGCGAGAGATGGTAATTGCCATGATAGGTTTAGGGAGTTGCAGGACGAATTCAGTTTAATGCAACTCATTCTCAACTAAGTGAAGAAAATAGTCAAGTGTTTAAGGTTGAATGGTACTTACTTAAGGGTCGGGGTTTGAGAAAATAGAGCAAGAAAAAGCTCCAACCCTGGTCTTTTTGAGGTCACAGGCTGGGAGTGACTAAAATAACTAGCTCCACTATGCCAAACTCTGCTGAAATTCTCAAGCAAACATTCGCCAACAGGGTCGGTTTACCGTTTCAACAGATCCTGCCTGAATCTGTGATAGCCAGGGTCTTGGTCGAAGAGACCGTGAGCTATCGGGATCGTCTGTTTAATCCGTTCGTGACGCTGTGGGCATTTCTATCCCCGGTGTTCGACAGCGACAAGCGTTGTCGCAAGGCGGTGAGTCGGGTGATCAGTTGGTTAGCCAGTGCAGGGTGACCAGTCTCCACTTGACAACTGGCGTGACAGGGCGCAAGACAACATCTGAGAAACTTTATCCCATCCTTGGCTTATGCCCCTCCCCAACCGCGTCACGACCTTTATCACATCCTGTTGCATGTCGTTTCACAATCCCTGATTCCAGACCGTCCCAATCGTCATGAACCTAGAGTTAGAAAACGCAGACCGAAAGCCTTCCCCCTGATGAAGCAGCCTCGCTCAATTCTCAAAGCTAGTCTAGCTCGTTGATTGACCTTAAGTAAGTATTCCTCTCTAGTTGAGGTAGTAAAGTTGTCACCTCTTTGCTCACTCCAATAAAGATTAAAGGGAACTGATCCTTCCTCTTGGCTAGTAAGGATGCACGCTTCGACACCAACGCTACTGTAACCAGAACCAACGGCATCCCTTCGACCTTGCTGAGTAGCAGTTACGAAGTTGTCTCCCCTCTGAGAGTTCCAATACAGTGACAAGGGGTTTAATCTTGACGTTTGTGCAATGGCTGAACCAACAACTGTGAAAATTATGGCAAGACCTGCTAAGGCTGGAACTAAAGCTTTTCTAGCCAAAGTACGCATTTGAGTTACTCCTGATTACAAATATTGCTCAGACTATTTCAATCCGCGATCCTGCACAGACAATCCCATCTCAAACTTGGCTTCCCACAATTAACCCCCGGTCGCGTCCGCAACAATAGCTGAGGCGGCATAACGTTCCCAATCACCCGCCGCAGAAAACCTTGAACACTAACAGACAACCTATCAACGGTCGGGTGCATTGGGGTTGTTATGCGGCGATCGCCACTATGTTTTCTCCGTTTGTAAAGCCCCTGGAAATATGCTTATAAACCCCTGGAAATATATCCAAAGCCATCGGTGCACTAGGATAAAGCAAGCAGAGATAAATTCTCATCTTCATAAAACACAGTTTAATCGCGTCAAAATTTCGACGCAGCAAGCTTTCAACTTGCGATGTCGAACAGTTTCCAAGTCGCAGCCAAATAACTTTCGGTGGATTTCCAAATACTAAGCTCAAGTCGTGCATGTCAGCGTCTTTCGAGACAATCATCAAATTATTGTCTTTTGCATAATCCCAAACTATTGGATCGATCGTTGCTTTCATGCCCACATCTCGAACGTGAAGCGAGTTTGGGAAAAGATCACTTAAACGGTTCGGCAACTTGGGCGACAAGTTTTCATCAAAAAGTAATTTCATGCAGATAATGGAGCGGTCATAAACCGCCGTTCACGATCAGCGGCATAAGCAATGCATGCTTTTAAATCTTCTCGCGTCAGATCAGGAAAATCATCAAGGATTTCTGCTTCGGTCATCTCGGAAGCCAAGTACTCAAGCACTTCATAAACCGTAATACGCAAACCACGGACGCAAGGCTTACCACCACGTTTATCAGGCTCAATCGTAATGTGATTTCGGTAGTTCATAGATTATCCTCGCATCTCCATTCGTTGCCTGCGTCCCACAAGTTTTGTATCCCCTGTATATAAAAATCATACCAGAATCCATCTTTTGTCCGTAATGTGAATTTTGGCTTTGCTCCACCTGGCACTTTAAATGCATAGTTTCTGATATACAAAATACCAGAGGCAGAATCAGGGTTGATCCCGACGACACCATATCCAAGCGGATAGTGAATTGTGCGAATTATTAGGTGAGATTTTCTTCAAATGACAAAAGGATTTTAGCCCGGTTTCAATATCAGAACATGTCGTTTTTACATTTGCTAAACCATAAACACGCATTTCTTCAAACTCAACGACCCTTGGATCTGGATGAACAGTAAGTATTTTGATTGAGTGACCTTTTTTAAGTTTTTGCTCAATAACTGAACAAAAATCTCTAGCGTGTTTTGCACCAAGTACACCAATAAGCCATATATCAGGAGCATCTTCTATATCTTGTTCTAAAGTTGGAGGTGATTTCTCGTTGAAAATACTTTCAGCAGAGGGGGTTAACTTATCAGCTAACTGCTCAATGCGGTAGCGACTGCCCAAGATGGTAATTGTTATCAAACCCAAGATAACAAGCGTTAGTGGAGCAACTAAAGTCGGTGAAAGAACACCAACTAGATTAAGAATGCCAACTAAGATCGCAGTCGGAACTGTAAGATACAGATCAATATTGTCGCCTCGCTTGATATCGTTTAGTATACGATTCAGTAGCTTCATAAGTGCTTATAGAAACTGGAATGTAGCCGTATAACGACTCAAATCAGCGGCGGCAGATCACCTCGAACTTAGCACCAGTGGCTCTTAACCGTCCGCTGCATTTGAATTGTTAGCTGGCGTTGTACGCTGCTGTAGCCATTCTACCCATGCCTCGCGCCCTAGCTCACCTGATGCGATCGCCAACACAACGTGTTCCTGCTCATCTACAGAGGCGTTAATTTCCAATCTATTCAGGACAAGAAAAGTCTCCATCGCAGCATGACCTGTACGTTTGTTTCCATCCACGAATGGATGGTTCATGATAATCGAAAACCCCAATGCTGCTGCTTTTTCCAGCAAACCTGGGTACAACTCCTCTCCATCAAACGTCATTCGGGGCTGGGCGATCGCTGACTCCAACAACCCTACATCTCGAATACCAAATGCTCCACTGGATTGCTCAATGACTCTGCGATGTAGTTCCAGCACCTCGATTAACGTCAGGAAACGCATTATGCTAACCGCTGATACAACTCAGCATTTTTTGTTAGCACATAATTGGTTGCATCAACAAACTCAGGCTTTTGAGAGTTGAGCCAATCCTCCAGGCTTGCCTTCAGTAGAACTTCGAGCGCAATCCCATGAACAGTTGCTAAATCTTGCAGCTTTTGGAATTGAGTTTCTGAAAGGTCAAGGGTAATAGAAGCCACAGCGATCGCCCTCCTAGTGTTTCTGAGTCAAGTTTAACATTCACACCTAACCGATAATCTTGCTGTACCATCCCAGCCCAAAAGCTTTGCAGGCTAACGTGAAGTTCAACGGCGGCGCGATCGCGATGATGCCAACGAGAAACTCTTCAACTGTCCGTTGCAACGACAGGTTAGCCCGCCGCTTCCGGTTTAACGAGTTGACTTGCCGCGCCGCTAAACTCAGCGATCGCACCCCAACAAGTAGAACGCGAATCTCAACCGCAGCAAGTAGAACACGAATCTCAACCGCCCACGCGATCAACGAAGGAAACAAGATCTGGCGCATCCCTACGAGAGTCGGGATAACGTTGCCCATCACCCGCCGCAGATAACCTCTCGAACCTCACCGATCACCTCTCAACGGTCGGGTGCATGGGCGTTGTTATACGGCACTTTGTTGACTAAAACTTTTGGCTTTTGCTTGATTTACTATTTGCTAATTGATATACCAAGGTCAAAAGCTAAAGTAATGTAGCTTCAAAAAACTTAGCTTGCATAACATTAACCGTAACCAAATGATCGCCCCGCTCAGATGGATTCCCAAAATGAGGAACCCCACGACCACTTAATCTCAAAACTGCACCGTTTTGAGTTCCTGATGGTATTTTTAATGAGCCAGAGCCATCCAGAATATTGATATTTAGATTACAACCTGAGTCAGCTTGTGCTTGGCTGATTTTGATGATTGACAGAATATTTGTACCATCTCTCTTTAATTCTTCATCTTCATCGACAAACAAGTAAACATATAAGTCACCTTCTGAACCTCCGAATCCTCCAGCATCACCTGAGCCAGTTACTCTTAAACGTGTTCCGGTATCTACTCCCGCTGGAATAGAGATCCTGAGCAATTTAGCTTCTTGTATTCGTCCCTCTCCATTACAGTTTGAGCAAGAGGATCTTGTTAGCATTTTTTTGGGGGAACCAGTTCCTGCACAAGTCTGACACTGCTCTAAGTGACTGATTTTGATTTCTTTATCTCCGCCAAATGCAGCCTCTCTAAAGGCTAACTTTAAATCTAGTCTTAAATCATCTCCTCGAACCGCTTGGTTTGCTCCCGGTGATGGGGTTTCCGAACTCTCTTGTGGTGACTTTGATTTTCTTAATGATTTCATTTTGGAAATTTTCTCCGCTGCATATGAACCCGCAGTCAATATTCCTCCAAGTGCTGCAAGTCCCGCGAACACTCCTGTGTATGCCACTGCTGATTTGACAGGATCTGTCTGAGTTTTCGCTGCATTTTTCGCTATTTTGTGTAGAGTCTCGCGACTATGCGACTGCTCTAAAAGACGACCCACAGATCTAAAATTCTTTCCAGCCGATTCATACAACTGATCTGATTGACCACTTTTCCACACATTGGTCATACAATAAGTGGCAAAATGTTCACAGTTGTTTCTAAAAAGATCATATCCTGACTTCCCTATACAGGACTCTGCTCTTTGTATAATGGCATCAGCATAACTATGCTGATCAGGAGGACATGGATTGAATACTAAAATCTCACTTACCGGAAGGGGATGACAGAACTTCTCAAGACTATCCCTACGGATCTTAGCTTGACCAGACGGCTTACCATTTCCATCAAAGTGGATCACTGTACCATCACCACAGTAAATGCCGTGATGCGTAACCAAGTCACCAAATCTAGTCTTTACACAAATATGGTCACCCTTATTCATTTCTTGGCTCTCCTTTTTTGTCTAGTAGACTTCGGCGCAGATACACCTACCATTTCCCTGACTGATTACTGGCTGGCGAAGCCTTCTACTTGAAGCGATGGTAGGTCAACTCCAGCCAAGGTCTACTAGTCAGTTATTATTAACAATACCCTTAAAATGTAAACTTTCTCCTAGCCCTTTTTTCGGCAATTCTAGACACCCATTCAGGTACTTGAGGACTAGTCTGTAATGCTTCAATCATGCTTGTTGAAAAGGCATCTACTTTCTCCTTTACTTGCTTCAAAACTTCATCAGAATCTGCTGAACTACATTCAATGGCAACTTTGCGAGCCTCTATATTAATGGCAATAAACCTGTCCTTAGCTTTCTTATGCTGTGAAGATCTATCAGCAGGATTCAAGAATGTTGTGATTGCGGATAAAACAGCTACTGACGCTGTTAGTGCCGCAGCAGGAGCCTTTCCAAAAGATTCTGACAAAGCTGAGATACTGGCAATGGAAGCGAGAAGAGTAGTAAGTATGCCTATGTACAGATACCAGTTCATCCAAAAGTTTGCCATATAATTATAAGATTCAGTCTGAACCAAAGCATCTTTTGCTAAGTGTTCTAAATTATCTAGAAGTTTATCTTTCAAGGAACCAGTCATTTTTCAACTCTATAAACTTTCGGAGTTGTACCAATGGGATTTCTAGCTCAAATCTACGAAAAAGTTATCTCAGCGATGCTAGCTATTCCAATCATGAAAGATTGGATAACAGCAACAATGCTATTGCTAATCATCATGGCAACCTGTTTGCCTTTGGGACTTTGGTGTAAATTTCTGGATATCAGAATACCAGAGTTATCAGCTACAAAAACTATCAGTGTTTTAGTTAACCGTTTTCTTTTTCCTTGTTTTGCTGAAGAACTCATATTTCGTGTTCTATTACTCCCTGCAAAGAACAGTCCCATTCCAATAAAAACTCAATTACTTTTAGGAGCAGTGAGCTTAACTGCTTATGTAGCAAGTCACCCTCTTAATGCAACCCTGTTTTATAAGCAAGCCTCAGGAATTTTCACCAACCCATTCTTTCTACTCTCGACCGCGATCTTAGGAATTGCCTGTACTTTTGCATACATGGCATCTGGTTCAATCTGGACTCCTATTGCAATTCATTGGATTACGATCATAAGCTGGTTGCTTGCGCTAGGTGGATACTCAAAACTAGGATTTACTGAAAAATAAGCATTTTTACCGATAACCTCATCATATTTTGATATTGATTATTGACGAACTGCTCTGCCTTTGACCTCTGTCACCTTGCCGTATAACTTATGTTTAGACTGATCTCGTCTAGATAACCTCCCTGATTCGGGTGATTAGACTGAAAGTTGTCTGGCTAACCCTCCAAATTTGGCGATTAGGCTGAAAACTCTCTGTCTAACTCTCCAAACTTGAGATTAGGGCAGACAAGGCTCTGCATAACACCCCGAAATTGGAGAGTTAGGCAGAATTACGCTT
>NZ_JBJPHT010000083.1:0-16596 GCF_052939475.1 Phormidesmis sp. 146-20
ATCCCCCACAAGTGAGGGACTTTGAACGAGAAATATTGTCTCAAAGTCCCCCAATTTTGGGGGGCTGGGGGGCAGAAGTGCTGACTAACGAAGTGAGAAAACTCCATCGAATTCACGTTGGATTAGCCTTGAGCAGATTTTGGCTAAACCCAGTTGAGGGGTATGCACGGGTAATTAATTCATTTCCCTGAAATTGCCAATGGCAATGCTGAAATTCTAAAAGTGAGTTGCAGAAACTTTCCCACCGTTGCGATCGGCTAAGAGCGCTATCATGAAAGGAAGGTTAACTTATGTAAAGTTTTATGACTGCCACCTTTAGACCCACCGACAGCGTGACGCTGCCTGCTGCCTGGCACTCTCTCGATCCAATTTGGGAAGGCAGCGATCGTGACATTCAAACAGGCTTGCCGCATGATCAGTTAGCCCCGACCTGGCAAATGCTGCTGCTGGGTGATGGGTCTCCGACTCGTCACCTACAACTTCTCACAGGCGAACCCACCGAAGTTGATGTAATTGACATGTCAGCGATCGGTCTCACTGACGACAATGCACCCAAAGTTGTTGAAATGGTGCCCGCTCCCCGTTTGAGAAGGCAGGTTTGGCTAAGAACGGCTTCTGGAGAGCGACTTGCCTACGCAACCTCCTGGTGGGAACAAAGCCACGTTGACGAATACTTAAAGAATCGATCGATTCCCGTTTGGACGAGCCTCGCCCGTTTGGAGCTATATCGAGACCTCAAAGGCATTTACTGTGGGCATTCTAGCGCTTTAGAAAAAGCCTTCGGACAACCAGGGCCGTTCTGGGGAAGACACTACCTTTTTTGGCATAACGGTCAACCTCTCACCCTGATCTACGAAGTCTTCTCACCGTGCCTACAAAAATACCTGGGCGCAATGCAGCCAGGTTCTACTCAAAATTTCTAATTCTCAAGCGCTGGTAAATAAAGAGAATGTTGAGCATCGTCACCTCAATTAAGGATTTTGTTCATTAACGCCCCTGATTTCTCTTAAATAGCGGGGACGGCAGGGAGTCCCCCAACAAACTTGCTGGGCAGGTAAAGACCTCAAAACGCTACTTCGTGTCCCAACAACCGCATTTGAGCCAATCTGAACCCCTGGAGCAATGAAGCAATCTGTAGCAATCCAGGCACCGTTTCCGATCGCAATTCCAGCCGTCGTTAGCTTAAAACTGGCATCTTGAATATCGTGACTTCCGGTACAGAGATACGTTTTCTGAGAAATTACGCAATGTTCTCCAATTTGAATTTTCTCAAAACTGTAGAAGACGACATCATCCCCAATCCAGCTATCATCTCCAATCTGAACTTTCCAGGGATAGGTAAACCGAGCCGTCGGGCGGATCAGCACTCGCTTGCCAATTTGTGCACCAAACAGTCTGAGCAACCCACACCGAACTGAGTTGAATGGATGAGGAGTCAGCGGGAAGACGATCGCCTGCACCAGCCACCAGAGCAAAATATACCAACCGGGACGACCGCGATCAAAGTGCGATTGGTCGTAGCTCTGCAAATTTACCAACGGTTTAGCATTCAGAATGGGTAAAAGTTCTTCGGATTCACAGTCTTCCTGCCCCAATTTTTCGGTCTCGACCTGCTTCATACTCCCCCCTCAAAACGGTTAAGACTCAATTTGCGGGACTGGCTCAGAGGTGGATACAGAAATAGTAGTAGGATTGCTGTTTGTATTCAAAGTGCCTCCACAGCGCAGCTCATAAAGCTTCACGCCGATTTGATATTCGTACTGGCTGAGAAGGCGACCATAGATGTAGCCAGCTTTGCCATCCAAGAAGCCCAAACGAATGAAGTAGAACAAAATGAAGCGCAGAAGTGGTTTGAAAGGGAGTCTAACCCAGATTTTTTTGAGAAATCGCTTACGCTGAACCGAGTCACCAAAGAGATTTGCGCCGATCGTTCCTCCATCACCTTTGCCATTGAGCAAATTCAGATAAACTCTCGCTTCCCAATTAGAATAACGGTTGTGGCGCTCTAGCCAGTGGTACATGTCCCGGAAGTCAATGTGCAGCATGTCATGTTTTAGGTAGGCAACCTTACCCGGAATGATCACATGCTCATGGACTTCGTTGTCTCCGGTATTGCGAATTTCTTCGGTGTTCAAATTTTCGTAGCGCCCTTTAGCATGGCGAAATAGCCGCAGGTTCCAGTCAGGATATTTGCCGCCGTAGCGAATCCACTGCCCCAGGAAAAAGACTTTACGATTCAAATAGTAGCCGTCACAATCGGCTTGCTCAATAGCCGTTTCAATCTCTTCCCACAGTTCGGGTGTGATGCGTTCGTCACAATCAACAATCAACACCCACTCATTGCGGAAGGGCAAGTTTTCTAAAGACCAGTTCTTTTTCTTAGGCCAGCGACCATTGAATTGAAACTGCACCACATTAGCACCATAGCTCTCAGCAATCTCGAGCGAGCGATCGCTACTCTGCGAATCGACCACAAAAACTTCATCGGCCCTGGCAACGCTGGTGAGACAAGCCGGGAGGTTGGCTTCCTCGTTTCGAGCCGGGATTAAGACAGAAACCGGAATTTTGGGCGGCTTAGAGTTCATGATTCAAAAAGTTACCTGATGAGTGCAGCCAACGGTTTGACTAGGGTGACAAAAGGGTAAATAAGTTCGTGCAGTTCAATCCCTACACAGTCATGGTTGCGCTTTAGTATTCCCAGCCGTTTTGCAAAATCGATAGTCTCAAGAGCAGTTGAAGAACGTTGAAGAACAACGCTACCGTATCTACCCCCGATTCCACAGTCTGGATTCAGGGGGTTCTGTCTCATTTTGCTAGAGATTTAGGCTTAATCGGGAAGCTTTGCAACGTTAAGTCACAATCTCTTTTCTCAACGTTGCGCTTTATCTAGCTACCAGTCTTGTTAGCAGTGAGGGCATAGGTGGGTCTGACGCTGGCTGAACTGTCTTTGACCTTCTCAAATAGCGCCTCGTACTGATTTAAGGCTTGCTCAAAGGAGTAGCGATCGATCGCATATTGACGACCCTGCTTACCCAACAACTCTGCCTGTTCGGGATTGTGATACAGCTCCAAAATTTGATTGGCCAAGGCTTCTGGATTTTCAGGCGCAACGACCACCCCTCCTCGACTTTTCTCGATCGCCTTAGCAGCGCTGCCCGTATCGGGGACAGAAGCAATCACCGGGCGACCACTCGCTAACAACACTTGAGTCTTGGACGGCATATTAAAGGACACCACATTATGCTTTTGCACAATCAGTCCTACATCAGCTGCCGCCAACATTTCGGGTAGTTTTTCTCGTGGCTGGAAAGGCAGCAACAGCACGTTGTCCGCTCCACAGGTCTTGCAGTAATTCTTGAGCTTTTCGACGGCCTTTGACTCACCCACAATCACAAACACAATCTCTGGAATATGCTTTAATCGAGCGGCCGCTTCTACAACGGTCTCTAGTCCTTGAGTCAGGGCGATATTACCAGAGTAGGTGACAACGAATTTGCCTTCAAGGTGGTGAGCCGTTCTAAACGCATTATTCTCTTTGGGCAGCGGTCGGATAAAGTTGGTATCAACCCAGTTGGGAATGCAGGTGATCTTGCTGGAGGGTACGCCCTTTCCTTCTAAATTTTCGACAAATCCATCGGCGATGACGCTGATCGTGTGAGCGGTTCGATACGCAAATTTCTCAAGCGCTTCAAACACGCGAATCATTGCCTTGTTTTTGATCAGTCCCACATGCACTGCGGCTTCGGGCAAAATATCTTGCACATTGAGAACGATCGGGCTGTTGTGCAGCCAACTGAGCAGGGCGGCGGGGACGCAAACCGGAAGTGGGGGAACCGTAAGCAAAATAATGTCAGGTCGCCAACCTCTAAGCGCCTGGAAGAAGCTCGTAAAGACAAAACTGCTGTCGAGGAGAATGCGATCGACGAGATTTGGCTTAGGCTTGATCCACACATAGCTACGCTGGATTTTTACGCCGTTGCGCTCTTCGGTCGCGTACAGTTTGCCGCGATACTCTTCGTATATCTGCCGCTGTGGGTAGTTGGGCATCCCTGTGATCACCCGAACGTCATGTCCTCGTTTTGCCAACCCCTCCGCCAGCTCGGTCATAAGTGGGGCGATCCCGATCGGCTCTGGATAGTAATTGTAGGAATAGATTAAAACACGCATGGCTGTTGGACTCAGACGATAATGTTGCGCTTAACTCACTGCAAGTTAATCCGAAAGCTTGAAAACGGCGGCTAGGCAGGGTATTTACTGAGAGTCTATGGACACAACTCCTGTGGCAGTATTGCAACCATAGCGAGTGGAGGGTCGTCTAGCTCTCTTGTCACATCGACTTCAGAAAATCTTCTTGTCTTTCCGCAGTCCCTAAAGATTCCTTAAAGAAGGTTTACTGACTTATACTTAGGTTAAGGTGCCCTTTGAAGTAAAAAAAGCTACATAAATCGACCAGAATCAATGAAAGGAGACCTCAAGCCCTCCAACACTCTACAAACAGAGTAAAAAGCTGGAGCAGATTAAACAAGTGCTCGATTCAATACGTTGCTAAAACACTCTCTCATTTACCTTCTTCAACTCAACTCAGAGGCATCTGGAAGGTACATCTAGATTTCACTGTTCTTATTAAACTTCTAACAGAGGTTATAGCCTCTCGAAGCGATATGGTTCTTCAAAGGCTCAAAAAATCTCAGTAGAACTCAGCCATTTTCATAATTTGGCGAGTTTTTCCACAACAGAGCGGGTGGGTTGCCATTGCTGAAAGGGTTACCCTGTCTAGAGCTGATTCTTTTGGGCAAGGAGATGGAAGCGATCGCGAGACTTGAGTAAAGCGCTACAGAAACTGAGCAATGCGACCAACCGCTTCCTCTAAAATTTTAGGCTCATGCACCAAAGCAAACCTCACATATCCTTCACCAGATTTGCCAAACCCGGCCCCTGGTGATACCGCAACCCCCGTAGATTTCACGAGTTCCTTGGCAAATTGAATCGAGTGGTAGGCCCAGCGATCGGGTAACTTTGCCCATACGTATAGCGCTGCTTGAGGAGTGGGCACCTGCCAGCCGATGCGATCAAGGGCGCTCACAAAGGTATCCCGTCGTCGTTTGAAGGTTTCTACTACCGTTTTGACCCCTGCTTGGGGGCCGGTAAGGGCAGCGATCGCTCCGTTCAAAATGCCCTTGTACTGATTAAAATCTACGGCTGCTTTCACTTGTCTTAAAGCGCGAATTAACTCCGCATTCCCGATCGCGTAGCCGACCCGAAACCCTCCCATGTTGTAGGACTTAGAAAGGGTGAAGAACTCGATCGAAACGCTTTTCTCAGGGTCAGCTTGCAGAACAGAGGGAGGGCAGGACTGTCCAAAGTAAAGGTCTGCGTAGGGAAAATCGTGAATTAGTGCTAAATTATACTTTCGACAAAATGATACTGCCGATTCAAAGAAAGCAAGGGGCGCGATCGCTGCTGTCGGATTATGGGGATAGCTCAACACCATCATCTTTGACTGCGCCAACACGGTCTCAGGAATCTCTTCAAAGATGGGTAAAAATCCGTTCTCTGCTTTTAAGGGCATTGGGTAGATTTGACCGCTCGCCAAATAGACACCTCCCGCATGGGAAGGATAGCCAGGATCAAGTAGCAGGGCAAAATCTCCAGGATTCAAAATCGCGAGTGGAAGATGAGCCGTACCTTCTTGAGAGCCGATCAGCGGTAACACTTCGGTTTCTGGATCGATCGCCACACCAAACTTCTGGGTGTACCAGGTTGCAGCCGCTTGACGAAATGCCTGAGTCCCTTGAAACAGCAGATAGCCGTGAGTGGTGGGATCAGGAAGAGATTGCGCGATCGCCGCCAGCACATGCGCTTCAGTGGGCAGATCAGACGACCCCAACGAGAGATCAATCACATCGCACCCAGCGGCTTTAGCCTGAGCTTTGGCCCGATCCATGTCCGCGAAGACGTTGGCTTGCAGAGCATTTAGGCGAGTGGCAAATTGCATAGCGGAGGGAAGTGCGACGGTCTGACTATTCTAATGAGAAAGCTGAGACGCAACGAGTTCTTCTAATTTTTGTTTACTAATTGCCCCTTCGGTGGCTTTGAGTAGTTCTCCTTTTTGGAAGAATCTAAAGGCAGGAACGCCTTCTACTTTGTAGGTAGCGACGGTTTTGGGATTGGGATCGACTTCCATTTTGATGACTTTTAGGCGATCGCCATAGCTGTTAGCTACAGTTTCGACCAGTGGTGCAGTGAGACGACAGGGCCCACACCAAGTAGCCCAGAAATACACAAGCACGGGCTGAGTGGCATCCAGGACTTCGGTTTGAAATTCGTTATCGGTGATTACACGAACGCTGCTCATGGTGCATCTTTTATTAAAACCCCTTCATAATTTTAGAGCCTTAGCTCCCCAAATCATGACTGCTTGCAAACAAACAGTGAACGATCGAGAACTAAGGCTGCAAAGAAGTAAATTTGATTGGACGATCGCAGCAGCGTGCTTACAGATTATCCAGTTGCTTTTTGAGGTCTTCGAGTTCGGCATCGACGACGGCTTGGTCTTGAGGAGAAGCTTGGGTCTGAGTAGTCGGGGCGGCCGTCCCCGGAAGTTGCGCTTGAGCTTGAGGAGAACCTGCCAGCATTTGCTGTTTCATAGCTTCGAGTTCGAGGTCAACGTCGCCCGATTCAAGTCGAGCAAACTGACTTTCGAGATCGGCTCCGGCCAACTCGCCTGCGGCTTGCGATCGCGCTTCTAGCTGCAACACTTTTTCTTCCATCCGCTCAAAGGCGGCCATGGCGCTGCTCGTCCCCAGATTGCTCACCGTAGACTGCAACTGCTCTTGAGCTTTGGCCGCGCTGGCCCGGGCCCGCAGCATGTCTTTTTTGGTTTTGGCTTCGGAGATCTTGCCTTCTAAAGCAATCAGACTGCGCTTGAGCGTGTCAACCTGCGTGATCTGCTGGTCGAGTTGAGCTTTGAGGGTGTTAGCGGTTTCGGTGTGGGTCTTCTTCCTTAGTAGCGCTTCTTTGGCCAGATTTTCGTCGCCTTTTTGCAGAGCAAGCTGGGCGCGCTGTTGCCAGTTGTTGGATTCGGTTTGAGCCTGATTATATTGTTGCTGAGAGCGTTTTTGGCTGGCGATCGCGCTGGCTACGGCTTGACGCAACTGCACCAGGTCTTCCTGCATGTCGATGACCGCTTGTTCCAGGATTTTCTCTGGATCTTCAGCCTTGCTCACCATATCGTTGACGTTGGCTCTGACCAGACGGCTGACTCGATCAAATAATCCCATAATTCTGTCTTTCCTCTTGACGCGGTATACAAAAGGTGTACGGTTTACGATTACGTTAGCCTACACAGCGCGATCGGATCGGCAAAGTTGCGATCGATTTTGCAAGAACCTTTGATGTATGGTTCACAATTCTGTAGGCGACTCATCAAAGAGGCAAGCGGCATCGAGAATTGTAAAAATAACAGGCTCTTCTCTCAGTCTAAGAACTTCAGTCCAAAATCGGTCAATTTCGGAGAATTTTTTTAGAGGGTGTAAGATGCAGGAAAATTTCTAAGTTTGTAGAATAACCCATGAAGATATTTAGGCTGCTCTGTCTGGGATGGATTGGTTCGATGATTGCTTTACCCGTCCTTTCTCAACCGTGTGAGCGATCGCTCTCAATTTCAACGGCTGAGATTCGTGAGGCTCAAGCAGACCTAGCTCTGGCGAAACAAAACTATGAGCGATACAGCGCACTCTATGGGAGCGATTTCTAAGCTGGAGGCGAGTTAGTTGGCGTAGAGATAGTTGTCGAGCGGGCAGCTTTGCTGTGCCGAAGGCATCGTTTTTCTTTCTCACAGATCCAGCAGGTGTTGCGGAGTCACGATCGTAACGCCTAAGACGTTAGGGAAGTCGCGATCGTTGAGTGTGAGTAAGTGCGTTGTGTTGTGAGTTAGCATGACGGCGATCAATCGTAAATCATGGGTTCGTTTTCCCATTACACGATGAGTTAGCACGAGATTGTGCCAAGTTGGATAGATTGCTGCTGTTTCTCGTAGTAGGGAGAACTGGGTCGAAAGTTTTGCGATCGCGGTATCAGTTTGTTCAACTGTCCACCCCAATCCGTTGACGTGGGTAGGTCGGGTGGCAACGACCCAAAATTCAATCAGTACCTGAGCCGTGATCCAGCATTCATTGGTTTGAGTAAGAATTTGGGCGATCGCTGCAAGCATTTGAGCCTGATCGGGAGAGGCAGAATCGCTCAATCGCAGCAGAATATTGGTATCTAACAGGTATTGCGTCATCAATCGTACATACTGTCTCGATGTAAAGCCTCTTCTGGCAATGGAGCGTCGTTTTTAGGAAGATTTGCAATCCATTCCTTTAACTGTTTGATTCGTTCTTCGGAAGATTGGGACGGCGGCTGGGATTCAGCGGTTCCTTCGGAGTTGCGCTCTGCCCTAATCGCTGAGTTGCTTAATTCTGAGGAGGTTTGCTTGGCTTTCGATCGTAGAAAGTTTAAGGTTTCGGCGATGAGTTCGTCGGGGGCTTGCTCAAGTTCTTGAAGGAGTTGTTCTCGATCGGTCATTTTGGTTGCCTCCTGCGATCGCACTTTACGAGTTGATTTTATTATCGGGTATGGTCAGCATTCGGGATTCGATGCCCTTCCAGACCTGCGGCGACACGCGCAAGCGACTTCTTTGCGGCGAGTTGGTTGGCGTAGAGATAGTTGTAGATCGGGCAGCGTTGCTGGGCTGAAGGCATCGCTTATGCATTGAGCATGGTGAGAAGCGTCGGGGGTGCGATCGCACTAAGATGGCTAATCTTCTGGAAATCCTTGAGATTGTAGGTTGCCAAGTGACTGACGTTTGCTTCTAATGCCAAGGCTGCAAGCCGTAGGTCGAAGATTTTTGCTGAGGTGATGTTGCCGATGACCGCAAGGTTCAGAATCTGGACGATCGTAGAGGAGTTGGGGTAGAGGATTTCAAAGATTCCGTTGAGATAGGTTGTCGTGAGGAGTGTTTGGGCTTGTTTTGGGGTGAGCGAGTTTCCAGTCATGGCGACTGGATTGGTCACAATGCGATAAAGCTCGATGATGTTTTGTTCAGCGATGACACCCTGGATTTTGTGCTGAAATACTTGCAGCAGAAGAGCCGCAGAATCGTTGTGAAAGTTGGACGCTGCATCATGGGCATAGACCAAAACATTGGTGTCAAACAGAATTCGAGTCTTGTTCATAGAGGCGATCGCGCTCAAGATATTCGTCTTTGATGCCGAAGTCAAAGGTGGGAAAGGGGAGTTTTTGCTTTGGAATCGGGATGATAGAGACTTCTACTTCGTCGCCGTCTTGAAGGTCTTCAGGAAGTGTGTCTGTGAGAACGATCGTTTTGTCTTTGATGTAGCCTTTCATAGGTTCGAGGGTTGAATCGCGTTTCTCTAATTATCGGGTATGGTCAGCATTCTCGATTCGATGCCGGCCCAGACCTGCGGCGACACGCGCAAAGCGGCTTCTTTGCAGCGCACCATCAATTCGTTGGCGTAGAGATAGTTTTCGAGCGATCGTTTTTCTTTCATAGATAACTTGAGCCATTCGGGGTCGAGATGCAAAGCGTCATACCAGGTTTGGCGGATGCGGTTAGCGAAAGCTTGACGCACATTGATCGGTTCGTCATCACCTGGGACTTGAGTTTTCATCACTTCAAATTGCTGAGTCAAAGCTGAAAAATCAACAGAATTAAAAATTTGGGCGAGGTCGAGGTCGCGGGCGAGGTCGAGGTCGCGGGCGAGGGCGTGGGCGCGAGCGAGGGCGAAGGCGAGGTCGCGGGCGAAGGCGAGGGCGAAGGCGAGGGCGCGGTCGCGGGCGAGGTCGAGGGCGTAGAAGAGAGCAAAGGCTCTTTTCGCCGCAGGTTTAAAGTCTCCTTCTGTGTTTTCTGTGAATTGTCCTGACCAATTAATCAAGGCTTTTAGCTTGTCTGAATTGATGAACTTCTGAGTCTCACGTTCCATTGCTGTAAGCAAATCGTTTGCATTGCGCGATAGACCTGCGACTAGAAAAAACACCTCGCGCCAGCGTTTGTCCATCAAATGTTCGGCCACCAGTGTTTCAACTTGTCGCTCATCGACGATGTATTGAGCCGTTAGATATTCCTGAAAGGTCAGATGTGAAAACGAATAGGCATCTCTAGCGCGTTCGACCAAAATGCCTTGCTGCACTTCGATTGCATTCAACACTTTCTCTGCATCTAAAGTCTTTGAGGCATTCAAATTGCTCATCAGAAATGCTCGAATTTGATCAGTGAGTTCTCGTTTCGACAAAAACAACTGATCGTCAGCAAAACTCTGATAGGCAATTTCAGAAAGCAGGATGCGTTCTAGCTCCAGACTGAGTTCTTGATAGATGGGATTGTGTTGAATGCGCTTTTCAGATGCCCATTTCTTTAGCCACACGTCCAATGCTTCGCCATACAGCGATGCTCTCTGTTTCGGTAAGCTCTGCGACTCGTTGTATACAGCACAAAGCAGCGTCAATAGTAAGGGAGTTTGCCCCAGTTCTTTGGTTGCTTTGTAGTCTTTGCTGCTCAACAACTCCCAACAGTGATCCGCAATCTTTGGTTCACGTCGAAACCACTGACGCACAAACGTTTCCATCTGCGAATCACTAAAGTTTGCCATCGTTACGTCCTTAAAGCGTGGAAATCCGCCTTTGTAAGCAGCGATACGACAAGAGGCAATGAAGTGATTTTTGTCGTAGCGATCGACTAATCTTTGAATCTGCTCAATGGCGCGATCGACCTGATCAGTCGGCACTTCATCCAAGCCATCCAGCAAAATCAGCAGCTTTCCTGCTTTCAAAAGATTCTGAGTAAAAACTTCAGCATTCGGAAATCCACAAGTCTCAAACTCTTCTGCAATAAACTTCTCGATGTGCGTCTGGGTCGCATCAAAGCGTTTTAGCTCCACAAACACCGGAAGCAACTCATGTCGAAACCGTCCGGTCTCCCACTTCAGCGCTTCGAGTCCCACCTTTCTCAAGAAGGTAGATTTGCCAATTCCCGGACTGCCCAACACCATCAGCCGAGGTTCGAGGTTTGCGACCGCGATGCCTTCTTTGCGGGTAGTTTGCTCAAACACAAATCCTCGACCAATTTCGAGGTAGAGATCTTTCAAGCCTTCGGGAGACGCAAATCGACGACTCTCGCGACTATCCAATACCTGCACATCGGTATAAATTTCTTCCAGTCTCAGCGAGTCGTCCATTCGCAAGCAATCATATTTGAGGCTGCAATGGCGCTTCTCATAGGTTGCGACGTATTCTTTCATCGCATTCCCAACTTGTTGCTCAGTTTGTCGCTCGATCGCTCGACCGCTCTGTTTCCAAGCTGCATCGATCACTAGCGTGGTCAGCTTCTTGAGCGCTTCGGTTGTCAGAATCGAGACAGGATCAAAAACCATAAAGATTTAAGCCGCAGTAGGAGAGAAATTCTCTCATTGATACACTGCGATCGTAGAAAATCACGCACAATTCCCTAAAATTACCGAAACATCTTTGAAGCGATCGCAAACAATCGAATTGTCATCGCCAACAATCCTATAGCGATCGCAAACAATCGAATTGTTGCCGCGATCAATCGAGTTGTCATCGCAGCAAATAGAATTGTCATCGCGATCAATCGAGGTGTGATTGACCCCAATCGACCTTAATTCCCTCGAATTTGCGATCGCAGCTTTTCCAATTCAGGATCAATTTCAGGCGTTGCGCTGGGTAACGAAGCGGCATTTCCCCCCGCAAGCTGATTTTTCATCGAAGCCAACTCAGCATCAATATCGTCCGCTTCGCCCAGTGCCTCAAACCGCTTTTCTAGCTGATCGGTGCCCAGTTCAGCGATCGCTTCAGACTGCGCCTCTAGCTGCAACACTTTCTCTTCCATCCGCTCAAAAGCATTCATGGCGCTCCCCGTTCCCACACCGCTCAACATGTCATTGAGTTGCTGAGACGCTTTTGCAGACCGGGCACGCGCAATGTAGAGATCCTTTTTGGTTTTCGCTTCAGAGATTTTACTCTCAAGCTTCATCATGTTTTGCTTGAGCTGAGTCACGACCGACGCTTGTTGCCCTAGCTGAGACTGCATGGCTTCCGCCGTTTCTTGATAAGATTTGCGGCGCGTCAGAGCCTCTCGTGCCAGATTTTCATCGCCCTTTTGTAGCGCCAATTGGGCCCGACGATACCATTCTTCTGACATGGATTGAGCTTGAGAACATTGCCGCTCAGTGCGCTTTTGAGTGGCGATCGCCTGAGCCACTGCCTGCCGAAGCTGAATCAAATCATTCTGCATATCCAGGACAGTTTGTTCCAGAATCTTCTCCGGATCTTCTGCCTGACCTACCAGATGATTAATATTGGCGCGAATCGCTCTCCAGAGTCGGTCAAGAATGCCCATAGCTCTCTCTCCAGTCCAGTTCCCTCAATGGTACCGTAACTTTTCGGTTGGCCAATCCTACCGTTGGTTAACTTCGGCGGGGATGCCCTGGTTTTGCAGTTCTTGCGCTTTGGCTTTGGCCTCGGCTTCGCTGCCCGTCGCCCCTAGCTGGATTTTGCCATCAGGACGAAGATAAGCATCAGGAGCAGCTTTGCGCGCCTCTTCGAGAGAGCGATCGCCCGTAAACGGAATCTCAACCTTATAAGAGTAGCCGTCGCTTTGAGGCGGGCTGGGGGCGCTGACGGGAGGGTCATACGATCGCGGCACCGAAACAGGCGGCAACGGCGCAGTCTGAATCACAGGGGGCGTATAGGGTCTCGAAGGAGGGCTGTAGCTTGTCACAGGCGCAGGGGCGGTATAACTTCTTGCGGGTGCAGGCGTATCGTTTCTAGGAGGACTGTAGCTTCTCGCGGGTGCAGGCTGAACGGGAGCCGTTGGAGTGCTGACCGTCGATTGGGGCAAAGACTGAGGAGAAATGCCCTGCTTCACTTGGGGAGAGGCAGTCGGAGAAGCGGTTACTTTGGGAACTTTGCTAGTCAGAGCATCTTTACGGGATTTAAGCGTTGTCAGGTTGCCCAATCCCAAATCGACAAATTCTTGTTTATCTAAAGGGGGCGAGTTGGGAATGGCGACTTGAGAACCGTCAGGATTAGTCGGAGCCGCTGAAGGCGATGTGGCAGTCGGTGTTGGACGATCGAACAATCCCGCGACAAAGCTCAGACTTGACGGATTCATAATCACATAGCCAAACATGGCGCTTGACATCAGCAGCATCAGCATCGACCCCACACCCAAAGGCGTTGCCAGACTTTCTAGAAAGCCGCGATCGACTCGGACTTGAGCCTCTTCTCGCGCCAGACTTCGCAATAATTCTTCTGACGACTCCAAATAGTCATCGGGAGGAGTCGAATCGGCTAGATGGGTGCTGTCTACTTGAGGCGGGTAAAGAATTTCACTATCCGTCGAAGGTTCGGGGGAAACGATCGCCAACCCAGAGGAATCTTGTCGCTCAAAGCTTGGCTCAAAGGGCGAATCCTCATGACCACTCAGACTGGCAGGAGTCGGGGGTTGAGTCGTGGGTTCTCCTACAGACATCAACTCTAGTTTGGGAGGCTGCTTGCGTTTGAGTCCGATAGAAGGCGAGATCGAGCGTCCTGACCGTTGTCGTCGATAGCGCATCAGTTCTTCTTCTAGCTGAATGTCGAGGCAGTTTAGCGCTCTTTGCAGCTTGGAATTGAGCTGGGGCTGGGCAGGAGTTTCCCCTTCGGAGAACTGCGAATCAACTAACGGACTGTGACGCATTGTGGTGACTCCTAACTGTTTGAGACCGATTTGGGAGGGCGTAACTGTAGCTTGAGGAAGAAAGGCTTGATTTGAAAGGAATTTTTCAGGAATATTCGGGCGCTATTAGTGTAATTCACCGTTGGCAAAATGAATCAACTGTGGGCCAAAAATTGTGAGCAAAAAGGTGCAAGTCGATTAGTCAACCCGGTTAGAACAAGCGCGATCGCTTCTCAACCAATGAGTTTGGGCGGAATCAGCGACAATATAAACAGAAGTCCTCCAAAGCTGAGTGTGATGCTTCCCGGCTTTGATGCAAAGACTGAAGACCGTTTACATTCTCCTATCTACATGCGTTTGGGTCAGTCTCGACATGTCATTTCAACCCTTGCAGCAGCTTTTAGGCTCTCTCGAAACTCAACTTAATCGACCCGAAGAAAAGCAGCTTCAGCAGGTGATTCGGAAATGGTCTGAGGTGGTTGGCGCGATCGTCTCTCAGCAAACTCGCCCGATCGCGCTGAAACGGGGTACTCTCAAGGTTGCGACTTCCAATGCGGTCTGGTCACAAAATTTAGTCTTTGAGCGGCAGAGAATTTTGGAAAAGCTAAATACCATTCTCTCTACGCCGATCGCAGACATTCGATTTTCGACCACAGACTGGCACAAGGTGGATTTTGTTGAAGAGATCCCAGAAATATGGGCAGAGCATCCCAGTCGAGTAGAGCCGACCTCTTTTAAGTTGGACAAGGCAGATAAGTTGGATAAGGCAAAAAGCCCAGAAGCCGCTTTTCAAAACTGGGTGGCGGTGGTGCAGTATCGGGGCGATCGGTTGCCGTTGTGTCCTCAATGTCAGTGTCCTACCCCGATCGGAGAGCTAGAGCGCTGGTCGATGTGTGCGGTTTGTGTGGCCAAACGCTGGTAGAGCTTCTTCGAGAGGATGCTGACCTTTGAGAACGATTCGGTGACTCTTCGATTGACTTTTACTCTACAAACACGTTGTTTTGTAAACAGCATTTGTGAGGAATTGGCTCTAACTTTTGGAGGAAATCGCTTTTCATATCCCAATGTTCACTGTATACAGAACTCCTGATTAGGGAATCGTCCGTCAGAAGAAAGATGTGATTCGTTTAATACTTCCTTCATATTTAAGGAGATTAAGGCAGCATTGAGCAGTTAACAAAGACACTTAAACCTTAGGTGTTTAACTTGATCCCTGGCTTGTTTTAGTAAAAGTAGGACTGATTTCTCTAGATTTCAAAAAAAAGGCTTTTCATTTTGTCTCTTCTTTACACAAATCTAAAGAGAATATAAACCTCACTTTTAGTAAAAAAGTCTTGGAACCTTGACGGGGAGATGTGTTTGACTTTTCTAAATCTGCAAGGATAAAACCGCCTTAATTCACAATAGAAGTACCGAGTTCGCGAAATCGCCTTGCAGTAAGCTGGTTCTTAAAAATTGATAAGAATGGTCATATTTCTTAGCCAACTTTAAGTAATTTTGACTTTTAGTCATGAAGCTTTTTCTTAGCAGTTTCGCGTCATTTTTCCAAAACACAAATCATTTCTAAAAGCTCGATTATGAAAAGTTCTGATCCCCTCGCTTCTGCTTGTCGGCACTGTCGCTACTACATGCCAGAAGGGAGACGAGGAGGGCACTGTAGCCAACTCAGTGTATCTGTGCGAGGAAGTTGGGCGGCTTGTTCTTTAGCGCGTCCAGTATTTGCCCCCACCTGGGATTTTACAAAAATTATGATGTGGAAAGAAGAACTGCTTCCGATAACCAGCGAACTGACGACCGCAGATCTGCGAGAAACCAATCGACCGATGGTGTTGGATAGTGCGGCTAGACCAGTCTCTTCAGAAAAGCTTTCCGCCTAATGCAGGTTTTAACTAGTTTCAACGATCGCATCCCAGTCGGTGCGATTTTTTTATAGGAAGGGGAGGGTTCGGGAACTCACAAAACCCATGTGGTTCACCCGTGGGATGTAGTTAGGGTTCCCGCGTGGCTGTCAAGCCACAGAGTCATCTTTCGGATTAGGAAGCCGATCAATCCAATCCTCTATCAGTTGAGTCATTGTCTTCTTTCGCTCTTCTGCCACTGCTCTAAGTTTGGCTAATCGAGATGTTTCAATCCTCAAGCTTAATCTTTCCTTCATCGCTGTCCACCCAGTGGCTACCCTTTGATGCTATCGTAAACAGAGGAGGAAAGAGATCGATGCTGATTCTAGAGTTCAAAGTCAAAGCCAAAACTCAACAATACGAAGCAATTAACGAGGCAATTCGCACCGTTCAATTTGTCCGTAACAAGTGCCTTCGGTACTGGATAGACAACCGGGGTGCAACTAAATTCGACCTCAATAAATATTGCGCTGTATTGGCTAAAGAGTTTGGCTTTGCGAATGAACTCAACGCTCAAGCAAGGCAATCTGCGGCTGAAAGAGCATGGTTGGCAATCTCAAGGTTCTTCGATAACTGCAAGCAGAAAGTCGCAGGCAAGAAAGGCTATCCCAAGTTTCAGAAAAACAATCGATCGGTTGAATACAAAACAACAGGCTGGTCATTGTCTGAAGACCGCAAGTACATCACCTTCACCGATAAAAAGAACATCGGTCGGGTGAAGTTACTAGGAACAAGAGATCTCAACTTCTATCAACCCGACCAAATCAAACGGGTGAGACTGGTCAAACGTGCGGATGGCTACTACTGTCAGTTTGTCGTTTCAGCCAGCAGAGAAGAGATCTTAGAGCCATCAGGTCAAGCCGTGGGGCTAGATGTTGGACTGAATTCTTTCTATACCGATTCTGAAGAGGGTATGTCAATAGTTTTGTGTCAAAGGTGAAAAGTTAGAGGGGAAATCGG
>NZ_JBJPHT010000084.1:0-15797 GCF_052939475.1 Phormidesmis sp. 146-20
AAAGCTGCAATCTCAAGCGATCGAGACTTCGGCAACTTTAAGAGCGATCGACCAACGTATCGAAGCCATCACTCAGAAAGTGGCAGAGGCGAAGAAAAATAATCAGGCGACCGTTAAGTTGGGAGTCTTCGAGCCGTTGGTACAGAGCTTTCTCAAGGTCGATGAGATTCCGGCAGCCGCAGGACAACCCGCGAGGAAACGAGGCTTTTTAGACAAACTATTGGGTGTGCTGTCAGTCAGTGGGATCAATGATGTTCTGTCTCTAATTGGAGTGCCGTTATTTCGGAATGCCACCGGGGGAGATGCGGCCGCTCAGAGTCGATCGATTGCGATCGGGGATCTTCAGGTCAAATTGGCAGAGATCGAAAACAAGCGGGGCGACCTGGCGGCCAAGATTCGGGAGCAGGTGATCCTCACCGTTTTAGAGTTTGATGTCACTCGCCGTGACTTTCAGATCAGTCAGGAAATCACGAAGCGCAGTGTGACTAAAATGAAGCTGATCGAGGTGGGCTACAGGTTTGGGGAGTCCGACACTGAAAGCTATCTCAATCAGCTCAATGCACTGGATGCGAAGAAGGCAGAGACGTTTCGACAGTGGGCGAGGATGCGATCGCAGATAGCGCGGATCAAGCTGTTGGTTCTAGGGGCGGGTGAGGAGTAAGGTCAAACTAAGGATTTCGTGGAGAAGGAATCGGCTCTTGCGGTTGAAGAGGTCATTTACTTATCTCTGTAGGAAGTCCGAAAATATACGGAAGAGTTCGGGCTATCCAGCTTGAGCAGCATATTGTGTAGAAGGATTCTACCGAAACATTGAATTTTGGGTGTTCTGCCGAACTGTTCTGCCTATCCACCCAAATTGGGATCTTACAATAGTCCGGACAGTTTTTTGAACGACTCCAAAAGGCTTTCAGGAAGTACAGTTCCAGCATTGAGCTATTTTTCAAAGTTGGCTCTATTCCTGACTTTGAAAATAAGATCCTGTCCCACGAGCGAATCAGGGTTTGAACCTGAAAATCTGCTCAAAATTTGTCCGAAGTATTGATCTTAGGCGGAATGTTTCAATCTATTAATAGTTATGCCTCTTAGGTTATCGGTGGGGACATTATTTGCAGGCTGTCGGTGAACATTAAAATCTGAGTCCAGTCATGTGATGATTGTCGAGAGTCACGCACAATGATCTACGAGTAATAAAGAACTTGGTGGTGTTGCAAAGATTGACTGTTGCCAATTAATCTAGTCGTTGCACCTGAACAATAACGAAAAATCTCTTTAGTACTATGCACTCAAAAACCCACCTACCACTTGAAGTAATTCGCAACGATGAAGCAAAGGCACTTGAACCAGCAGATGTCATTGCTGTGCATGAGCTTCTGAATCGAGTATTTCTTGCAGAGGATAGTCGAGACGCTGATGCTCTTCGTCAATGCGTGACTGTAGATTTGTCTCATCATCATTCGCTTTATGGCTCACTGCATGGTCGCGAAGCCTTTGTAAATTGGGTCTTGTCTAATCCACAGTTTTTCGATGGGCTGCGACATCAAGCGGTAAATGTAGTTACATCTTTAGAAGATTTCGATAGCATACGAGCAGTGAGCTATATCAATGTTTTTCAGCTTTTTTCAGAAGATGAGGCTCTAATTTCGGTTTTGCCTAGACTTATTGCTCATGGTGTGGTGCGGGACAAAATTGTGAAAGAGAATGGTAAGTGGCGAGTTGCTGAGCGAATCTACGACCAACTTGCTGTACTCGGAAGCCTAATACCAGATACAACTCTTAGAGCAAAAGCGAGTGAGCATCTGTCTCTATAGCGAGGCATAACAACCGTGTTGGAGCGGATTTACTTAGGTTCTTCGTGCATTGCAAAGTTTTTTGAAAACCGCTCAACACGAACGTTATCGTATTTCTGGCTGTCGCAAGAACTTACAACTGAGAAGGTTAAGAGGGTTAACTCCTCCAAAAGACTGTGAAACCAGTTTGACCAGGTGATCCGTCCCAATTCCTCCATTCCAAGAACGAATCAAGCACGATCGCACCCTCACCCAAGTAAACCGTAACGGGAACAAACCTTGGGCATGAATACGATCGTAATGACTCCAATCAAGCGACTCGTTCTAGGGGCTGGTGAAGAGTGAAAATAGCCTCCCAATACAGGAGGCATTAACAGACTGCTCTAACGTGAGTTGGCTCCAGCTTCTCTAAGTCTTTCAAGGTGATGTTCGTTAGACAAAGGAGCCGCTAATTTTGAAACCTTCTCCATCAGACCAGGGATAAAACGATTTCCCCACACAGCAAGCTGACTTTGCCAGCCCACTAAAATCTCTGGTGAGTCCTTTTGCAGTCCCATCACAAGGGATTGAGCTACTTTTTGCGGAGTCATCGGCACCACCCATCGGAACCACTGAAAGTTCTTCACCATATCTGTATCGGTGAGAGAGGGCAAAAGGGCAATCACCCGGATATTGTGGTCTGATAGCTCACTTCGCAGGGCTTGAGTAAACCCCAGAATGGCAAACTTAGTGGCTGAATAAGTGGCCATCGTCGGAGCGGCAATTTTCCCCATCAAGCTTGAGACATTGACGATCGTTCCTTGTCGCTGCACGGACATGCGTCTCGCAATCAACCGAGTCATGGTGTACATGCCCATTAGATTAATTGCCATCTCTTCTTGAATGTGAGGCAGTTGAGATTGTAAGAAGGGGACTTGATGAGCAACCCCGGCACAGTTGACCAGGAGATGAACTGGCCCATAATCTCGCCACGTTTGAGCGACCTTGATGTTTACTTCAACGGGTTGGGTCAAGTCTAATGCCAGAGGAACCGCTTCGGCACCCAGAGCCGTGATTTCGGTGGCGACTTCCATCAAGCGTGAATGAGTCCTGGCGACTAAGATGATTCGTTGTGCGCCCTGTTTGGCGAACTCTAGCGCGATCTCTCGTCCGATGCCACGAGAAGCTCCCGTAATGAGAACGGTCTTTCCCTGAATATTCATGTTAAAGCCTCCGATGCTGAGGTGTTCGAGTGTTCTCAGCCTTTGCTGAACGGATTGAGGGTGCAAAAAAGCTGAGGAAAGTCTTTGGGGGGACTGAATTGGCGCAACGATCGCTCAATCGACCTATCTATGCCTGCTGCTTTCCAGTCCCACGGCACATTTCAAGGATTCAGGGGATGGGGTTAGAGTCAAAGATGTAAAGCATGAGACACAACTCCTAGCTGCAAGAATTAACCCGTAATCATTCGACCTGCATACCCTAGCAAAGGGATCAAGCCACTGCAACACTTATTAATAAAAAGGCTGGATTGTGATATTTCGCTATAAGACTCTCAGAAATTTTCGGGTTTTAGGGCAAGCGATCGATCCTTACCTTGCATCACAGTCATCGGTTCCTTCTAGGTTTGTGAAGGTCGCCCCAACTTCCTGAAAGATGAGAAAACCTCGAAACTGGAAGGCTATGTGAGCGAAGCTGAGATCGATCGCAGATGGCACAAGTTCTAGGGGGAAGTGAGAAATGATCAACAGCCTGGGATTTCTGCCAAATAGGGTGCCTGAACCACTGTTTCTATCCAGGGGCGCACCGGATCAGTGAGGATGATCACCGCTCGACGACCGATCTCATCCGATGTAAATGGTTCAGGAAAGTCAACATTCTCGAATTGGGCTACTCCATTTCCGTTAGCCGTTGCATCAATGGGGTCACCATTCCAATCGTCAAAACCTAAAGTGTAAGTGGCTCCAGAGCGCAAATCTGGCACGGTCAGCGTACTATCCCGGCAAATTGTGACTAGAGGCGGCACATAGTAGCCATACCCGATCGTCGCAGGCGTTGAGGTATTCGTGCCGTCGCTGGCTGAAATTTGGAGCGTTGATTAAACTCAGCGAGGCTGTCACTGGCCCCGCTGGTCTTCAAAACCGTGCTTGAGGTAGGGTAGGCGACCAACGAGTTACCAGTGCTGGCACTTTTCCAATCGCCCCCCTCCAAACGACGCATGACCGTTTCCGTATCACGTCGCTTTCCAGTATTGTTAGCCCTCTGGATTTATCTGTAGAATTGCCTTTTGTTGTGCCCCACAGGATGCAAGGCTCAAATAGCATAAATTCTTTATTTATTGCATGATGAGGACAGGATTCTGTCAATTTTTAAAAAAATGCCAAAGAGTAAGACATGCGTATCTTTAGCAAGTAAACTCCCTGCATACAAATTTTTCGCATAAATAAAATAAACGCATAAATAAAATAAACATGGATCGTGGATTAAATAACTCCGAAATTTCACCCTCACCCTAGCCCTCTCCCCAAGGAGAGGGAACCAGACTCTAGACCCCTTCTCCCAAAGGAGAAGGTTTGGCGAGGGCTTCGCCCCACTTCGTGAGGAGGGCGATCCGAGACTCTACAATTGTTGAAGTTATTTAATTCTCATTCCATTGGCTTGATGTAGGCGAGTACTTTCCGAAAGGGTATTTAGGATGATTCGCGGGCTATCAAAGCACGGAGTTGTATTATTAGCTACTTTGGGGATTTTGACAGACGAATCTTTATCTATTTCACAACCAGCTCTAGCGCGACCAGATCGATGTAGTGTGCAGCAAATCGAGAATAATATCGAAAGTCTGCGCGCCGATCCTTCTCTTGTAGAGGCCTTGGCTACCTGCGGCTCAGATGCCCTTCCAATTCTTCTGCGTTATCTTGATCAATCATTTACCGAGGACTCGGCGGATGGCGAGTATCAGCGACTCCTCATTATTACTACCTTAGGACAGATGGGTTTCCGTGCTTCTTCATCAGCAAGAGATTTAGCAAAGCTGATGGGATATGAGTGGATAACGTCAGAAGACCTAGATAAAGCCATTTTTTATACTTTATGGCAAATTAATGGCGATCCAACTCGCACCTTGTTCGAGATCCTTTCGGATACCGGAGAGGATAGATTGGCACGAGGTTCTGCCCTCTCTAACTTGCAGCGTTTTGCTCGTGATAAATCAAATCTCATTCCAGGTGGCATTAACCCAACCTCTTTAGAAAGAAAACTTAACGGTGCAATCTTAGCGATCGCTGAGAACTCCGATGACGACACAGATTTTCGTATTCAAGCGTTTGAATCTTTAGAGACAAACAAACTTAGACCTGATGTATTGAAAGAGATACAGAACTCTATAGCCAGCGCTTTACTGAAAGTTATTCAAGATTAAACCAAGAAACCAGAAGAGCGTTTAGATGCAGTTTCTAAACTAGGGGAGTTGTATCACAACAAGGCAATTCCTCACGCTCAGATAATTGCTCCAGTTCTAACTCAAATTGTGTGCTAAATCCGAAAGCGATACCCGATGCCCCGCACCGTTTCAATACATTCCTCGCCTAGCTTTTTGCGTAAGTGTCCCACATAGACATTCACAATATTGGTGCCAGGATCATAGTCATAGCCCCAAATCCGATCGAGTAGCTGTTCACGAGTCAGAACTTGTCCTGGATGGCGAAGAAAGACTTCTGCTAACAAAAATTCTCGTGCTGAGAGATCGACCGCTCGATCGCTGACCCACGCTTGTCGCGTCAAAAGGTTCAGCATCATCGTTCCAATTTTGAGAATTCCTTCTTCCTTAATGCGTGGAACTTGACGATTGCGTAGCTGAACGCGCACCCGCGCCAGCAATTCTTCAAACCGAAACGGCTTGGTAACATAGTCATCCGCTCCACCATTCAACCCCGCTAAAGTATCGTCTAGTCCATCACGAGCGGTTAGCACGATGATCGGTAATGTCTCACCCTGTCCTCGGATGGTGGCTAAGACCTCCAGTCCATCCAGATCGGGTAATCCCAAATCTAGAATGAAGAGATAAAAATCGCCGCTTTGAGCAATTTGGGTTGCCTGTTTTCCTGTATGGACGATCGTTAAGTTAAACCCGTGTGCCTGAAGTCCGGTTTCCAAAAAGGCGCAGATGCGAAGATTGTCCTCGGCGATTAGTATCCTGCTCATCGGTATCTAGGGAGTGAAGAGGAATCACAACAATAAGTCCAACTTTTCCAACTGTTATGGAGTCGTTTCCACCTTGACATACTGCGTCCCTTGCAGTCTCCACACTTCTTGCCACTGATATTCTAGATGGTCAATATCTTGACGGTGAACAATGAAAGAATCAATGCCCCCTTGAAATTCAACTCTTGCGTTCCAAAGGGTTTGCCACTTCTCGTAAGTTGAAATCCAGGCAACTCTCCAAGTCTCACTCTCTCGCTCTAATAACTCACTTCTTGAGCCATACGTGTCCCTCTTACACCGTCTGCTTACGGTGGTGATGTTTATTTTGCTCTTAACCAGAGTTCGCTTGTTCTACTGACCTTTGGAAGGGCATGTTGTAGCTTTCACCACTGGGATTTCTGAATGAGGTTATCCTAAAACAAGAGTTTTCGCCCTCGAATCTACTAGGTATGTCAAAGCTGATTTTCGATTGGAAACGATTTTGGTGTCCCCGAACCGCACAAATTAGTCTCAGCGATCGCGGCGGCTATCTGGTCGATCCAGATTCAGAGTACGGAAAAAAATACTTTAATCCTGACCTTGTTAGTTTTGAGGCGATCGCTGACATCCCATGCCTCGTTTTACTGGGAGAGCCAGGTATTGGCAAATCCCAAGAGATGAAAAACCTGATAAAGCATACACAAGGAAAACTCAATCTATCTCATTCGCCCTTAGAACTTAATCTTCGTTCATGTAGCAGTTTGGCAATCGATCTGATTCCAGATCAAGATTTTATCGACTGGATTAATGGAGAACATCGCCTTTATTTATTTTTGGACAGTTTAGATGAAGGGTTACTGGACACCCAAAATCTAGCAACACAATTGGTTGATGAATTTAGGAAGAGGAAATACCGCGATAAGCTCAATCGTCTTTACCTGCGTATTGTTTGTCGAACTGCTGTTTTTCCCCAGGTTTTAGAGGAAGGGCTGAAAGAACTATGGAAAGACGGTTTGGCGATCTATGAACTAGCCCCACTTCGATATGCAGATGTAGAAACTGCTGCTACGATCGAGGGGATCGAACCTCAAAGTTTCTTATCAGAAGTCTGGGACAAAAAACTTGTTCCTTTGGCTATCAAGCCAGTCACACTGAGATTTCTCCTTAACATTTATAAGCACCAAGATGGTCACTTCTCTTCAGACCAAACCTTGTGCAGTCTGTATTTAAAGGGTTGTAGGTTATTAGGCGAAGAGGTTAATCCAAGTCGCCAGGGAAGAACTATTAGGAATGGTTTGGAGTCAGACCAGCGGCTGATTGTGGCGGCTCGAATTGCAGCGGTCACAGTTTTTGCGAATCGATTTGCAGTCTGGACTGGTATTGATCAAGGAGAAGTGCCAGCAGAAGATGTACTAATCCGACAGATAATTTTGGGAAATGAAGTTTCTAACCACAAAGAAGTTGAGGTAACTGAAGCAGCGATTCGAGAAGTGCTAGATAGCGGACTATTTTCGTCTCGTGGCTCAAATCGAATGGGGTGGGCACATCAAACTTATGCTGAGTTTCTGGCAGCGTGGTACTTGGAGCAACATAAACTGCCTCTAACTCAAGTAAAGCAACTAATCTTTTCAGCCGAAGATCCTGAGCATAAACTGATTCCACAGCTTCATGAGACTGCTGCGTGGCTAGCCAGCATGAGGGGCGATGTCCTTGAAGAAATCATTAAGTCTGATCCAGACGTTCTGTTACGAAGTGATGTACCTACTGATGCAGATGTTAGATCATCAATTGTTAATAACCTATTGGCACAATATGAGCAGGAAAGGCTGTTTGATAGAAGCAAAGATAACTATCACCAATATTCAAAATTGAGTCATCCTGGGTTGCCTGCTCAACTGCACCCCTATATCTGTAACTCTGGCAAACAGATTGATGCACGAAGTCTATCGATTGACATTGCTGAAGTCTGCGAAGTATCTGAGCTTCAGGAAGAACTAGTGAATCTTGCTCTTGATTCATCACAATCAATTTACTTGAGAGTGAGTGCAGCGAGATCTATTTGTTCTGTTGGTGATGTAGACACAAGATTAAAGCTGATGCCTCTAGCTATTGGACAATTTCCAGAGGATGAAGATGATCAGCTTAAAGGTTATGCGTTGCGAGCGCTCTGGTCAGATCACTTAACAGCAGAGAAATTATTAAATGCTCTTACCTCACCTAAAAAGAAAAATTTCTTTGGTTCGTACCATAGGTTTATTGATAGTGAGCTAGCGTCAAAACTTCAGCCAGATGATTTAGTAGTTGCCCTCAGCTGGCTTGAAAAGCAAAGTGTTCGATGCTTCGGACATCCCTTTGAGCATTTAGGAAATGCTATTCTTGTTGAGGCTTGGAAGCATCTTGAAGATCAACCTTTATCCAAAATTTTCGCGAAAATTGCATTTGTTCAGTGGGAACAGCATGAAAGACTGATAACCGCAGACCTAGAGCAACAGCAGAAATTCGAGTTGGCTCTTCTAAATGAAGATAGTAAGAGACGAAAACTCTTGAAAGAAATATTGAATCTAGTCACTGATTCTGATAATGATCTCTCTTTTTTACTAGGTTCTTCCACAGAGCAAATGCTTTTTGAGAAAGATACTTTTTGGATGCTAAATGAACTATCCAATTCTCCACATGAGAAGGAACAGAAAAAATGGTCATGCTTAATCAGATGGACATTTAATCAAAAAAATGCTCAAGTAGTTGATTTAATTATCAAAGCTGCGTGTGAAAATAAAATCTTGCGGAAAGAATTTGATTTTTATCTTGGAGAGATAGAGTATTTAGAGTATCAGAAGTGGAATAATCGTGAGCGAAAAAAACGATCACTAGAACCCTCTCCTAGAGAAAGAGTTGCTCTGTTTTTAGGACAGTTGGAAAATGGTGATCTATTGGTTTGGTGGCTGCTGAATAGGGAAATGACTCTCAAGCCTGACAGTGAATACTACGGTGATGATTCCGAATTAGATCTTACTAAACTACCTGGATGGCAAGAAGCTGAGGAAGCTACTCAAAAGAGAATTATCGAGATTGCAAAAAAGTATGTTCAGCAACAAAATGACATAGCTTACGAATGGATAGGGACAAACTCCTATAATCGACCAGCAATAGCAGGTTGCAGGGCTTTGCAGTTACTTTTGAAAGAAAGCCCAGATTTCTTAGCTACTCTCTTACCTGAAATATGGAAAAAATGGGCACCTATCATTATTGCTGCTCCCAATACTAATCAAAATGATGATTCCTATCTGGAAATAGTCAAATATGCCTATCTCAAAGCTCCCCAAGAGTCTATCAATACACTGATAAAGTTAATTGATAAAGAGAATCAAACATATGGATGCATATTTGCAATCACGCGCTTTGATAAGTGCTGGGATCAACGACTAAAATTAACTTTACTAGAAAAGGCTAAAGATTCTTCACTGAAACCCAAATGTATTGAGCAGTTACTTGAAAAGCTTCTAGAACAAGGGTTAGCTGAGGCTAGAGATTTCACAAAGTCCTTAATTTCTTTGCCGTTGCCATTAGAGGAGAATGAGCGTGAAAAAGCTCTGGGTGCCTCTAGAGTACTGGTCAAAGATTCAGATCCATCTAGTTGGTTATTTATTTGGTCGCTAATTCAGCAAGACTTATCATTTGGGCGCATAGTCCTCGAATCAGATGCCTACCGTTACTCAGATGGCATTCAGTCGAATTTGACTGAGACGCAATTAGCTGACCTATATCTTTGGCTGGTTCATCAATATCCTTATGGCGAAGATTCAGACTACAGCAATGATATAGGTGCCCACGATGTAACAGTTAGAGACTGTATGGCTAGGCTAAGAGATATTACTTTATCACAACTAAAAGAAAGAGGAACTCTTCAGGCGTGTGATGAAATTCAACGTCTTATTCAAAAACTACCCAGCCTGGTATGGCTCAAAAAAACGTTTCTCAATGCTCAGAAGAACATGCGGCGTAGAACTTGGAAACCACCCACACCAGAAGAGGTTTTTCAGCTAGTCCTAGCCCAAGAACCTTCTAATTCAGATTTATCCAATAAGCTTGACACAATAGATCGGAGAACACAGAAAATGAAAGATGACCCTAAGATTGATAAAAGTATTCATATTTCAAAATCAAAAAATATTAGAGGAATTAATACGGGAGATAATAATCGTCCTGATGACAAAACAGGGTTTGACTGGAAATTTTGGCTTTCGATAACTGTAGCTGTCATTGTTGCACTAATCTCCGTAGCTGCTAGTGGAGTATTCAACGACGAAATCAAGAATTTGTTGTTTAACCGTAATCCATCCCCTCCTCAAGTTGAGCAAAAACTAAAGAAACAGACTAACTAAAGATCAATGCAAGAGTTTATATTATGCAAATCACGATCGACCTTCCTCAAGACCTCGAACAAGACTTGATCCGTCAAGCGGCTCAATCCAACGTTCCACTTCAAACCCTGATTATTCAGGCTTTACGCCAGCTAACCCAACCCACGCCTACGATCGTTTCCCAGTGGCCAGATGCCGTCTTATCCTACAGTGGCTCACCTGACTTCCCTGCTTTTGAGTCTTACCGGGATGAACTCCTCCCTCCCTGTGAGCCGGAGTTATTCTGATGCGATACTTACTCGATACCTGCGTCATCAGCGATTTCATCAAAGGCGAACCCGGCACTCAAACCCGACTCAAGCGAACACCGCCTGCCGATAGTGCGGTTTCAGTCATTACTGTCATGGAATTACGTTACGGCTTGCTAAATAATCCTCAACGCGCTCAGAAAATTGAACCGACAATCGCCAGTTTTCTTGCCTCTGTAACGGTTCTCCCCTTCAACACAGCAGAAGCTGAACAGGCGGCTCAAGTTCGTGCCGTTCTCAAAACTCAGGGACAGCCGATCGGCGCTTACGATGTGTTAATTGCTGCAACTGCTCTACAATATAATCTCCTCATGGTCACTGCGAACCAGCGAGAATTTGATCGAATCCCTGGGCTACAGACCGAGAACTGGCGGCAGTTATAGGAGTCTAGATTGAGCAAGCCACAAACTAATTGAGTCTTCTTGCTGCATACCTTTTAAATCTCTCGCTCCACCATTCAACCCAGCTAAGATATCGTCTAGTCCATCACGAGCGGTTAGCACGATGATCGGTAATGTCTCACCCTGTCCTCGGATGGTGGCTAAGACCTCCAGTCCATCCAGATCGGGTAATCCCAAATCTAGAATGAAGAGATAAAAATCGCCGCTTTGAGCAATTTGGGTTGCCTGTTTTCCTGTATGGACGATCGTTAAGTTAAACCCGTGTGCCTGAAGTCCGGTTTCCAAAAAGGCGCAGATGCGAAGATTGTCCTCGGCGATTAGTATCCTGCTCATCGGTATCTAGAGAGTGAAGAGGCATCACAAGCATAAAAGTAGAGCCTTGACCCGGATAGCTTTCTAGCTCGACCCAGCCTTGGTGAGCGCGGATAATTGCGCTGACGATCGCGAGTCCCAACCCATGTCCTTCAACCGTGACATCTTGTTTAGTTGCTCGTGCAAATCGCTCAAAAATACGAGTTTGGTTTTCGGGAGCAATGCCTTCACCCGTGTCGCGAACCCATAGATAGGCATATTTTCCCTTGATTGACGAACCCAGGGTGATTGTATCGCCTGCTTGAGTATGACGGATGGCATTTTGAATCAAGTTCATCATGGCTTGGGTGAGGCGCTGACGATCGACCGTGATCGGACTCAACCCTTTGGCTTCTAGCCGCCAATTGCGAACGGCAAGCGATCGAGCTTTGAGGTAGATTTCTTCGGTCATCCAGTCTAATTCTTCAGCTCTGGGATGGAGAAAATCGGGATGATCTGCTTTGGCGAGAATCAGGAGATCGTTCACCAGTCGAGACATGCGATCGAGTTCGTCCATCAGTAGTGTGATGGTTGTTTCTTGCTGATCAGGCGAATACTTCAGCATTTCTAAATGCCCTTGGATCACGGTAATAGGAGTCCGCAATTCGTGACTGGCATCTTTGAGAAATTCTTTTTGGCTGTCGAAGGCAAGTTGCAAGCGATCGAGCATTTCATTAAAGGTATCACCTAGTTCGGCAATCTCGTTGCGCCCGTGGATTGAGATGCGTTGGGTCATGTCAGATTCTGTGATCGATTGGGCGGTGGTAGTTAGAAGTTTGAGGGGTGCTAAAATCTTTCCGGTCATAATCCATGCCAAAGTAAGACAGAGCGCTAACGTGATCAGCGCAACCTGAGTAACGAGTGCGATCGCGCGATCAATCGCCTGAAATCCCGCAGAGGCATCGTGAATCGCGACGATGTAAGCCGTTTCGTCACCGAGTGTGATGGGTTCTACCGCGTAGTTGATTTTCTGATTTGAAGTCGATAGGCTGCCGTAGGAGGATAAACCATCTTGCTTCCAAGTTTGGATGATTTCACGCGGTATAAAATTTTTGGGTAAGGGCGAACTGGTTTTATAAATCTGATCCCCAATAAGCATCACAATGTACTCATTGCGAGTTGGCGCATAATTTGAAAGCAAGCGATCGAACAAAGCAGGCAGTGTCTTTGCAGATTGCTCACCTTCGAGCCGATTTCTTTCAACCATTAGCTCAAATTGCTCAACCCGTTGGCTGAGTGCTTCTTCTGAACGAGTTTGAAGACTGTGACAGAAGATTTGGCGCGTGGCTTGTAGCAAAATCAGTGCGGTTCCGACGGTCAGAAGAGAATACCAGACTAACAATCTGAGGCGAACTCCAGCGATGACTCGGTACCATGCAGGAAACGTTGGCATGAGGCTTGTGTTGCAGTTTGTTGGTGTGATCTTATCAATCATGTGGTTAGTTGGGAGAACACATTTCGAGGGGAGTCCATAAGTTACAGCCTATGCCGTCTTCCTCAAGGATCTTAAGAAATGATTGAATCTGCGACAATTTGCACGAACCACTTTTTGTTGCTCGATCGTATGCAGCACCACAAATGCCAGAAATGTATAAGACAACCAAAAATGTAGACTCCGCCCGACTTCTACCAGTGCGTTGTCTTCTGGGAAGAAATCTGGTAAGACTAATCCAAAAAGCTTGACGTTTCTGGCTCTAAAAGAATTAGAGAAAAAATATCCACTGATCGGAACACCCCACATAAAGACATACAAGCTTGTGTGAAGTACTACAGTCTTAAACCAGGCAACCGTAAATTTTGGCGATCGCTTCGCATACTTTCTCCACGATACTTGTAGCAACAAGAAAATTCGCCAAGTTAGAAACGCCATCGACAACACCCCCATCGATTTATGGAAGTCATAGAATGCACCTCGGAATGAGACTGATCGATCCAGTTGTGACATAAACGTTCCTGTAACGAATAGAATCAAATACAGCGCAGCCATCCACCAATGAACGGACATTAAGCGTTTGAATGCAGAGTTCATCCTGGGTTTGATCGATTGAATAAGTTCCATTGAGACCTCTCGAAGAATTAGCGTGAGCTGGTTTGCTGAGTAGTCGGTTTGGCAGATTGCAGCGTAGATTTGCGCTGAGTGATGTCGCGCAAAAGCCCCATCAGTGCTGGAACGACTGTTGGAGTCAGAATTGTAGAAAATGCTAATCCACCTGTGAGGACAATTCCTAAACCTTGATAGAGTTCAGATCCCTGTCCCGGAAGGACTGCCAGCGGCAACATTCCCAGGACACTCGTTCCTGATGACATAAAGATGGCTCTAAGACGATCTTTTGTCGCGTTGTACAGAGAGGCATCGTAGTCTTCTCCCTCTTGCTGGAGTTGCAAAGCCCGATCGACCAGCAAAATGGAGTTATTGACAACAACGCCTGTCAAAATCAAAAATCCCAACGCAGTAATCATGTCTAACGGAACATTCAATCGAAAAACCTGGTTAGCAATCACTAAGCTCAACAAGGCACCACTCATTCCCATCGGAACCGTTGCCATAATCACCAATGGATAGAGAAACGAACGATACAACGCAACTAGCAACAAGTAAGTGACCAAGATGGATAATACAAATGCCGATGCTAACTGAGTAATCGTCTGCGCCAATAAATCAGCAGACCCTGCTAACTCGACTCGATAGCCTGCTGGCAGACTCGATCGCAGCGGAATTAAAATTTCTTGCTCTACGCGATCGACAATCTCACCCAGGGGAGCATCCGCCGCTAGAGAAGCCGTCAGAGTAATCGATCGCTCCAAATCGACATGGTTAATCACATCGGCTCCGGTAGTTTCTTGTACTTCGGCAACATCAGAAAGTTGCACCTGTCGTCCACCTCGCCCGAATATCGGAAGTTGTCGCAATTGCTCAGGCGTTTGGACGGACGTATTTTGCAACTCCACCGAAATATCCAACTCCTCTTTTCCATCCAGAAACTCAGATGCCAGGCGACCGCCGAGCGCAGCTTCGACCAAGCTACCGAGTTCGGCTTCTGACAGTCCTGTTTCTGCCAAACGTTCGCGATTTGGGATGACCTGTAACTCACCTGCTCCCATGACAAAATTTGATCGAATATTTCTAACGCCACTCATGGCCCGAATCTTGCCTGAAATCTCTCGATCGATATTACTAAGTTGGTCTAGATCAGCCCCGATGATATCAATTTCAAACTCCTTCCCTGGGTCACGGAAAATAGAAAACCGCGTGGGAACGAGAAACCGATAGCCTGCAAAATTTTGGCTGGCTCGCCGCATTCGCTCAATCATGTCAGCAAGTCCCTGAGTGGTCGCAAACTGGGGCTTGAGAATTGCAGTGACGGCTCGAACGCCTGGTCGATCGACGTATAAGACGCGCTCGATTTCTGGCTGCGATCGCAGAAAGTCTTGCACCGGACGTGACTGCTCGATCGCTTCAGGAATGCTAGTCCCTGGTAGTGGCTCTGCTCGCCAAACAACTAAGTTACGATTTCCTTCTGGCAAATAGTCCATCGCAGGCAACAGAAAAATACTCGTGATCAACAACCCAACTGGAATCGAAAGCATCAACAATCGACGACCGACTCGTCTACGCCCGATCGACCAACTGACTGTCGATGCCACAAAAGATTCCAGCTTGCCTTGAAGATGTCGAAAGATGGCAGACGTGAGAAAAACTGCCTGTTCGATGCGGCCGAAAATGCTTCTTCGCGGATTAGGTGAAGCCGATTGATTACTTAACACTCGTCTTGCTTCAGTCTCGTTGAGAAAAAGTCCTGACAACATCGGAACGAGTGTGAAGGCGATAAACAATGAAAATAGAGTTGAACAGGACAACACGATCGCCATGTCTGCAAAAAGCTGACCCGCTTCACCCGTAACCAGGATCAGCGGAACAAAGACCACCACGTTACTGAGGGTCGATCCTAGCATTGCGCTCCAGACTTCTTGCGTTCCATCGATCGCGGCTCTCATCGCAGGTTTACCCTGCTGCATGTGAGTAAAAATGTTTTCGAGAATGACGATCGCATTATCAACCACCATGCCAATGGCAAACGCAAGCCCTGCCAAACTAATGATATTCAGCGTGCGCCGTAGCAATGACATCACAACGAAGACCATGATGGAGGCAACCGGAAGCGTTAACATAATTACAGCAACCGTCCGAATTGATCCTAGAAATAAAATCAATACAATGGTTGCGAGAACGGCACCGCTGATGATGCTTTCTACCACAAATCCAACAGATTGATTGATGTACTGGCTTTCATCGTAGTGATAGGCAAATTGAATGCCTTCTTTGCGTTGGTCAAACTCGGTTTGCAGTTGCGAGATCGTGTCTCGAACGCCTTTCGCGGGATTGTAAAATAAATTGTGTCAAAGGTCAGAAGTTGAGATCTAATGAACTAC
>NZ_JBJPHT010000085.1:0-15046 GCF_052939475.1 Phormidesmis sp. 146-20
TAGGACATTACAATCTGCCCAACGTAACTGGTACTTTATTTAATTGCATATCCCTTACTGTTGAGTGATAAATCTGGCAAGCCCCTGGTTAGGTCGTCTTACGTGGTAGAAAATGGCAAGCTGTTTCTAAAAATTGAGTATCTATGTCGCGTCAATCGACCTGTCCATAAGGTTCCAATCACATTTCTGTGATGCTCAGTTACGACTCATGATTAAATGGCAAGCTGTTTCTAAAAATTGAGTATCTATGTCGCGTCAATCGACCTGTCCATAAGGTTCCAATCACATTTCTGTGATGCTCAGTTACGACTCATGATTCAAGATTGTATTGCCTCGCTCCACTGTTCCACCTGAAGCGTAAACTGCTTTGTGAAGCATCATCAGACTTGTCACTCTCTAAGTCTTCGGATTCTTTCTTTGAGTCTCTCATGTATTTGCACAGTACTCCTCCGGTGGCGATCGCTCTTGTTTTGTGTAGTTGTCCTGTCAATTCCAACAGCCATTCTCGATCTTCAGTTAAGTCGCTCCCTTTCGTCTGATATTTCAGAAGTTCGGGAACGAGCATAGATGGACTGTCAGTTTTCTTAATTGCTCTTATATCGACTACGGGTGTGTAGTCCACTCTCAATGACTGCTGCCATAGTTGTCCCCACTTTTTTTGAGACAAGTATCTACCTCCTGAAAAGTAAGATGGTGGCACCATTAATAAACAGTGGAAGTGAGGATGAGCTAATCCATCCTGTCCTCTGGTGACTTCAGCGGATTTAATCCATCCTGTTGCACACCATGTCTTGAGCTTAGTGAGTCGCTTGAAAGATTCATGCATCCAGGTTAGTGTGCTTCGCAAGTCCTCGATTAAGCAATTTTTCACTGTTAGGGTTAGAAATAACCACCGATGAGTAGGAAAATCGTGTATGACTGAAGGAATGCTTTTGTAAGCTTTTGCTTTCCACTTTAGGGAACGTCGCCATTGGCATATTGAGCAGTGCCGAACTCGACAAAATCTGGCATTACTTAACTTTAGTTCTTCAGAAACAACCTGAAAATCCAAAGATTCTCCACAACTTATAATTCTTTGAGAATAACCGCTAAATGGACTGCCTACGTAATGTTTAGCAAGAATATCACTAGTTTTCTTATGCTTACTCCAAACTTTTTCTCGCTCCGACAGCTCAGATAAAAAAATCGCGCTACGGTAATTCATGCTTTACTGCACTCTGTAGACATTCCTACATAAGGTGCCCATATACAGATGTCTTCTCGTAATAAATTGCTTCCCCTTAAGCGCAGCACTCGATCGCACCCCTGCCACTTTTGAGTTAGCCACAGAAAATTTTCATACAAATCTACGAATTCAAATGTTAGCCTGTCGGCAACTGGTCGTAAGATTCCGGTTCAACATCGGGCACTTTCGCCAACACTGCCTCATACTTATCTCGGCTGCCTCGTTTTGCCAACGCTTCTAAATACGTCTCGGTCGTCAACGCAGCGATCTTCTCTGCAACAGCCGTCGCAATAAATTGGTCTACTGAAATGCCATCTTGCTCTGCCAAAACTTGCAGATTTTTGTATAAAGAGTCAGGAAGCTGAACATTCAAATGACTCATGGCAACGCTCCAATTTCTTTCAAAAACTCCGCAGGCAAAATCGCTCTGATTCCAAACTTCTCAATTCCAACAAAGTCACGAGTGTTGTATGTCACTACGCTATCACATCCGGCTGCAACTGCCAGTTCCAGCACCATATCGTCTTTCGGGTCGGGTAGGTAAGGTCGCCAAAGAAAGAAGATTTGATGCCTCATAGCAACTGAACAGTGAAACTTGATGAAGTCTTCAATATCTGTCGCGCTGACATACAAATTTGATAACTCTCTTGACAATACCTCCTGATATTCTAAAACCAACGGAATCGAAAGGTGAATCTCGAACTTTCCCATTCCAACTAGTGTTAGTAGCTGAAAAGCGCTGCCCCGTCGAGAACGCAGACCTGAAACGATGACATTTGTATCAAGGACAATTTGCGGAATTAGCACAAAAACAGGATGAAGACTTCGGGTGAATCATACAACTTTCCAAGAAAAATCTGGCGGTCAAAACCGCGACTATCAAGTTTCAACAAAAAGCCCCCGATCGCTCAATACGATCGAGGGGCCTTTTAATTAATCAACAAACGTTCTAGCTGCGACCCGTCAGATATGAGGGCGACAGATCAGACCACGACTGTTTCACCAGATCAGCCTCAGCCTGGACGCTCCCTAAATAGTTACCCGCAGGCAGCGAAGGGAAACGCTTGTAAGGCACCACATCTTCACCAAAGTAACGAGCATACTCAGCACTATCGACCATCGCCTCAACCGCAGCCTTGAGACCCTTATCAGCCAACAGCTTGTTGTATTGACGAATCTCAGCCTGAGTCGCCGGGGCACGACCCAACAGATGACGGAACAAGAACTCGATCGCCTTCGTATTCGGATACGGCGTGTAGAAGCGACGACGATAAATCTCAGAACTCGCCAGCGTCTTGACAAACTCGCGCACCGAGATCTCGCTATTCCGCAGCTTACTTTCTAAGTCCGATCGCCGGAATTCGCGCGGCACCTGACCGCTAAACACATCCAGTACTTGACAGTAGATGGCGTTCATCACCAGTTCGATTTCGCCTTGACCCATGCCCAGATTCATTCGGAAGATGCGGGCAGGTTTGCGACGAGACGTACCGACTCCCACTTCGACCGATTGACCGCTGCCATTGGAGAATGATCGACCCAGTTCCATAAATCGGGGCTTGCTCATATCCATCTGACGTGCTTGAGCGGCCAGATCGGCGATCGCTTTGCCCGTCATCGGCATCTTGGCAGCATCCATGCGCGGCTTGAGGGTGGCAAAACTAGGGATTTCCACCTTCTTGTCTTGCTTGGTCAGCTTGTTGTACAGCGTTTGGCTGTTGGGGAAGTTAGCCGCCGGGAGCGTCAGGAAGCGGTTGTAAGGAACGACATCCTCGCCAAAGGCTTCTCCATACTCAGCACTGCTCACCATCGCGTTGATAAAGCCTTTCAATCCTTGAGTCGCCAAAATTTGGTTGTACTTGCGGATTTCGGGCTGATCCAAGGGTGCACGACCCAGGAAGTGCTTAGTTCCTAGCTCAATCACTTTGGTGTTGGGATAAGGCGTGTAGAACTCCTTGATGTACAGGCTGGAAGTACCCAAGGCTTCAATGAATTCCTTGAGACTGATTTCACCGTTGCCGAGCTTGCTCTCCAAGACAGAAAACTCGTTTTTGACGATGTAGGGTGCAATATCCCGCTCAAAAATCTGACGATAAGCAGCCCCTGTAATCACGTTCAAGTTCGACTTGTCGTTGAGGTTGGTGAGCTTAAAGACCTTGGTTTGCTCGCGCTTCTTGCTGACCCCTTGATTGATGCGGAACTGCACATCGGGTTCCGTACGCATATCTGTGACAGCGCCCAGTTCCACAAAGCGAGGCGTTTCTTCTTTGACAGCTTTTGCACCTGTGTCGCCGATCGAGCCAACACGAGTCGATCGCAGTGACAACCCAGCCGGGGTCAAATAGCGCTCATAAGGAACGGTATCTTCGCCAAAGGTTTCGTTGTACTCAGGGCTATCTAGAATTGCATCAATCAGCGCATAGAAGCCTTTTTTGGAGCAAATGTCAAAGTACTTGTTGATCTCTTGACGACCATAAGTAGGACGACCCAACAGGCGACGGTGGATGTACTCAACCGACTTAGTAACGTAGAGACTCGTCCAGTACAAGCTGCGGAAGAGGTTCGATTTGGCCAGCCGACGAATAAACTCGCGCACTGGAATCTCGCCGTTTTCTAGCTTGATTTCGTCAACTTTGAGCCGCTGACCGTCGTAAACCGCTCGTCCAAAGACTTGCAGATAAGCTGCACGAATCACGGCTTGAGTTGAACTTTCTGAAAACTTAACGCTGATGCCTTTCGTCGGACTGCCCTTCTTGGCAAAGGTGCCTGTGTAGCTGGGCAATTGATCCAGCTTGAACACTTTGGGCCCCAAGGTACCGGGAGCTTCTCCTCTAGCAGACGGGTTGCTGAGTTGGTTGTTGATGCCAGCCCCACGGTTGATCAAAATCCGCCGAGTGTCTTTGCCAAAAGGAGCCGGACGAGCGCTGGGATTGCGAGTTTCTTTGGGGAAGATAGCGCCAAACTGGATTTCTAGCGGATCGTTGCCAGAACCATAAACGTGCTGATCAGGCAGCGGTCTGTCGTAGGAGGCAAACGTCACCAAGAACTGAGGCACCTTGCGGAAGGGCGCACTGTAGTTAAACAGATCTTGTTGAGGGCCCCAGTTGCGGCATTCTTGCGCTTCTTGACCCAGACCCCGCAGATAAGGGACGGTTTCTTCGCCAAAGTAGTCGCTGTATTCTTTAGAGTCAACCAGCGCGTCTACCAACGCAGGCAAGCCACCTGTCGAGACGATCGAGAAGTATTTCTGCACTTCTTCACGGCTGCTTGGCCCTCGACCCAAAATGTGACGGAATGCCAACTCCAGGGCACGACTGTTGATGTATGGGTCGTAGAAATTTTTGCGGTAGAGGGGAGACTTCGCCAAACGACGCACAAACTCCTTCATGGAGATATCGCCGTTTTTAACCTTGGACTCCAGATCTGAGATGGAGAGTGAATAGGCGCGCGTGATGTCTCGCTCAAAAATCTGACGATAGGCCGCTTTGATCACGTCGTTCTTCTCAGATGACCCCAACCCCGGCTTCATCGCATATTTGGGGCGACGCTCGGCAGCATTGGCGTAGATTTGAGGAAGCTGTAGACCTTGCTGATCGTTAGAAGAGCGCTGACGGAGCTTGGTCGAAGGGGTGGGCGCTTTGAATTCGCCAATCAGCACATCGAAGTATTGAGCGACGATTTCGGAAGCTTCGGCATCGTTGCGGAAGTAGTTGACCGAGGCGGCTTTCATCTCTTGGAGAGCCACGATCGTCGCTTCTCCAGAGCAAGCATTCTCGATAATTTCGCGCAAGCCTCGCACGTTGACCGAGATGATGTTGGGGTCGCCTGCGACGATCGCATAGGTGGTGTAGCGCAAAAACCAACTCAAGTCACGCAGCGATTTGGCCATATTGCTCGGGCCATATCGTGCAACGTTGATTGGTCGGAAGTTTGCCGGAATCGGGCCGCTACTCGGTGTCAAAAACAGGGCCCGTAGCCCGTCTAAAATACCGTTGCTGTTTCCACCCGCATAGGTTGCGGTTCCCAACTTCATGTTTTCTGCGGTGTCCATGACGGTGCCAGCCAGGCTCATCACAGGCTCTTCGGCAGGCTTTTCTAAAAAGGCCATCGGAGAGCCACCTGTAAAGATGCGATTGGCGGCCCGAGACACAATCAGCTCTGAGCTACGGGTCAACAACTCGGCGATCTCCAAGCGTTTTGCTCCAGAGACAAAGTAGCGAGCCAATTCGTCTAGCTCACCTCGGCCCAAGAAGCGGTCTTGCTGCTCGGCTTGAGAAATTGTTGCGACTGGGACTGTTTGGTAAAGTTGCGGGCGTGCAACTGAGCTTCCACCACTTGCCTTAACACTCATCGGATACTAAAGCTCCCGTTTACGGATCGTTACTGTATTAAATCTGACCAGAGTGTCACCTGGCACGGACTATTACCCGTTTATCGTAGAACTTTTGTTCTAGTTTGGGCAATAGAATCTATCGAATCAAACGACTACCCAGGGTCAACCACGCTCATTTTTAGATTAAAACGTTTCGGGTTCAAAGACTGATTTATTAAAAAGTGTGAAGAACCATTCTCTACGTTTATCAGAGCATCATAAAGCTATCTGGAAACTGTCTGAGAAGAGGTATAAGTTTTGTAACAAAGAAGAAGGAGTGAGACGTGAGGAGTGAGGAGTAAGGAGTGAGGAGTGAGGATAGAATACTTCCGGGTTCCTGAAGTTTTGGTGTTCTAAACATTAGGAGTGCATTTACATTATTATGCAGAGAAAGGATACGCGGAAGGAAACTAAGAACCTGCGGCACCTTTGCCGCTGCCCGATTTGCTGTATCTTGCCGCCCTATGTTACCGATCGTGTGATTCTCAATGGCACTCCAACTCAGCGCGAATGGGCTTTAGAAACATTAAGAGCGTCAGAGCAGTTTCGGGGCAGGCGTGAAGCGGTGGGTGGCATTCGATTGATGGCTCCGGTAGGGGTAAAGCGGCGGACGATTTTTGATGCCAAAAATTTAACAGATTTGCCCGGAACGTTGGTACGCAGTGAGGGCGATCCGGCGACGGGCGATTTGGCAGTGGATGAGGCTTACGATGGGTCGGGCGCGACTTATGACTTCTATGCCGAAGTGTTTCAGCGCAATTCGATCGACGGGCTGGGAATGCGTCTCGATTCGACGGTTCACTATGGTCAGAAGTATGACAACGCTTTTTGGAATGGGAGCCAGATGGTCTATGGCGATGGGGATGGGGAATTATTCGATCGCTTCACCAAATCGATTGATGTGATTGGTCATGAACTGACGCATGGTGTCACTCAAAATGAAGCAAATCTAACGTATCGAGGACAATCCGGAGCCTTGAACGAATCCTTTTCAGATGTGTTTGGCATTTTGATCAAACAGCGAGTTCTCAACCAAACGGCCGATCAATCAAATTGGATCATTGGAGAAGGGTTGTTTACTCCCAAAGTTAATGGTGCAGGCATTCGATCGATGAAGGCTCCTGGTACGGCCTATGACGATCGGGTGATTGGTAAAGATCCTCAGCCTGCTGACTTCAGAAATATATATACCGGAACGGCTGACAATGGCGGTGTTCATATCAATTCGGGTATTCCCAATCGGGCGTTTTATCTGACGGCAACGGCGATCGGGGGCTATGCCTGGGAGAAAGCCGGAAGAATCTGGTACATTGCGCTGACCGAAAGACTGAGACCCAGAGCCACTTTTAGAACGGCAGCAGCCACGATGAGCGCGATCGCTGGCGAACTCTATGGCGCAAACAGCACCGAACAACAAGCCGTCCGAACTGCCTGGAGAACAGTTGGAGTCGTTTGACGTTTAGTCCAAATATAAGAAGTGAGGAGTTGCATCATGTTGACTCTTCACTTCAAATCCCACAACTCTTATGAAAATCTCTTTTGAGCGATCGGGCGGATTTGCAGGTCTAATCATGACCACTTCAATCGATACTGAAACTCTGTCACCGACTGAAGCCAATCAAGTCTGTCAAATGGTAGAAGCGGCAGATTTTTTTAATTTACCGACAACGATCGCAGCCCCGCAGCCCGATCGCTTTCACTACCAAATTACAATTGAGGAGAGAGATCGGCTTCACACCATACAAATTGACGAATCAGTGATGCCCGATCGGTTGTCTCCATTGATTGAATGGATGACAGAGACAGCTCGAAGGTAGCAAAGGTCTCAAAACTTTGGAGTGATTGTGCAATGGATAAGCTAGAACAATATCGTCAGTTAATTCAAACTCTATTAACCGAGTATGTTGCGGTTCCCATTTCTAATGGTGAAATCGAGTCACAAACTGTTTTTGACCTTCAACACGATCGCTATCAAGTGATGAATGTGGGCTGGGATGGGCATCGTCGCGTACATGGATGTGCATTGCACTTGGATATTAAAAATGGCAAAATTTGGATACGACACAACGCTACCGAAAAGCAAATTGCTCATGAACTCATTGCAATGGGAGTTCAGCAAGAAGATATTGTTTTAGGGTTTCAAGCGCCGTATGTGCGACAGTACCCTGGGTTTGGCGTTGCGTAGAAGCATCAACCTAACGCCGCCGCATTTTGCTGACCATTTTGCGAGACAGCCGCAGCTTGAGATCTTCTTTCTCAGCCCAATCTTGCAGCAGTCCATAAAAAACTTGACGATCGTCATTCTTAAGCACTGCTACCTGGTCGGCTGTCTCAATCACATAAGGGTAGCCGCCGCCAATTACCACTTCGCCTCGCACCCAATCGAGAATACGATCGTGCCATCCCGCTTCATATACCCAAACCGGAAGTTCTAATCGCACTGGGTAGCTATCTTTATTGGTTTTCATATAGGTGAATGCAATTCGGTCAGCCTGATCTTGATATTGATCTAATACACCCGATCGCTGACAGAGAAACAAGGGAGTACGATCGCCCCACTGCATTGCGCTATTTCTAGAACGGCTAATAAGTTGTGCATCGTGGATAGATTTACTCTCGGGCAAATTGCCTAATAGCCGCAGCATTTCAGTCAGGTCGTAAGCAGTCGAAGTGTCAATATAGCCAACCAGCGGCACTCTAAAATACTCACTCGCCTGCAACAGTTGACGCATACATTTCACATAAAAGTTGCGCGTCTCTTCATCAAAAACTTCGGCAAACGTGACCACGAGTGAACCGTCAAAAAACGCCAGACAGGTTTCACAATCGGCATGAGATTCCATATATTTGATGATGCGTTGAGTTTCCATTTCAAAGCGGCGTAGATTGACTTTACGATCGGCGAGATCGCCCTTTCCCACACGCAGATCATTTGGAGTCATCACATCCAATTCGATGTCTTTTTCATAGGTGCCAGACGGCAAATGACAATTTTCATACCAGCCGATTTGCACCAGCGCTACGGGAATCGAAACATCTTTACTGGGATAAATTTGAGAGCCATCGACGGCAAAGGTAGAAATCCCAGTGAGGCGATCGCGTACCCATTCCAGACTTTGTTCTCGACTTTGCCAGGTCAATTTTGAAGGAATAATCCAATCGGAAAATTTGCCCAATGGCTCTAATGGCAGCGCTCCACAATATTGAATTCCTGCAAGGTTTTCCTGCAAAATATTGTCTGGTTGGCGTGACATCTGAGCCAGTGCCGCCAGGTATTGTTGAAGTTCTTGCAAAGCGGTTTTGTCATAACTTGTGAAGTCATCACGCTTTGCCTCTAACAGGCTCAAAATTTGGGATGGCTTAATTGGCATACATTAAGAGATGGGGAATTGATTCGTGAATAATCTTCTCAAGCTGTGTAGATTGATTATCGCCAAACTTTGGAAGACGCGCAATGTACCTCTGATCTTCTGCTGATCAGGGGATGAGAATATCGTATTTCCAAACTCATGCTGTCTCTAATTTTTTTTGATACAAATTCAAACGCTCTATAGGGTTTTACGATCGAGCCAAATCCCCCTCAGTCCTGCGGCTTTTGCAGCTTTATAATCTTCTTCTAAACTGTCTCCTACATGCCACGCAAATTGGGCTGAACAATTGTGTTTATCAAGGGCTACATCAAAAATTTGAGGACTGGGTTTTGCGGCTCCGACTTCGGTAGAAATGGTAACAGAACTGAAAAAATCAGTCAGATTTAGCGCTTTGAGAACCGCATGTAGACGAGAGTCAAAATTAGAGAGAACGCCTAATGTAATGTCACGATCGCGCAATTTCTCTAAAGTTGGCACCACATCTGTATAGAGAATCCAGGGTTCTGTTGTCTCAAAGTGATGATAGAGTTCGGTGAAAAACTTTGAGAAATCTGAAAACTGATCGCGAACGTTGGCTCGTTTAAAGGTTTGATGCGCGATCGTGCCCCACCATTCAAATTCTAATTGGGGAATTTCTGCACTTGATCGCCCCGGAAAAGCAGGAGACCCGGCCGCTTTAAAACTTTGATAAAACGCTTGATTTAAGACTTCAGTTGGCACATCCACACCATAACGCCAGGCGATTTTGCCGTAGACTTCACCGACGCTACCCCGCACCCCAAACAAAGTGCCAACCGCATCAAAAAAAATCACCTGGGGACGCATCATTATCTCTCAATTTAGAAACTTAAAAAGCAGTCTTGCACCAGCAGAATCAACAAGGGTAGAGGCATTCCTAAACCACTTTCCATCAAGTTATGGTCGCATGTTACTGATTTAAGGACGGTGGAGAGTGCCACCCTGCGAGTTTTTAGCGCTCTTATCGAGTGATCGACGCTTATTTCAGTGCCATTTAGCCATTATCCCTTGTCTACTCAAAAGTTAAACCTCAGACTCGAAACCTGTCCTCAAAGTCGTAGAGGCGCACGATCGCCGATTGGTTTTCCTGCGATCGGGGGAAGGCAAGCGTTCGGTCAAGCGCCAAACTTGTGGGACAGCGTACACTCAAACCGCGACGGTGGGTGAAACTGAGAGTTTAGCAGGTCGATCGTTGAGGAGAACACGACATGAATCAAGCTGAGTTAGCGCAACAGGTCAAAACGATTCATGATCAACTCAAGCTACTTCAAAAACAAGCCGCATCACCCTCAACAGACCCCATTTTTGAGACACTCTTTTCTCAACTCCAAAGCTTAGAAATTCAGACAGCCGAGTCACCCCTCACCCCACACACTCAAACCAGCGAAGAAAAGTGGCGTGCCCTCAGCGTTTGTTCCCCGGTGGGGATTTTTACCTGTGACGTTTTGGGGCATGTCACCTACACCAATCCCAAGTGTCAGGAGATGGGCGGCTTTACGCTTGAGGAGAGTTTGGGTAAGGGGTTTGCAGACTCCATTCACCCAGACGATCGCCATCGAGTGCTGACAGACTGGTTTACGATCGCTCACTCAGGACAACAACACGCCGATGAGTTTCGAGTGCTGCACCGCGATGGCTCTTTGCGTTGGCTACAAGTCAGGACGGCTCCGATTATCTCCGATCAGGGCGAATTAGTAGGGCACACCGGAACGGTCGAAGACATCACCAAACAAAAACAGTCCGAATCCCAGATCAAAGCCTCTCTCAGGGAAAAAGAAGCCCTGCTCAAAGAAATTCACCATCGGGTTAAAAACAATCTACAAATTATCTCCAGTTTGATCTACCTTCAGTCACAAAGAATCGACGATCCCCAGGTGCGACAAATTTTTGAAGACAGCCAAAGTCGAATTAATTCGATGGCCCTGGTGCATGATAGTCTGTATCGGTCGAATGACCTGACTCGCATCAATTTATCAGAATACATTCAAAGTTTGGCGACTCGTCTCTTCTATACTTATCGACTTCAATCAGATTTGGTGACGCTAAGAATGCAGGTTGGTGAGGAAATCTTCATCAGTTTAGAAAAGGCGATTCCCTGTGGGCTGATCTTAAATGAACTCATGACCAACGCCCTCAAACATGGATTTTCTGATGAGAGAAGCGGCGAGATTGCGGTGCTGTTGGAAGCCGAACTTCCCCAAAAAATTTGTCTCATCGTCGAAAACAACGGCAACGATTTACCCGATAGGTTTGAACTGCAAACGATCCGATCGATGGGGTTGCGACTGGTTAATGCCCTTGTCAACCAAATTCGAGGCAGCTTTGAGCTAGAAAAAACAAATACGACGCGATTTAAAGTGACCTTTGATCATCTATAAATGCTCGATCGCCCTACAATGCTGGAGGGGTGTGGGAAGATTGCTTCCCTTCTAGAATCGGGCAATTCGACACGGTTTAGTGCAGAAAAATAGGCAAGTTAGCCCCTACTTCAAAGCCAATTTTTCTACTGTGTCGATCAATACACATTCCCTGCAAAAAACTGGCTTCACGTCAACACTTTGAGTTGATTTGACGAAGTTAAAACCTGACTGTCATTTTTTAGAAGCACTTCTAACTAGAATGCAGAAGTACAAGTATAAAAAATTGCTACGATGACGGATTAAACATGGCGAAAATATTGGTAGTCGAAGATGAAAGTGTCGTAGCATGGCACATTCAAGAAGCATTAGAAACGCTGGGTCATGAAGTGATTGCCGTCGCCCAAACCGCTAAAGAAGCGATCAAACTCTCTGCGGATACTCAGCCCGATCTGATATTAATGGACATTCAACTCCAGGGCGAGGTCGATGGAGTGGCGGCCTCCGAATTTATCTACTTTCAGCTAAATTTGCCCGTCGTCTATCTGACCGCCCACGCCGACGAACAAACGCTCCAGCGAGCCACCGAAACCTCTCCCTTTGGCTATCTAGTTAAACCGTTTCAGGAAGCCGAACTGCACTCCACCATCAAGATTGCCCTGCACCGTCACCAACTCGAAAGAGCACACAAAGATGCTCAACAATGGTACGCCACGACGCTGATTAGTATCGGAGACGCAACGATCGCCACAGATGTAGACGGCTTTATCGCTTTTATGAATCCGACCGCAGAAATCCTCACGGGTTGGGAGCAAGAGCAGGCATTGGGCGAGTTTGCCACACGAGTTTTGGATCTGGTGCACGAAGAGACAGGGGAGGCGATCGCAAATCCCTTGTTGTCTGCGATGTGTAGCGGCGATACGGTGACCTTGCCCACGCGCACCCTGCTGAGAGCCAGAGATGGAACGCTCAGACCTGTGGGCGATAGTGCCGCTCCGATTCGCAATCGAGATGGTCAGATCATTGGCAGCATTATGGTCTTTCAAGACTTGAGCGATCGCCGCCAACAAGAAGCGCTGCTTCAACGAGAAAATCAGATTTTAGAACGCAGTCAAGATCGATTGACTCTACAACTACGCGAACGCAATGAACAACTTCAACAGGCCCTCGACTGTACTCAACTGGTGCAACGGGTTTTAGAACAATCGCGATCGACCTCTGATCACAGCCAGATTTTGCAACTGACAATTGAGGAATTGGGGCGCACGCTAGAAGCCAGCTATTGTTGGGCCGCCCTACACGATGAAGAGAGTCTGACTTCGACGATCGTCTGTGAATCGATCGGGGCATTTGAGTTTCCAGACTCGACGATCGGCACCTGCATTGATTTAGAAAAGCACTTTCGATTTTATTTTCGGCTGTTTCAGCGAGAATCCTGGGTTGATCCGAGTCCAGATTTGCTGCCGCCACTCTATCGTCAGTTGCAGGAAATGACGAGCCAAATGCTGATCTGTCCGATTCAAGACGAGCAGCGAATAATTGGTGAGGTGGGCATTCTTGTGCAGGGCAAACCTATCAGATCAAAGCTGCAAGCTGATTTAATTGCACAGGTGGTCAGTCTGCGATCGCGCTAGAGCAAGCTTAGGAAAGCCAGACTCACTTTAGTCGTTCTGTTTCTTTTTGTGACCAGCAAAATAGAGAGGAGAGGCGATCGACTGGATACAAATCGCCCAATCCTAAAGCTAGTCTCGCAAAATTCCTGGAGTGCAAGAAAAATCTTGTATACGTAGGTGAAGCGGGACAAAACTGAGACAGCAGATCAAGGCGACATGGAGACACCAACTTGGCTGACAGAAGCGCGGCAGTTATTGAAGCAAGGGGAACCGTTGGCAGCATTGGCGGCATTAGAGACGGGGCTAGCAGAGATGCCTGATTGCGTCGATGGCTGGGAACTGAAGAGTCGAGTCTTGCAAAATCTAGGACGATATGGAGAGGCGGCGGCGGCAAATGAAGAAGTGCTGCGATGGATGAAAGTTGGACTGATAAGTAGTGGGACAACATGGCTGGTCACGGCTGAAGATTGGCTTAAATCAGGCTGTGCTAGCTACGAATCAGGTGATTTTGAAACTGCCATCGCCAGTTTTGACCAAGCCCTGAAATACAAACCGGACTTACCTGAAGCTTGGGTCAATCGTGGCATTGCGCTGAGAATTTTACAACGCTATGAAGAGGCGATCGCCAGCTATGATCAAGCGTTGAAATACAAACCGAACTTCCACAAAGCTTGGAACAATCGCGCTTTTGCATTATGGAATCTACAACGCTATGAAGAGGCGATCGCTAGCTATGACCAAGTGCTGAAATACAAACCGGACTACCATGAAGCTTGGAACAATCGCGGCGCTGCACTGAGTAATTTACACCGCTACGAAGAGGCGATCGCTAGCTATGACCAAGTGCTGAAATACAAACCAGATGACCATGAAGCTTGGGTCAATTGCGGTACTGCATTGTTTAGCTTACGACGCTATGAAGAGGCGATCGCTAGTTATGACCAAGCGCTGAAATACAAACCGGACTTACCTGAAGCTTGGTATAGTCGCGGCAATGCATTGGGTGATTCACACCGCTATGAAGAGGCGATCGCCAGCTATGACCAAGCGCTGGAATACCAACCTGACTTACCTGAAGCTTGGAGCAATCGCGGTCTTGCACTAGTTCATTTACAACGCTACGAAGAGGCGATCACCAGCTATGACGAAGCCCTAAAATACAAGCCGGACTACTCTGAAGCCTGGTTCAATCGCGGCGTTGCATTGAGTGATTTACAGCGTTACGAAGAGGCGATCGCCAGCTATGACCAGGCGTTGAAATACAAACCCGACTACTACAACTCTTGGTACAATCGCGGCGTTGCATTGGGGAATTTACAGCGTTACGAGGAAGCGATCGCCAGCTATGACGAAGCCCTAAAATACAAACCGGATTTACCTGAAGCTTGGGTCAATCGCGGCGCTGCATTGGGTGAATTACGACGTTACGAAGAGGCGATCGCCAGCTATGACCAAGTGCTGAAATACAAACCAGACGACCATTCAGCTTGGGTCAATCGCGGCGTTGCATTGGGGAATTTACAGCGTTACGAGGAAGCGATCGCTAGCATTGACCAAGCCTTAAACTACGAACCGGATTACTATGCAGCCTGGTTCAATCGCGGCATTGCACTGGATAATTTACACCGTTACGAAGAGGCGATCGTCAGCTATGATCAAGCCTTAAACTATAAGCCGGACTACTATGAAGCGTGGAACAATCAAGGCGTTGCACTGAATAATTTACACCTTCACGAAGAGGCGATCGCTAGCATTGACCAAGCCTTAAACTACGAACCGGATTACTATGCAGCCTGGTTCAATCGCGGCATTGCACTGGATAATTTACACCGTTACGAAGAGGCGATCGCTAGCTATGACGAAGCGCTGAAACACAAACCGGACTACTATGCAGCTTGGAGCAATCGCGGTGTTGCATTAGCTGACTTAAACCACTACGAAGAGGCGATCGCTAGCTATGACAAAGCTTTAAACTACAAACCGGACTGCTATGAAGCTTGGAGCAGTCGAGCATGTGCAATTTGTAGCTTGAGCCGGGGGTATGTCAATAGTTTTGTGTCAAAGGTGAAAAGTTAGAGGGGAAATCGGTC
>NZ_JBJPHT010000086.1:0-6151 GCF_052939475.1 Phormidesmis sp. 146-20
TTCGAATTCCCCTGGGGGTATGCGAATCCAAGTCGAAGTAGTGATTTCAGAGTGATTAATTTCACTTTGACTAACTCACTTGATTTGAGTCAAAACCAAATCAAGGCAATGATTCTGGAGTGACTAACCTCACCCTGGATAATTTGATCGACTTGGATTAAAAAAAATAAAGCCGGGACTGTTAGTTGTTCAGTTCCGGCTTTTTGTTTTGATTTTTTCGCGCTGGTGGTCGTGGTCGATCGTCTCGATTGAGCAGGGCTTCATATGCCCTCTGATGTTCGGCTGCATTGATCCATCGGTGATAGATGCGGCTATGCACTTCTTCTGAGTGCCCCATTTGTTGAGCGGCTAATGTTCGTTTGAGTCCATATTCCATACTGCGGATTGCCCATCGGTGGCGCATGTCGTAAAGGTGGAAGGGTAAGCCAAAATCGCTGAAATAGCTGGTAGCACTGTGTCCTACTCGGTCATTTGAGCGGTTTAGATTGACGTTGGGAAGCTGCACCTGGTGCAAGTCGAATTCGTCAAACCATTCGGGATGAAAGGCCCAGACCTGACGGAACCCGGTCTTAGTTTCGTTCTCAACCCAGAGAATGCGATCGCGCTGCCGTAAGCGTTCAAAATCTAGCCTGAAAGTCTCGTGTGGTCTAAGTCCGTAGGTTGCGAGAATGCCAAATATCCATTTCCAACCGGGGTTAGACAGTCGATCGAACCATTCAACAATCAGATCATCACTGGGAATGTCACGAGGCGAGACGCTTTTAGAAGAATACTTTCCTTTATAAGGGGATGGATCATAGTCAAGTTTTGCGAACCGGGCGATCGCGCCATAAACCATGCAAGCCCGAACTCTAGAGCGAGTGTTGACAGTGGATTTGAGAACGAATTGGTGTAACAGTTCAGAGGTTAAAGGTTCGTCTTGTGGGAGGTGTTTGAGCATTTTCCAATACTCGGTTCTCCATGTTGTTTCTGAGCTACCACGCTGGAAGTAGTCTTCTCTAAATCTTTCTATCCAGTAGTGGCAACTATGGGGCATTGACTAATAGAAATTGACAGTAAAAATTGCACGAAAAAAAGTCATCGATCGCTGTGTCAGCAATGATGTTTTGAAGCGAGTGTGAGTTCCGTGACGGGTGTGTTAGACCCGTTTCGCCTATTCGCTAGGGAGGCTCATCAGACGGTAAGACTATTCCTGATTGCGTTGCAGGATTTCTAGAATGCGGCGATTTTCGGTTTGAAGTCCGCGTACTTCTGATTGAATTTCACGAACTTCAGTTTGCATGGTTTCAATCACTTGGAAGGTTTGGATTTGTACTTGTGCCATGCGATCGACTGCTTGCATTGTGGTTCTAAGCTGTTGGCTATTGTCGTAGACAACATCAATCAGGCGATTGAGGGAGACTTTGACATCAAGCATGTCTGTCTCTAATGATTCAACTCTTGTGGTTAGATTGTTGGGTTGTTCGGGGGTGTCAGTCATAATAGAAAGGTGTCTTTTCGATGTTCTTTAAATCCCCTCTGGAGTGGCTTCCGGAGGGGATTTTTAATGAGATAGATGACGTGGAAGATTCTGCTATGCAGTTGCACTCAATGCGACGATCTCTTTCAGCTTGCTTTTCTTCTCCAGGTGTTCAACTCTTGAGTTTAGAGCGGCGGGGAACCGGATTCCTAAATGCTGAGAAGCCTCGTCAAAAGAGATAGGGTGATTCAAGCTCCAAAAGAAACTTAAGGTTTTCTGTTGGCTTTTTGGCAATCCGTCAGTGTTGCGATCGAGCAACTCAAATGAACGATTTCCGATTTCAACAATCATTTTGACCTCTGTTTATTCTGGAATTTTGTAGATATCAGCCTGATCAAAGTACGGCTCATCTACGTCTGTATGCTCCCATGATATGGCTTTCTCATTGTTGGAAACATCCTCGTCATACTCTCCCCAGTCTTCAATGAAAGTATCAACTGGTGCGGTTGTTCCGGCTGTGGCGTAGGCTGCATCGTTTCGCTCATCGCTTCCGGGTTCAAAGTCGTCTGCATCAGCAGGAATCTTTGGCATGATGAATGTACCTCGATAATTTTGTAGTTGTTGGGGTGTGGCCAGGGTTGTAGTTTGAGCGCTTCCGCCCTGGTCATTGATTTGGGGATAGAAGGCTGATAGAGGCGACGGTATCTGTTGCCCGATCGCTCACTACCGCTATCTCTCCGTCTTCAGTCATGTAGAAGTCGGTTGAAGTCGCATCGTCAAATCGGTTTGGGTAGCCGACTCTTCCAAGCAGCGATCGCATTCGATTCCCCGGCGCGGTGTTCATTAAAATCGTGGCTCGTCGATCCCGATAAGTAGGCTTTGCAGGTTTCGGAGCAGGCTGATTACCCAAAGAGGTGGGCATCTGATCGGCTGATGCCATCGTCGGGGGCGGCGCGGCGCAGGGGATAATCGCCGATCCGTCACTTCGTCCAACCGGAGGAATGTTTTGGGGGACGGGAAGCGGTGTCTCTTGAGCTTCTACACTGTTGCCGTAGGAGGCACTCCAGCGAGAAACAGCATCCAGGAATGAAGCATCGGCTCTTACTGATAAGAGGGGGATGATAGGCAGCCCCCCTAGTACAAAGCCGAGCATGAATTTAATTTGAGCGTTGGTCATGAGTCCTTTGCTGAGAGTGTGAGTATCTTGGGGACAAAACATTGAAAAGTGTGAGAAGCACGATCGCCCAAAACATCGTTCGCTTTAGCCGATAGTTTCTTAGTTCAGTTCTCGGAATGTTCTCGGAATGTTCTGAGAAGTTTCCGAGAATTCCTAGAACAAAGAAGCGATCAGTTGCTTTGGGGTAGTCACCTCCGGTAAAGCACACTGCTCGTCAAGCTGCTCATAGTCACCAATCATCTGGTTAATGAAATCGTTGAAAGCCTTGTCAGCCTCTACACGAGTCTCTAGATAGCCTTTAACCTTGCTTGCTAGCTCGGCTTTAGCGATCGCGCTGCCTTCCTGGTAGCCCGCTTCAGTCCGTTGAGACAGCAGTGAGCCTGATTCCTGTATTACTGCTGTTCTCAGTGCTAAGTTCTGATTTTGGTCTGATTCCGTTTGCGCTTCCTGCGCTTCCCGATTCCGCCTCTCCTCCATACTCAGAACGTTCTCAGAATCATTCTGAGTAACCTCAGCTTTTCTCGGATTTGGTGTGAGAGTGCCATGACGACAAGCGTTAATTAAGTCCTGATCGACATCGTTGAAGTAGGTTCGATTGCGTTCACCGGGTTGTCCAATTTCGTAGCCAAGCTTTCTAACTTTTGCGACCCAGTTGGTGAGCGATCGTGAGTCGATTTTCCAGAACTCTGCTAGTTGTTTGGTATGCATTGACATATTGCTGTCAGCATAGATAGCGTCATTGACTGCTGCATTTTTCATGTGTGTCTCCTGATTTGGATTGAACAAAACAAAGGTCGATCGTCTCCATAGCTAGTGGAGGCGATCGACCTTTTTTAATAGAAATAAAAGCCTGAAATCCAGACATAATTGGATTGCTCCATTGGGTTAAACGTCGGTGGGGCCATCCAGGGAGAGGTCAGAACTCTGCCCTGGTTTTGATTTTTGCTGAGGTGTAAGCAGATTACGCTTCAGCGTTTTTGTTTGGGCCGAAGTTTGCCGGGAGATCGTGAACCGAACATTCCAGCAAAGTACATAGTTTCTGAATTTGCTGAATGGTTAGACGAGGTTCACTCCTGCCAGATGTCCAGTAGTAAACCGCTCTTGGGGATATCCCTAGAGCTTCAGCAACCTCATCTGCTGTCTTCTGCTTGTCATGTAATAGGCTCATGAACGGTGAGTCATGACGATTTCTATTCATCTTAACTGAAACACAGTTCACTGAACTAGATTTCAGTTAGAATTTTCTAAGCTGAAACGCAGTTCAGTGAAATAAACAACAAACAGCACGAAGTGACCGTGTGAATCCGCACACGTTGCCTAGAAGTTGTTTGAGGGAATGCAGTGTTGCCCCATCGCCTGGTCTTGCTGCATTCCCAATAATCGCTCAAATGCTTACCCCATGATCAATTCAGCTATTTCAGGAGTGCCAATGACCCAAGAGAATGAGACCGCGATCGACCTGGAAGCGATCGGACTTGCTGGTGAGGATGCGATCGAGCCTGCTGCGAATGACGAAATCGACCAAATTTTCATCTTGTTCAGAAAACTCCCTCGATGGCGGCAATTAGCCGTTGTCGAACGTATGCAAGTGTTTCTTGACCACAGGCCAGAGCCAAGCTTTCACGGCGATCTCTCCGAGTTACCCGCAAGGGGTCGGTTCGAGTAATAAAAAAGCGATCGCCCCTCATCCCTCATCCCTCATCCCTTTATGAACTTCTTAGACATCAGCAACGCCGATCGACTCAGACGCTATCCCTCTGGTAAATGCCCTCTCTGTGGAGGGGATGACTTTACCGCATACCTCACAGTTGACGAGGGAGAAGTTGTCGAGCATGGACTGGAATGCACTGGCTGTACCGAACAATATCGAATCGAGCAGCCGATCGCCTGGATCGATCACGAATCTATCTACCGCCAATAAAAAGGCGATCGCCTCCAATTAGCGATCGCCCTCAAAAAATCTGCCGAACACTTAATCAAACATTAACCATGATCCAAAACCTCTAAATCAAAAGCCTGTCTGTCAGATCCCCATCGTCCAGTCAGGCTTTAAATTTTTGCTTCTTGAAGCCCAACCATCAAACACGAATGCGTTGGGGCATTCTTCCGTGTGCTCACTGAAAAGCACCCAGTCAAGCAAATTCACAACAAACTTACCGGACAAGCAAATGGTAGCAGAATTCAAAAGACCGACTAGCGATCGCCGCATCACCGATCTCCAAATCAATGCACAGATGCTCCTTGAGGAGGAGATTTTAGAAGCTGGTCTAGAGCAGCACTTCGACCCAAATAAAGGCAAATTTCAATTAGCTCAGATCGCGAAATGGACAGGTGTACCAGTCGAAACAGTCGAACAGATCGCCCACTCGCTGGTGAGCCGTCGCGTGGGAGTGGACTTAGAAGAGTCCGAGTTCAACAGCATGATCGAACAGGTTAGAACGATCGAGTCAGTCCTCGACGACGGCTTCAAAGAATTCAAGCTTGAGAAACTGGCTAGACGCTACAAACTCCCCAAGACAGCCATGATGAACTGCTTTTATAAGGCGCTCATCAATCAGGCACCCTTCATCGCTTATGGAGTCGATGACCTTGATCAACTTTGCCGTCACGAAAAAGACTGGCTAGTCAGCGGCTGGATTCCAAAAGGGATTGTCCTGCTGCTTCACGCGATGGGCGGCGTGGGCAAGTCGCTAATGATCTATGAGCTAATCGAGTGCATCGCCAAAGGTCAACCCTGGAATGGCTACCAGATTTCTCAAGGGCGCGTTCTCATTCTTCAATCCGATGAACCCGTGGTCGTGACCCGTGAGCGGATGCAAATCAGGCAACTCACCAATCATCACCCCGTCGAGGTCGTACCCGGCTGGCAAGTCGAAAACATCGCCCGATTAGAGGCTTACCTCAAGAAATATCAGGAAGCAGGTGATCCGGTTAGCTTCTGCATGATCGACTCGGTGACCTCAATTAACCGCAACACCCTGATCAGCGAAAACGATACCGAATACGCCCGCTTCATGCTGCAACTCAATGATTTGGGCGATCGCTACGGCTGTGCCTTCTGTGTGATCCACCATTCCAACTCAGAAGGCGAATCGAGAGGCACAAAAGCCCTCTACAACTCAGCTTCAGAGGTTTGGGGACTGCTGCTGACCGACGAGCGGAGCGGCGATCGCGTCCTTCGAGTCCAGAAGACCAGAATGGGCCGTCCGCCAGGTCGCTACGTCTTCCGGTTTGATGAAGACCGATTCACCTTTGAGTATCTGGGCAAAGAAGGATCGGAGAACGAGGAAGAAACCATCCACACCGAAAAGCGGATCGAACTCTGGCTAAACGAAGACGATCGCCGAGGTGTTCGCTATGAGATTGAGGAGATGGCTCAATGTTTGAACATAAACAAAAACACAATCCGACGTGTCCTCAAAGAGATGTGGGCAAAAGGGATGGTAAGCAGGTGTCTAAAAGGACAAGGTAATACAATGTTGTATTACCTTGAAGTATGTCGATCGGTCGATCGA
>NZ_JBJPHT010000086.1:6251-14965 GCF_052939475.1 Phormidesmis sp. 146-20
GTCGATCGAGGGGTCGATCGAGTCGATCGACACGCCGATAATTGACCATAGAAAAAAATCTATAGATCGAAACGACATCGTGGTCGCTGGTGGTCTTTCCGTATGGATGCGGTATGGAAGCGATCCGATAGACCCCGAAAAAGTACCCGCGCTCTACCAGGGGCAAAAATCGATACCCCTCACCGAATTTCCGCTAGATGTTCGGAGAGAACTGCTGCAACCGAGCCGAGTGTTGAAAGTGAAGGGCGATCGCGTCAGAGTCAGAGGGCAGGAGACGGGACGGAACAGTGTTTTCCTTCTAAAAGACTTAAATATCTTGAGCAAGGCAAATGGCAAAACGCAAGATTAAACTCATCCAGGGCGCTCAACTGGAATTCCCCCTTATCCTTCATCCCTCATCCCTCATCCCTCAAAAACTGGAGAAGGCTGAGGGCGATCGACTGGAGAAAAGCAAGGGGAGCCAAACAGAAGGAACCCTTTTCCTCTTTAGAAGGGATGGACGTTTGACCGCCCATAACAAAAACTGCCCTACGTGCCACAAATTTCTCAAAAAGGATGGAACCTGCACTTCTTGCCTTAAGAATTCTGGCTGACTGCTCCAACCGCAGAAGTCCAACCGGAAAGCCTTGATTTTTCGTCGCCGTCGTCATCGATGCCGAACGAGAGAATCAGGGTTTCAATTCATCACCGATCGGTGATGTAGTCCTTTTTTAGTCCAACGCTATGGCTGACACGATCCAAACCTCTTTAGACGTTCTCATCGCAACTGTTCAGAAGACTTCTCAGCAGTTACAAACAGCGATCCAAATCGTCGAATATCTATCTAAAGTTCAAATCCAAATGCAGTCCGACATTCAATCACTGCAAGCGGAAAATCATCGCATTCTGCAAATATTGAGCGATCGCCCTAAATAGTAGCGATCAGGGATGTGGGCATTTTGAAATGAGAAAACCCGCAATTTTTTGCGGGCTGAGTTCAAAAATCATTTTCCCCATTATGCCCATCACCCACATGCTCGCGGCCGCCTTCATCGGACTGGCAATTTTTTACATCGTCATTATTCAGTTGTTGAACGCTTGGTACGACGAAGCAGAACGCAACCCCAGACAAAAACGCCGTCGCCGTCGCCGTGGTTCTCTTGACTTTGAAACGCCTCCTCCTTATGCCCCGTTCCCCAATGCCCCGCTTGATGTGATTGCCCTGACCCACGATCGCGCTACAGCTTACCGTCTGTTTGAGGAAATTCGAGATCGTTACCCAAATCGCTCTGAGCAGTGGGTTTGGGAAAAGGTGAAATGGGATATCGAACGCGATCGCCATTGATTCGTAGCCGTTAGCGACTCTCCGTGTAGGGAATGTTTGATTAATCACACTTCCTACCACAACTGTATGACTACCATCAATCTTGCGACCGATATCCCTAACAGCATCGTCACCCTAGAACAACTTCACGCCTGGACATCCCTAACCTTGGGGGTCTTGAATCCGACGTTAGCGGTTCTAGAGGCCGCAGATCGCGCTGAGTTCGTGGTTCAGACAGGCGTATACAAAGTTGCCGATAACACCAATCGACTGTTAACCCGTGCCTCTATCTCGCTCGATCCGAGTTTCATGAGCGATCGTTCAAAGAAACTCTGGATGTTTGCTCAAGAGTTCTCAAATATCGCCATCCCCGCGGGGTTCAAAGATAACTAATGGCAAGACCCATCGACTTTGAGCAACTTTCAGCGAGAGCAGCGCTAGAAAAGAATTATCGTTTCAGCCCGAATGCAAGCAAGGCAGACGGTTATTTCAACACAAAACCCGCGCCTCCTCCCAAGCCACCTCTGCCCAAAGACATCTCTTACAGAAGCGAAGCGGGATACCGATGGCAACGAATCGAGCAAGGCTACACGACCGTACAACCCGTAAAAGATAATCCGGGCTTTCGGAATGCTGCAAATACCGTCGGCGATCGCATTACTCGATCACCCTCAACCCCATCAGGCGTGAATGGCTCCCCCATTCGACCGCCCAATCCCATTGGGACAATGGCAAATAACGCAATGGGGAGAATGAGGACAGCCAGCAGTCAGGTACTGGCCCCGGCTGGTAGAGCGCTAGGGCCCATTGCCAAGACCCTGGCCCCCGTTGGCAAGGCTCTCGCGCCGATTGCAAAAATCGTAGGCCCGATTTCAATCATCCCCTCGCTAGTGGATGCTTTGAAAGACGTTTTTGACGATCCGACTCAGAAGATTTTTGATGAGGCAAGGCGAAAACGACAGGAGCGGAAAAACCGTAACACCAACATCCCCGATTTCAATCCGAGAGATCGTCCGCCTGGTGATATCCCCCCTTTCAGAGGTGGAAATATTGCGGGAAAGCGTTACACCGTCTTTTTCACGGTCAGAGGGCGGCGAACTTACACCAACCCATCGACAGGAGACAAATTCACTGAGGATGTCGATGCAGGGACGGGACGAGCTGAAGGGTTGATCGGGCCGCTAGGCGGGCTTGAAGTGGTCGGAGAAGCTTACGTCTCCGTATTTGGCGATCAATATGTCACGTCAAGCCTCTACATCACTCAGGCTTATGGCACTCCGGGTGCAAACCGATCGCTGATCTACACGATTAGCGCCCTAGATGGAATTGCTCAGGTTGGTTCGTGGGCTGTCCCTGCCGATGGATCGACGGATGATGCTGTCAACCCAAACGGACAAAGTTCACCGCCAGAGTGGGAGCCGCCCAAAGCTTCGGAAGATTATCCCATCTTTGTCGTCCCCGGCAATGGGATGCCTGATTTCAACATCCCTCCTAGACTTCCAGACGCGCCGGGGCAAACACCACAAACGGATCGCCCTGAAGCCCCTGACAGAAATCGAGAGCGAAAACTCGCGCCACTTCCGACACCAGCCGATCAAAATCCCGTGTCCCCCGCGCCCACACCGATCACCCCTCCTCAGTCGATCAATCCACTTCAAAACCCTCCTAGTTGGCAGCCAAACCCCGGAAGGCAAACGGGAAGGCAAACGGGAACGTCTACCCCTTCTAGTCAATGGAGCGATCCATCCTTTCCCGGCCCGTACACAATCACAAAAACTGAAATCGGGAAAGAGACAAAAGAGACGAAAGAACCAGAAAAAACATTTGCCCCCTTGCCAATTCCCCCAATTTTTCCGCGCCCAACCGATCCGGATGGCAACTTCGATCGCCCCCGGCAAGAAGAAGAACAACGCCGTCAAGATGCTAGTAAACCGCTACCCCAACCTAAACCCAGATGCCAAAATTCTTGCAGCGCTGGTTTGGAGATGGGGCAAGAACAAATCAATGGAAAACTGGATGGTTTAGCAGGAAAAATTGGGGCAGGAATTAGCGCGGCCGATATGGCCTCTAATTTGTTCTTGCTCAATCAAATCAACAGCAAGTTAGGTGATCAACTTCCCGGTGGTATTGCTGGAAAATTGACACGTTTATCGCAATGGTTGCATTTGGATCGAATCTTAAATGTATTGACCTATGTTAATACACTTCACAATGCTTACATGTTGTCGAATGGGCTGACACAAACATTGTTCAGCATGATTTCCAATGTATTAGCAGCAGTGGGAATTAAAGACGCTGAAAACAATCCTCTAGACGTTGGCGCAATCATTGGTAAGAGTGTTGATGCCTTTGCTAAATCAGTGCTTGGAGTCGAGACAGTAGACGGCATTAAAGCGGAGTGGAAAAAGTACTCTCGCATCTACCAAGCGGCTTCTAATTTACTGTGGTCAATCCAGTCGATCGGGCAATCAATTTTAGGTGCATTAGAGATTGTTGGATCAATGGTGGCCAAGATTGGAAATGCATTAAGGAAGTGGGGTGCAATTAGCGAGAAAGCATTCGGTTGGATGAATCAAACACCCAACTATCAAAACAGATTCTTTACCGCTCTAGAGAAAGCTGAGGAAGTAACTAGCAACATTGATTCGATTGCTGGTGAAGTGCTCTCAATTCAAGACACTATCACACAAATCAGAACGCAAAAGACAGAGCTAGAGAAAGCTTTGAAACAAGATGAGGGAACAAAGCAGGGAAAAGAATCTCCCGAAGCAAACGAACTCAAAAAATCGGAAGAGAAAGCCAAAAACGATAGCAAGCCCCCAACAATTCCACCCGAAGCAGAACGCAAACCGGAGGCTTAAAAATATATGCCATTACCTGAAAATTTCAGCAGTTGGGAACACTTCCAACAAACCTTGATGCAAGTTCAGAATCGTATTGTTCGAGAAGAGTTTAACGACTTGGGCAGCGATTGGGATGACGATATCACAACGTCTAGAGGAAGCCTGAGAGTTGCTTCTACGTTGCGAGATGCTGACTCAGCACTAGAGACTTTAAATAAACTAATGTTCTTCTATTTCGTCTTGCGAAAAGGTGCAGACCTTCAGGGATCTATTTATGGGATGCCGTCGATCGCCTTTCAGGAGCAATTCACCTTTGCACCTCAGATTCGGCTTTACTTCCTGGAAGATGCGAGAGACGTAGAGCAGGGTTTCTCACCCGTTGAAGGCGATATCACTTTTAGGTTAACCAGAGAAACCCCTGAGACAATTACGCCCTCTGAGGCGAGAAATCTGGCTTCTAGAGTTCGATCCGCGTTCACTGCGGCCGGTGGATTCGTTTGGAAAAAGGGGCGCGTGAAGGTCACTTATCTAGACAAAAAACGTGGCTATGATTTCCGGCTGCTCGTCACCAGCGAAGCTGAAGGAAAGCGAATTATTGAGCAGGTTCTAGACATTCAAAGTCACGCCCCTGACTGGGATTGCCTGACCGTTCACGAGAGTCGAGCAACCTTCCCGATCGTTCCTGGAAATCATACGATCTATGGCAAGTCACGCCGCAAAATGAGACGGCGGCCCCGCGCAGACGTGCGGTTTAGATGGGCAGAACTCCATATCCACGGACTACCGAATCCAGTGGTGTTAGTCGATCGCACAGGCACTAAACGAGATGCCCTGGTGAAAGTCTGACCTTTTAAGAATTGGCAAAAATTGACCGAGATAGTTAACTAACTCGACCGCAAAAAATGACCTGAAACCTTTACTGGTAGGGCATTACTAGAACTATCAAGTTGACTCGTTCAAACCTTTCTAATTTTATGAGCAGACGTAAGACCGCTAGAGAACTACAAGAGCAATTGGAGGCAGCCCGTCGTCGTGAGGCTTATGTTCCTCCCCAACGGGCCGAAGGCACCGCTACCCAGCGCCGTCCTAAGAGTTCTGTAAAGTATGGCTGCACCTCGGCACCAACGACCGAATTCACGATCCAAACGCCTCAATCTGGTGTGACTTTCTTTGGGGGATTGGCTGCTTTGGGTCTGGCTGACGCAGGCAGCGATCCAACGGCTCCTAATGGATTTAAGCCCAACCGGATCTACGCAATGGTTGCCGATGCATCTCCTCAAGTCGTACGAGCTCGGGCCAGCAATCGCGCTTATATCCGTTACGCTCGTGGCACCCGTGGCAGTAGCACTCAAAGCACTTTCTCGGCTGCAATCTCGGACACCACTACCCCGACGATGGCCTCAGTCCGTACAAAATTTGGTACCGTCTCCAATGCCAAGAAAAATGAAGTAGGCGGGTCGTACGGTCGGATTTGGTTCGAGCCGGAACGTCTACCCCTGGTGGAAAGCGGTAACTAATGGATGACCTTCTCTTAGCTACACCCGCGCTTTGGTATCCAGGGCAAACTGAAAGCGAGTGGCAGGAAGAGGTAGAAGCGATGATGGATCGGGCAATCATTACAGCCGCATTCATGCGCGGTGAGATAGAACCCGATTCCTTCCTCGATTATCTGGCTGAAGAATACGCCGATCCGATCGAAGTCGCCCAGGCGTGGGAAGAGGAGCTAGAGGCGTGCTTAATTTTGACCTGAGTGAAGCGGGAAACTGGAGACTTATCTACTACCAGCAGCATGTCGGGGATAAGTCTAAGAGCAAAATCAGGGCCCCGATGATCGACATTATTGAGCTTCCTATCACGATCGCAAGTCGAGTTTTGGCGGTGGGAGCGTCTTACCTCGATGCTCCTCCCAGTTGGAACACCGCAGGCTATTTTTATCAGGAAGTTGGCGGAGTTTCCCTGGATGACACGCTGATTTTTCCCGGCTTGAGCGGAAGTAGTTCGTCTGTCCTGGATGGGGCAAAGCGACGGATCACTCTGAACACGATCGAGCTTCACATTTTCCCTCGCCTCGCCACCGAACACCGCTATCGCTTTGAAGCCATGCGCTGGATGCCCAAAATCACCCTTGGAGTATGGGAGTACATCGGCGCTGAATCGGATACCACGGAAGAACTGCTACAGGCTCTCAGAGTCGATTTGGCTCGAATTGAAATGAGGATCAACAACCTACAATGATTAATTTTGCTGGACTAGATCAGGTTTTGCCTGATGAAACGATGACCTGGCGCGGTTTTGGTGAGCCTGTCATGCTCAATCTCAATCGGCTGACGGGAGATGCTCTAACGCCTGAATCGAGCGTGATTGAAGCGATGGGCAAGTTACTCAACTCGCTACATCAATTACAGACTCAACTCAATGAACAACGTCAACAAGCCGATCAACCCTTGCTAACAAGCTTCTCGAAAGTGGTCACGGTGAATGCCAATGGGAACCCGATCGTCAAGCTAGGCATTGAACTAGAGATCGACTTAGAAGCCTCACTCAACAATCTGGTTCAATAATATGTGGCGGTTGGTTGCTCAGATTGAGATTGCAAATCAATGGACTTGGACAGTTCCCATCGAGGGGGAATGGTTTCGATTTGAGTTTGTCGATCCGCCTGGTGAGGTGCGCGTAGACATTACTCAGGGCAACGGGTCGGCACCTTTTGCGACTCCTACCCGCGTCACGACGAGCGAATCTCAGATCGTCCGATTTCAATCTCCCCCGGCAACGATGGGCGATCGACGGTTGGCGATCCGATCGGGCGATCGCTTCTTCCGTGACTACAATCTCGGCTGGCTGGTCAAAATTTCCGTCTTTGAAGGTGACATTGAAGTTGACGGAAACGACTATTCATCTGCCCTTCAGACGCTTTTGAATGGGCAACAGGAAATCTTACAGCAGCTAGAAGCGGGAGGGATTGACCCGGCGATCGCGTCCAACATTCAAGCGATCGCCACTGGACAGATTCAAATTCTGGATCGACTACAGCAACCGATTCAGGCTCAAATTCCCGTGTCGATCATTGAGACGATTCAGGCGACCCTTGCGGTAACTGCGGAGCAGATCGCGATTGGACAGGGGCAAATCCTACAGAAGCAAAGTGAAGTTTTAGGGAAGTTTCCGATCGACGTGGAAATCGATCCGGCGATCAACGCGGGCATTCAACAGATTCTGGGACAGTTTCCGATCACGACTCAACCAGACCCGGCGATCAATGCGGGCATTCAGCAAATCTTACAAATTCTGAATCCACCCCCGGTCGCTGCTTTAAGCCCAATCTCAAACACGTTTACCGTTACTCAGTCGAATGTCTATCAATCGTTGACGGGCACATACGCTAATTTCAACGACGGGAATGGAGGGACGGGAGGAGCAACCGGATCGAGTTCTTTTGAATGGATTCAAGCCACTTTTGCGACGGCGGTTCGGGTTTCTGGGATTCGCGTGGGAGGGGGGACGCTTCCCGGATGGGGCATCGTCTCTCCTTACTTGAATGGCAAACAAATTCAAGCGAGTGCGGATGGGAGTAGCTGGAGTGTTTTGGCGACGGTGGTGCGAGTGGAAGACTCAGGGCCAAATCAATTCCCGATTTTCTCTTTTACCCCGACCACAGCACGATTTTTTAGGCTGGCGGGTACGAGTTGGTTAGCCACAACTGAATTTAGATTTTTTAACTAGGAGTTAAAAGGAGTTAAACCGTGAAGATCACACGCAGCTTGAAACAGAGGCTTTCATTTGTAGCCTTTCAAGTAGTGACGGGACAGATCAATGACCTGGGCGCTTTGGCTGAATTGTTGCAAACGATCGCGGATGAGGCAAGACAGCAAAATGAACGTTGAAATTAGCAGTCTCATCAGTATCGCAACCTTCCTAGCAGGCGCTGGCTCGGCTGTGTGGGGGATGGTGCAGTGGTACGCCGGCGCAGAGAAGAAAAAGTATGCAGCCGAGAGAGACTTTCAGCATCTACGCCGCAATCAAGAGCAAATGAAACTCGCGATCGAACACATTACGAAAGAAATCGATTTGCTCAGTGACGACATGAAGACGCTAACCGCCGTTTTTAACGTCCTTCTCTCCAAAGATGGGCAGACCGTTTCAGGCATCCTTGGCTATCGCAATCAAAACCTTCAGGAACCCAAATGAGCAACGGAACCGACACGATCGACCTGCACGAATTGGGAGTCGAAAAGGCGATTTTGAGGCTCATTCTGAAAATCTGTAAGCTGAGGGGCGATTGGACAACTGCCCTAGCGTTTGAGGAGATTGCAGGCGAGATCCGCGTCAAGATGGCAAAATCAGGGGATGGGAAATGGATTTGCTGATTTGGTGCTTATGGGCACTTGCGATCATCGGTACTATCGCGGCTTGTGTGGCGCTCATGGGAATGATCGCGCTGTTTTGGACGCTTTTTACGATGGATTCTGACAAGTGAGGAAGGGGATACGCAAACTTCACCGCTAAATCCTCTAATCTCCACTCAAAGTAAAACTGTTCTCAGTAGTTCGAATTCCCCTGGGGGTATG
>NZ_JBJPHT010000087.1:0-14413 GCF_052939475.1 Phormidesmis sp. 146-20
CGAGTTCGTTCCATTGTTTGTAAACCTGGTTCTACCCTCAATTAGAAAAGATTTGCCAGGCAGTCAGGATATCTGCTCTAGCAGATCGCGCTATCACAAGTTGAAATTTGCGGCTCAACTGTCTCCTCAAAGTACCAACCGGGATTGAAGAAATTTTCAACAAAAAAGGGCAGGTACATCACCCACCCCCATCATTGAGAGAATCGTTAGAGAACGCGATCGCCCCTATTCTTCAGCATCAAAGTCATCATCATCTTCGTCTTCAGCCTCTGCTATTCCAACAGAGTTAGCAGAAACTACCGCGCCCATTTCTAGCTTCTCGCGCACCAGTTTTTCGACTTCTTTGGCAAAGTCAGGCTTTTCTTCCATGTACTTGACCGCATTGTCACGACCTTGACTGATGTTGTCGCCGTTATAGCTATACCAGGCACCCTTGCGAACGATCACGCCCGTTTCTTCTGCCAGGTCAACCAGACAGCCCAGCGTCGAAATGCCTTTGCCAAAAATCACATCAAACTCAGCAATTCGGAACGGAGGCGCAACTTTATTCTTGGCCACCTTCACCTTGACGCGGTTACCAAATTCTTCGTTGCCCTTTTTCAGAGTTTGAATCCGACGAATGTCTAAGCGAACGGACGCATAATACTTGAGTGCCTGACCGCCTGTGGTCGTTTCGGGGCTGCCGTAAGTCACCCCAATCTTTTGCCGCAGTTGGTTAATGAAAATCACCGTACAGCCAGACTTGCCGATATTACCTGTGATCTTTCGCAGCGCTTGACTCATCAGACGAGCTTGCAGACCCATGTGAGAATCGCCCATTTCGCCTTCGATTTCAGCGCGAGGAACGAGAGCCGCTACCGAGTCAATCACCACGACATCAACGGCGGTCGATCGCACCAACTGATCCACAATTTCAAGTGCCGATTCGCCCGTGTCAGGTTGAGAGATCAACAGGTTAGCAATATCAACCCCCAAGGCGGCTGAATAGCTGGGATCAAGGGCGTGTTCGGCATCCACATAGGCGGCCACTCCACCCGCCCGTTGCACTTCGGCCACCGCATGAAGCGCCAAAGTCGTTTTACCCGAACTTTCTGGGCCATAAATTTCGATGACGCGACCTTTGGGCAATCCGCCACCCAGGGCGAGATCCAGCGTCAAAGCACCCGTGGGAATCGTCTCCACCTTCATGCGGGTGGCATCACCGAGGCGCATAATGCTGCCTTTCCCAAAATTGCGCTCAATTTGGTTTAGCACCAAAGTCAGGGCTTTTTGCTTGTCGGAAGTTTCAGATTTACTAGTAGCCATTAGCGCCTCAGAAAAAGAAAAATTGTAGAGGGAATGTGGAAAGGGTGAGCGCCCCTTGCGGTATCTGCAAAACAGGCCGCAGTCGGGATTCAGAATTTACGTTTGTAACACAGGAGAGCACGATCGTAACCAAAAAACCGTTCATTATTTAAGTGGCCCTTCCTCCAGGTTACACGCGATGTCAATGAATCTGCCTAGCATGATGGTTCCAGATGTGCCGCTCTCTGTGGGTGGAGTGACGGCTTACATTCAGTTTCTTCTAGAGCAAGATGACCAGCTTCGTCAGGTGTGGGTGACGGGGGAGGTTTCGAGCGCCACGAAGTATCGGAGCGGGTTGTTTTTTACGCTGCAAGACCCCGATGCCAAGGCTGCGATCAGTTGTGTGGTTTGGAGTAGCCAACTCGACAAATTAGCTGCGCTGCCAGCCCCCGGAGAACAGTTGATTTTGCTAGGTCGGGTGCAGGTTCATCCTCAGCGGGGCAGTTACCAGTTGATTGTCTGGCAAGCCCTGCCTGCGGGAGAAGGTCTGCGTGCCTTGCGCTATCGACAGTTGCGGCATCGGTTGGAGGCTGAGGGACTGTTTGACTCAGAGCGAAAGCGCCCGTTGCCAGCCCATCCCCAAACGGTTGCAGTGGTGACTTCGCCGCAAGCCGCAGCCTGGGGAGACATCCAACGCACGCTCAAACGCCGCTATCCAGGGTTGCAGGTGTTGTTTTCTCCGGCACTTGTCCAGGGAGAACAGGCTCCTGCTTCGATCGTGGCCGCGATCGCACGAGTCGAGCGAGATGCTAGAGCGGATGTACTAATTCTATCACGCGGCGGCGGGGCGATCGAAGATATGGCTTGTTTTAATGATGAATTGGTGGTGAGGGCGGTGGCGAACTGTTCGATCCCTGTGATTGCGGGCATTGGGCACCAGCGCGATGAGTCTTTGGCGGATCTGGCGGCAGATGTGTTCGTCCATACGCCCACGGCGGCAGCAGAACAGGCAGTTCCCTGTCTAATGGATCTTCACGACGAGCATCAAGAGCGGTTTCGACAGTTGACGATCGCCGTTCAGCAATACCTGGCGGTGGAGAACGATCGCTTGCAGAATCTGCGGAATCGATTCAAACGGTTGAAGCTCGATCGTCAGCTTAAACAAGAGGCGCAGGTGGTTTCCTGGATGCGAAGACGCTTGATCCAATCCACGCAGCAACGCTTTCAAGAAGCGACTCAACATCATCAAATGCTGCAAGAAAAGCTGACGACCCTTGATCCCCAGGCAGTGCTGCGACGCGGATATGCGGTGGCGAGATTGGAAGATGGGACGATCGCACGATCGGCTTCTGAGCTAACGGTTGGGCAAGCATTATCAGTTCAGTTGGGTCAGGGATCAGTGACGGTTACGATTACTTCAATTCAGTAGCGTTTCAGTTAGCTGGTCTGTCGGAGGAGAGAGACGATCGCCTTAAAACTGTTATTTTTAATACAACTTGTGAAAGATGGCTAATCAATTTTTGTCCTCTAGTCTTGATATAGCTGGTAAATGACAAATACCAGTCACCCAAATTAAACACTAGGAGAAAGATCATGAGTTTAGAAGAAAAAGCTAAGGCTGCTGGTAAGAATATTGAAGGTAAAGCTCAAGAAGCGTTGGGCAACGTGACAGGTGACGCTGGTGATCAAGTTGAAGGCAAAGCAAAGCAAGCCGAAGCAACTGCACGCAACGCGAAAGAAGATGTGAAAGATGGCGTTAAAGATGTCGTCGATAAAGCATAGTTAACTTCAAAAAAGTCTGGGCGACTCTAGTAGTTTCTCAGGCTTTTTTTATGGATTAAATAACTCATCAAGCTTGTAGCTTAAAAGGAGAATAAAGTGAGTTTACCTCAACAATTTCGTAAAGCTTTGCTTGCGTTGTCCTTAGTTTTGGTTTTGGCGCTAACCGCCTGTCAGGGAGCCGTTGCGACTTCTCCATCGGGAAGCCAAAAAGTTAGCAATAACCCTCAAGTCAGCGTTAATAAAAGTTACGGTCAAACTGAACGCGGCACGACTCAAGCAGGCCAAAATTTTGGTGATTGGGTTGTGCAAACAAGCAAGGGCTTGGTTCAAGATGCATACGTCCGGGGCAGTGACAAACTAGGAGTGGTGGTTTCTTCTCAGGTGCGCCCAAACGAAGTCCGTCCTTTGGCAAAATCTCTGGTACAAGGCTTTCGTAAAAACGCCCCCGATCGCGATCTGACAGTCTTGATGTATGCACCAGATAAGAAGCTGATTCTGACTGCAAAGTACGACAATGCCACCAAGCAAATTCAGTACGAAGGATAGAATTTGAGACTGTAAAAATTGCAGTTTGAGACTTCAAGAATCCGCTTACAAGTTATTAGCAGGAGTTTAATCAAATGCCCAGCAGCGACGAATATAAACGTCAGATTATACAAGATTTGGCGCGGGGAGACAAAGAATCTGCGGACGATATCATTCCTAACGACGCTTCAGAAAACTACGAAAATTTTGACGATTTTGCTCAACGATCGTCCCGCGAAGAGCGCCGTCAACTCTTTGGCAGATCCTTTCATCCCGATCGCATTCCCTCCACTCAAATGGAGCCAGAACTTCAGAAAGCGATCGCTCAAATCAAACCCAACGAGCGCGATGATGTTGCTAAAGAATTTCTCAACCACTTCAAAAAACGGGGCTTGAACGATCGCGAACTTGAACAGCAATTGGGACTCTCGACCCACCACGCCAGCCGCATGAATGCCGATGATGTGAGTAAACTTGCTGCTTTTGCCTACCACAACCATCCCGACATCTTCCAAGATGTGTTGGCTGACCAGCCTGCGCTAGTGAAGTTTATGAGCAATCCTTTGGTCGGTGCTGCTTTTGGAGCGATCGCCGCCAAGTGGCTCGGTAAACACAAATAGTTCGAGACTTGATTTAAAACAGGAAAGGGATAGAGACGAGCGATCGTTTTCTATCCCTTTTTTGGTGTGAATTTGAGGAAATTTTTGGCTTAAAGTCGCTTGCTGGTAAGGACTTCAATTAGTCCAGGGCTTGCAACTAGGGCGAAAATTTCACTCGACTCAAGGATTAGGTGAATCTGCCCAGCGATCGTTTGCGCTGAATGCCGATCACAGCAGGTTTGGGCGGCCCGTCTAAATCGCCTTGCAGATTGCTGGGCCAGTTGCTTCCACGAGAAACAGTACGAGTCTGGTTAAACAAGCTGCCATCCAGCGCCAGCACTTCAATCTCACGACTCAAGGTAACCTTGGGCACAAAGGGACAATCTTCGCCAGGGTGCTGCACCGCAATGATGAGCGTCTCTCCTACAAAAGTCGGCCCCGTCATTTCACAGCGAGGTGGCCCATAGGCAAACGGCACGACCTCACCCGCGTGTTGTCCACGAGTCGGGATGTAGAACAGCCAATTATTGCCAAAGACTCCTGTAAAGCTAGAAACATTGCCTTTGCTGGTGTGATTGATCGAGGTTGGCTTGCCAGTTGCGCCCACCTCAAATCCGTTGTGAGTGCCTGTAGACATATCGGTGACACCCCAGACGTTTGCAAGCTTATCGAAGGCCAGGTTGTCCACATTGGCAAACCCTGCGCCATCTTTAGACCCCGCTTCGCCGCCTTGAGCAAATCGCTGCCAGCGGAAGGTAGTTCCGGCTCCGTCTCGGCTGTTTTCGATAATTTTGTAGAGTCCGCCTGACTGCTGAGTGTCTGCGGGTGCATCGCTGTACTTTGCCACTACAAAAATTCGCGAATCAGGATAGCCATCGCTGCCGGGTGCCCCATCGGTGTAGGCGATGAAGACTTCCTTCGTTTTAGGATGAACTTCGAGATCCTCTGGGCGAGCGGTTGGCGTTCCTCCAATCAGGTTAGCCGCCAGAAAAGCATCGACCAAAATTGCCCCTTGTGAGGTGTAAAAGTCAGATAGCTTTTTGCCCTGGTAACCCGGTAGAGCAGCCGCCTCATTGAGACGAGTCAGCGCAAAGCTTCCGCCGTCTACGGTTTGTCCAGCTACTCCATTGCGACGCGGTAAGGGCAACAGTCCTTCGCGCTGGGCTGATCCCAAAGCGGCAAACTCCACCGAAGATAAGACGCTAGGGGGAATCGGATTCGTTGGAGAATTCAGGTTCAACGGCAACCATTCGCCCGTTCCGTCTGCGTTGTATTTGGCGACGTAGAGCGTACCGTCTTCAAAGAGACGGCTATTTTTTTTGTCTTTGGGGTTGGTAATTTTGCCCTTGCTGACAAATTTCCAGGTGTGACCGCCACGACGATCGTCCCCTAGATAAGCCACCAATTTTCTACCCGCTTCGGCTCTCATGGCGACGTTTTCATGGCGATAGCGTCCTAGCCAGGTATGTTTGCGAGGGCGATAGTTTGGATTGCCGGGGGCGATTTCTACTGTCCAGCCGTACTTTTCGCCGACCAAACCAAATTCGGTTCCCGTTGTGCCTGTGCTATATCCGGTCTGGGTTCCGTCGGGCTTGACCGCTTCGGTGACTCCTACAAAGAACGCGCTGCTTCCCTGGAAGTTTTCTTCGCAAGAGAGAATGGTTCCCCAAGGGGTCGTGCCGCCAGAGCAGTTGTAGGCTGTGCCGATGATGCGGTTGCCCAGTCCGTCTGAGTTGATGGCTGCAAAGACTTCGGTGGCGGCGGGGCCCGTGCCAATCAGATAATTTTGATCGCCCTGTTGATAGGATTTGCTGCCCCAGGAGGTAACAGCGCTGTAGGAGTCGGAGCGATCGCGATTGATCCCCAGACCCGACAACCCATGCAGACGGCGATTTTTGGAGTCTTTGACGACGGCATAGCGTCTATTTCTACCCTGGGCAATCCGCACGATCGAGCCGCCCAGATTGTAGAGAAACTCACCCGATAGTTCGCGGCCTTTCACCGTCGGAAAGCCTGGGATGACGATCGGCCCACTTTCCTGAAACGCTTCTGTAATATCCGCCGGAGCTTCGGGGGCAAACCGCGAGATCGGGAAGCTGGCGTATTCGTGGTTGACCCACAGATAGCCTTCTCGGTTGCCATTGATCGGTACATAGCCCGTGTAGTCGCAGTTGTAGCCAAAATACTCTTCTTCATTGGGAAACACCCGATCGCCCCAACTGACGATTAAGTAGCGCTCATATTCGGGAGGCACGACCACATCATCGATCGGCGTATAGCTGCTCAAATTCATCTGAGCTGGGGAGGTAGCTTCGCCCAAGAGCGTTCCTTGACCGTTGGCGATCGCCAGGAAGCTGCGTTGATTTTGGTAAATTGGCAAGGGATGAGGCAGCCGCACTGGGGTAAACGAAAGCTCGGTAGCCGTTGCGACTGAGGAGTCACTCCCAAAAAGTTTTTGACCAAAGGTAGGGGCTAATGCGGTGGTAGCGGCACTACTCCCAAAAAAAATCAGCAGTTGTCTGCGAGTTAAAGACATAAATCTCTCTAGAGGAAAAACAGCTCGAAGAAGACTAAAAAACCAGGCAAAAGCCTCAACAAGCACCCTGAGTATTGATTTGTTTCACTGAGACGGGTCATTGATATAGAAGGCTATAGGGCTGATAACCGTTCTCACCTCAGCAGTATAGGGATCTGACTTTAAGGGAGGATAATCCTTGGGTTAATACTGAGAAGTTTTGGACGTTAAGGATCATGAACTAGATAAACCTGGTGAATTTTCTTAGAAATAAGAATTAGATGACATTGAGTTTTGTAGGGTGTGGTGAGCGATCGAGAAAGGCACCGCCAACGGTCGAAATTGGGGCATTTCGCGTGGCTCACCACACCCTACGCAATCGTCGGTTTCATCAAATTCACAATCCTTTGTTTTTGCAAGCGATTTGAACCGCCACCCAAAAGTGCAGGTTATTTTGATCCCTGCTCCTAGTCATCTCGAAAAGCGGGGTCATCTGCTGAGTTTTGAGAAATGGAACTGAACGGCGGGGCAGTTTGGGCAACTTGACCCTCAAACTTGAGCAGTCTGGCCGCGATGCTGTAATAACGAGCGTGCGATCGCAGCCGAGAATCCTTTTGCCAATCCGATCGCGTCACCTTCACCGTTAACAGAGGAACGGACTCCCCAGAGCGATCGCCCGATAGCCGCATCAAAACTTCTGTGACATCAGCCTGCTTAAACGCTTGAGACACTGATTTCTCAGCCAACTGCTCCGCCTGCTGCATCAGGGCTGCAAACGAAGGACTCATCTCCGCCTCAAGGGTCAAATCTGTTTGAACGACTCTTGCGCTGACCGATCGAGCACCGCCCAACCCCAACCCCACCAGCAGAAAAGCCAATCCCAGCCATCTATCCAGTCTTAAAAGCTGCATCAGGTATACTTTGCGACGATCGGCGCTATCCTATCTCGAAGCCACTGGCAACTCGTGTTTTCTAGCGCACAACCACGAAATTCATGCGGCCTGAGTTTGTAGCAGTATCATGGGCGATGCGAGGCTAGGGGAAGCCCATTAGCCCGGAGTTGAGGAGATTTTCTGAGGAGTTTAGTGATGTCATTCTCTCGCGTCTGTCAAAGGGTTGGTGGAGTTTTGCTAGTTTTGGGCTTGCACACCGGGGGAAACGCTGCTATCGCTAGTCCGATCGCTCAGTCAACTCCTCGGTCTGATGCGCCCATCTATCCGCCGATCGCGCCTCCGCCCCTTGTACCGCCTCTACCCAGTCAACGTCGCCAGCAAGAAGAAACGACGATCGGGACAGATTACCGAGTCAGCGCCCTACAGCGAGACTATCAGGGCAATCTCTGGGTCGGCACCTGGCAGGGATTAGCGAAGATTGACCCCAACACGGGCAGAGTTTTGGCGCGAGTCACGATTCCCAATGTGACGATCGGCGCCCTTGCTCAAGACAAAGTGGGCCGCATCTGGGTCGGCACCTATGAAGGACTACAGCGCGTCGATCCCCGCACCAATGAAGTCACGGCTCAAAATTTCTTTTTGCCTTCCAATCGAGTTCTCTCGCTACAACTGGACAACCGTGGCTATTTGTGGGTAGGCACTGACCAGGGGTTGGCGATGATCAGTCCTGACCAGGGATTGTTAATGACGACGCTCAAAAATTTGCCAGGAGTAAGCGCAAATGCCCTGAGTCTGGATGCGGACGGTCAGCTTTGGGTGGGCACCCTGGACGGACTAGTGAAGGTCAACACCGCAAGCGCTCTGATCATGAATCAAATCACAGGCTTATCTGAGGGAACGGTACAAACCTTAGCGCTCGACTCCAGGGGATCGGTCTGGGCTGGCACTGTCAACGGCTTATTGGAAGTAAATGCTAAAGAATCGCGAGTGGTGCGATCGGTAACCCAACTCAGAGGACGCAACATCACCTCAGCCCGATTTGATAAAGTCGGCAGCATTTGGGTGGGTACGACCAGTGGGCTGTTTCGCGTCAATCCCTTTAATGGGGCGATCGTCGGTCAGGTGGGCAATCTTCCATCTAGTCAGGTGATCAGCGTCTCGCCCGATACAGGCAACAAGCTTTGGGTCGGCACCAGTGACGGACTGGCCTGGGTCAGTATGAGTAGCTATCAAACTCAACGCCATTCTGTGTTTAGTCGAGCCTCTCAGTAAGCTGAAGTTTCTGGAACTGACCCTCTGGTTAGCCCTCTCAGTCACTACAATCCATCAGCTTCGTTGTGATATTTTAGGCAAGAAAAGCACTTATAATCTACCTAGAATATAGTCAGTGATCGCACGGCAAAATGGAAACTTTAAAGGACTCTCAGATTGAGAATATTCCAGTTCAATTGGAGAACGGGGTACAAATCAGGGTTGAAGCAACCGTAATTGGTTCTAGTCTTCAAATTGGCGTTGAAGGTGAAGAGATTGAGTCAGATGTGGGAGCAAGGATTCAATCTCTTAAAGAGGTGACTGATGCGATCGAGGGAATTGCTGGCTCAGTCGTTGAAAGTCTCAAAAAATTCAAACCTAGTAAATCCAGCATCGAATTCGGTGTTGAGTTTGGCTATGAGTCTGGGCAGCTAACAGCTTTGATCGTCAAAGGTACAAGTAAGGCAAATCTCAAGATCACGATGGAGTGGACTAAAGAGTAGACAAAAAAAGGAGTATGTACGTGGCTGACCAGTCAATTTATAAGTTGTTTCAAAGCTGTACTGTCCGGATAAAAACATCCAGGGAGAAAGGAACTGGTTTCTTCGTCGCTCCAGGGAAAATTTTAACTTGTAATCATGTACTAGAAGCAGCTAAAGATGATGAGATAGAAATTTATTGGAAAGATAAGAAATTTATAGCAGAGGATATAGAGAAGATTGATCGTGTAGAGAGTAAAGAAAGAGATCTTGCACTTCTCACAATCTCTTACACAGAACATCCATGTGTATATCTAGACAGAGAAGCTGATCCTCACGACCAACTCTACAGTTATGGTTTTCCTGATGAAGGTGGTTTCTCAATCAGTCCTATTTGTGAGGGAAGAAGTAAAAATGAACAGTTTCTTACCATAAAACACGAAAGCATTAGACATGGATTAAGTGGCGCTCCACTACTAAATCGCCGCACTTGGAAAGTGTGCGGAATTATTAAAAGCAGGCGGAAAGCAGATTTAATTTTGAATGTTTTAGAAGTGGTGGGTGGTCAAGCCATTCCAGCAAAAGTGATCTTTGATCAATGGATTGGTTTAGAAAGTGAACATGATCGGTTTCACTACCACGATCCTCGTTGGCGATCGCTCATTCCTCGCGTCCTTGGGAAACTGACTTTTGAGGGATTAACACTGACCTTTCTGTCTCGTTTAGGAATCAGAGTGGATGCATCTGTGCTTGATAAACAGTTCTCTGAACCCGTTCCTCGCTTGAAATCTCCTCCAGTTCCCGATCGCACTAAAAGAGTGATGGGCTACAAGAAGGAGTTTACTCAAGCAGTAGATGCATTGAAAGTTCTAGATGGCGATAAGAAAGTTACTGGGTTTTATGGTGAACCAGAGTCAGAAGAATGGTTGTTAGAAAAAATCGCCCATGCTGATGTTGTCACTAGCTTTCCAGGCGGTGTAGTTGATGTTCCAGAGGGAGACCGTTACCTTACCGCATTAGACCTACTAGAGAAGATTTTCTATGACTACTACGAGGAAAAAGATGGCATAAAGTATGGTGCCAAGAAGATTAAGAGTAATTTACAAGATAGAAAAGCACTTGTTCTAGTTCATAACACAAAATTATCTTCCGAGCAGGTTCGGAAACTATGTAATGAGATGCCAGGGTCTGGATTTGTGTTCACCTGGCGCAAAGGCGATCCTCTTGCTTCAGTGGCGCAATCTATTTTCAAAGTAGGTAAATTAGAGCTTGATGATGCCCTTGATGTTGTTGCTGAAGAATTCATTAGGGGACGAGCTAAAACTCAAGACGAACTTTTTCATTTTGAGAGTGGAGGACAGTGGAGAGACCTTTTAAAGGATGAAGATCGCCAAGCAGCAGAGATCCTTGTAGAACTCAAGGGAGTGAACGGACATCCTCAGAAAATCCGACGAGCAGTCGAGCTAGCAAAAAGTAGAAAAAAATACAGAAATCAATCACTACAAGAAACTGTTGAGGAGATCCGAAAAAATCCATTGCTTGTGTCTTTAGACCTCACAAAAATCGTCGAATCGCTTTCTAAGCCTGACCGCCGAATATTGAAACTTTTGGCTGTTTTAGGGGTTGCAGGAAGTTCTCTTCTAATTGCCCTGTTCGCTAATGCAGCAGAAATTCCTAACATCAGTAAACATTTGAACTCGTTAGCAGAACAGGATCTCGTTCAAGTTTCTGACTCCAAATATCAGCTTACCTCCGATATCAGTGAAGTCCTTAATCAAGCAACAGATTTGACTGATGTGCGAGAAGAGGCGCTAAATCATTTCACGACCTTAGTTGAGCAACAGATAGAACCTAGTCAAGTCTTTGAAAACGTCGATGCCATCTCAAATATCCTGGAATGGGCTTTCGAGTCCGGTCGATATGCAGATGTAATCAAACTTGGTCAAGGGTTGGAAGGCGCACTGGTATTTAACGGACTGTGGGGAATGTGGGAACGAGTTCTGCAATGGGAACTTCAAGCCTCACAAGCACTCAACGATGGACAATCCATATCTTGGGCGTTACATCAGCTTGGCACACGCGCTCTGTCTCTGGACGACAGTAGCACTGCTCGTTCTCGTCTCACACAAGCACTGACTCTTCGAGAATCACTAGGGGATACAGATGGTGCTGCTGTTACCCGTCACAATTTGGGATTATTGGCACCACTGCCGATCGTTTCCCATCTCATGCCTCCAATCACTGTTGGCACTGTAGCTGCTCTACTATTGCTCGGCTTTTGGTTGATTCCTGACCCCTGTTCTCGTGGCTCAACAATCTGGCGGTTGCCTATATTGAATTGGCTGAGTTCTTATTCTTTTTCTGAGAATTGTCTCCTAGGTGAAGCTACGCTGAGAATTCCCGCCAAACCCAAAACTCTTGAGCCGACACCTTGTGTGATACAAGGAACTGAAGTATTCACCATTACACAAACCCAAAACACTTTTAGGGGAGAAATCTCCTATCTTTTAAGGGGAAACCAAAAAAGAACATTAGTAGAAGGAAATCGAACGAAAAGTGGCTGGTTCTCCATGAAATCTGTTGAACCTCAGCTTGACGAATGCTTCATCACTTTTGATGGAGAACAGCTTCAAGGTCTTCCTTTCTCCAGAAAACAAGGAGAAATAGTTGGAGGTGTAAGTGCTGATGAAGTCTTAATTGATGAGAAAACAAAGAAAATTAAAACTGACAAATCTCAAGGAGCATCAGGGGCGTTTCGTATGCTTGAAACTTCACTCAACACGTGGGCGCTTGAGATTCCTGAAGGAGAAAAATTTAGGCTAAGACCATCCCCTAAACCTGGACTACCTTCAACTGGTAATGGTTCATTTACAACTCCCTCAACTTCTACAAGTTCTTTAAGATCACAGACTCAACCGCCTTCGGGAGGTGATTCTAGCTCAAAGCCAAGCCAAGCCGACAAACCGATAACCCAAATCACAGAAGTGCCACCAATTTCATCCGGTTCTACTCAGGAGGAGCTTCGAGATGCTCTAAATATTGCAGTAAATAAGAAAGATTGGAGCAGTGCGATCGCAATTGTGGACAGATGGCTTAAAAATGCGTCCCCCAAAGAAGCCAAGGATCTTCAGGAATACCGAGTAGTGCTACAGAAGCGACTAGCTGAATCCTCTAATAATCCAGTGCAGACACCGAGGAACTAATCTTTGTCAAGTCGTGTGTCAAAATTCTTATTAAATGCGGGATGTGCTATGTTTCCTGTCCTCTCGCACAGCCGCTATAATTTTTATCATGATGCCAGTTTCTTCCCATAGTACCAAATGACCATTTCTCAACCCCTATCTCCTCCACCAGGATTTGAGCAACTCACTAAAACACAACAAATTAATTACGTTCAGCAGCTCTGGGATTTGATAGTCACCACAGATGATGAGCTACCTATTCCTCAGTGGCATTTAGAAATCGTAAATGAACGTGTTGCCTCGCAGAGCAATTCATCGTTGAGCACATGGGAGGAGGTGAAGCAAAGATTATTGAGCAAATATAGTGAGCGATAATCTACCGATTGTGCTTGATTCTAGGGCTGAAGAGGATCTTGATGCCGCAGCCCAATGGTATGCCGAGCAACGCATAGAACTTGCGTTAGAGTTTTTGGATGCCATTGATGCTGTATTTGCAGTCATAGTTCAGTTTCCCCAGGTAGGTCGAGAGGTTGCTGCTGGTATTCGCAGAGTACTGACTAAGAAATTTCCATTCTGTGTCTACTATGTGATTGACGATGGACGTTTGACTGTTTTTGCAATCTTGCACCTTCGCCAAAGCCCTGACACTTGGCTGCAAAGGCTGGAGTAGCAATACTTATTGGTGAGAAGCGAGGGCTACCAAATCATTGCAGTGGCGGAATGGAGATGCAGATGCAAAGCTCACTAGCCGTTGTTAAACTCAATCGAGCCGCTCGGCTGAAAATAGAGGCGAAAATAGAAGTTGGACAATCCGGTACAGAATCTCCACACTTCATAACCCCACACTTCATAACTCACACTTCAATGCCTGTCACGCCACAGCAGCTTATTCAGCGCAAACAGCAAGAACGCCCGATCGTGGTTTTGACCGCGTGGGACTATGCGATCGCTCAAATTCTCGACCAAGCTGGAGTTGACGTGATTTTGGTGGGCGATTCTCTCGCGATGGTGGCGTTGGGCTATGAGACGACGTTGCCGATTACCTTGGATGAGATGCTGCATCACGCTAAAGCAGTGCGGCGAGGGGTCAAAAACGCTTTGCTGGTCGTGGATTTGCCGTTTTTGAGTTATCAAGAAAGTTCCCAACAGGCCATTCATTCAGCCGGGCGAGTCTTAAAAGAGACGGGGGCGCAGGCGGTCAAGCTGGAAGGGGGGTATCCGGCGGTCGCTGAAACAGTATCCCGTCTGGTGCAGGCTGGCATTCCCGTAATGGGACATGTGGGACTCACACCGCAGTCTGTTCGGCAAATCGGTTTCAAGCAGCAGGGCAAATCCCCCGAAGCCAGCGATCGGATTTTGAGTGAAGCGATCGCCCTTGAGCAAGCGGGAGCCTTTGCGATCGTGATTGAACACGTCCCCTCAGCTTTAGCCCTTCAAATTACTCAAAAGCTGACGATCCCCACGATCGGCATTGGGGCAGGGGTTCACTGTGACGGTCAAGTTCTCGTCACCACAGACGTTTTGGGACTCTCGACCTGGAAGCCTCCGTTTGCGAAATCCTATCTAGATCTGCACGACTTGATCAAGAATGCAGTGCAGTCCTTTGCGGATGAGGTGCGATCGCATCAGTTCCCGGAGCCATAATCAAAAACCTTGGGCGAGAACTTCTCTTAACGTGAATTCGATGGGAGTTTTTCGCTTCGGTCTTCAGCGCTTCTGCTCCCCAACCCTCCAATCTGGGGGACTATTAGATACTATTCTTCGTTTAAAGTCCCTCACTCGTGGGGGATGTGGGGGGCTGCCCGGATTTGTGACGGCAGCGAAGGATTTCATCGAATTCACGTTCTCTTAACGTGAATTCGATAGAGTTTTTTCGCTTCGGTATTTAACGCTTCTGCCCCCC
>NZ_JBJPHT010000088.1:0-14314 GCF_052939475.1 Phormidesmis sp. 146-20
GGACATTACAATCTGCCCAACGTAACTGGTACTTTATTTAATTGCATATCCCTAACTCCTCAACGACGATCGCCGCAAACTTCCGGGCTGCTCCCGGTTCTCCTCGGACGGTTCGTAGTTTGTCGCGCATCTGTTGCAGCTTGTCTGGATGGTCGAGAAAATCGGAGACGATCGCAGCCACCGCTTTGGGTTGAAGACGGCCAAACAGTTCAGGCACGATCGCTTCTTGCGCCCAAATATTGGGCCACGACAGCAGCCCCATGCGGCGCACAAACCACCCATTAATCAGCTTGGCAAACAGCGACCCGACTCCCGGTAGATTTGATAATAGACCTGGCAGTCCATCCCACGCTTTCATTGCGTCCATTTGATACGTGGGCAATAAGACGATCATCGGCACGGCTAACGACCCCAATTCCGCCGTATTTGCGCCAACTGTGGTGATACAAAGCGTGCATTGCGACAACAGCGAATAAGCCGGAACTCGCTCCGTCGGATTTGACCAAAGCTCAACTTGCAGTCCGCTGGGTGTTTTGAGATAAGGACGATCGCCCGACTCAGGAATCACCAACTGGGCCGAAACGCCTTCCATCAAGAGCATCACAGGATTTTGCTCAGGGTCAACATACTGAGTCAGCGTGTCCAAATCCAGCGTCGGCGCAACTGGAATCACAAAGCGAATTTCAGAGCGAGTTTGAGGACGATCGCGCCAAAGTTGATCGGCGATCGTGAGCATTAAGGGCACTCCCTGAGACAATTTGGCAGGCTTAGAACCCGGTAACAAACCGATCAGCGTTCCCCCTGTTTTGAACGCCTCCTCGGTGCCAAAGGTCGAAACTTCTGCCATCAGATCTCCGACAACGGTCAGTTTATGAGCAAATTGGTGAGGGGCACGATCGACAACTTGCGATCGCATGACTCCAAAGCGATCGATCCAGCGATGCCAGCGCGCTTCCCATTCGGCATAGATCACCGTCCGATAGCCCAACCGTTTGCCAATCACCAGCGGAAAGAACTGATCGCCGCCGAGAAAGACGACCACGCCGCGATCGTGCCAGTCCCACGGTTCGGCCGTTTTGCCCCAGAGCAGGAAGGGAAAGAAATGCCGGGCGGATTGGACGCGATCGACTTCCGGGTAACTGAGGGCAATTTCAGCTTCTTGACCACTGGCATTTGGACAAGGAGACAGCACCACCGAAATCCGAATGTCATCGCCCAAAAGTTGCTTGAGTTCTCGAACGACAGGCTTGACCCAGGTAGCGAGTTCTCCGGGGGCATTGGAGAGAATCAGAATGTCAGCAGGAGTCGGCATAGAGCGTCAAGAAAAATAGATTACAACCCGTCTGAAGCGGCAAGTTTTAGGGCGGCGAGTTGGGCCTCGGCTTTGTGCAACGATTCATGCCATTCTCGCTCAGGATCGCTGTCTGCAACGATGCCCGCGCCGACTTGACCGTAGACGATCGCAGGGGTGAGGGAGAACTTCGATGATCTGTTCCCCTTTGGGGGTAATCCGCTTTGCGAGGAGAGATGAGGGATGAATGGATCTTTCTCCGCTCTCCGCTCTCCACTCTCCTCACCTCTCACATAGAGTAGGGTACGAATCAGAATGTTCAAATCCAAATTGCCGCGCCAGTCGAGGTAGCCACAAGAACCATAGAAGAGACTGCGGCGATCGGGTTCCAGTTCTTCAATAATCTCCATACAGCGGACTTTTGGGCAGCCTGTGATCGTTCCGCCGGGGAAGAGGGCGCGAATCAGATCGATGGCGTTGAGGTGTGGTTTTAGCGTTCCGGTGACATTGCTGACCAGGTGCATAACGTGACTGTAGCGTTCGATCGTCAGCAGTTCATCGACCTGTACTGATCCCCATTCACAGACTCGTCCCAAATCATTGCGTTCTAGATCGACTAGCATGATGTGTTCAGCTTGTTCTTTGGTGTTGCTGATCAGTTCTTCGGCTAGTTGTTGATCGTGAGCGATCGTGGTTCCTCTGGTGCGCGTGCCTGCGATCGGCCGCGTTTCTGCATGACGGTTTTGCAGTTTTACTAACCGTTCAGGAGAGCAACTAATGACCGTTCCCCAGGGAGTTCGCCAATAGCTTGCAAAAGGAGAAGGATTAATCTGTTGCAACGCGCGGTAAATTGACCAACTCTCTGCCGTCGTTTCTGCCTCAAATCGCAGCGACAAATTCGCCTGAAAAATGTCCCCCGCTTGGATGTGCTTTTTGGCTTGCAGAAGGGCCGATTCGTAGTCAGCCTGAGCAAGATGAAAGTGAGGCGGAGCAGCGGTTTGAAATTCGGGTTTTGGTATCTCAACCCTTCGATTTAGCGCCTCTTGCATTGCATCGAGATCAGTCGCTTGAGTGGCAGCTAACCAGAGCGTTTGTTGGTGATGATCTAGAACGGCAAAGCGATCGGGTTCATACCAGTAAGCGATCGGAAAGGGCAGCGAGTCCGATTTGAGATAAGGCAGCTTTTCAATTTCCCAGGCCAGATCGTAGCCCAACCAGCCCAGCCATCCCCCGGTGAAAGGCAGTTCAGAAGCAGCTACCTCAGCATGAGGACGATCGAGAAGCTGTTGCAAAAAGGGCAAAATTTCACCCACTGGCGGACTCCAAAGCTGCAATTCTCCCTCAACCACACGCGGCGCACCCGCACAAATCGAGTACCGTCCCAACTGCGGATAATCGGGTGAAGATGGATACGGACTTTCAAGCAGCGTCGCGATTTCATCCGTCAAAAACAGGGCTGTGAAAATTTCAGAACCCGATCGTTGGTCGAGAGGAAGCGATCGCCAGTGCCAGGGAAGAAGGGAACGCATTGGAAGGGATGAGGGATGAAGGATGGAGAAGGGATGAGGGATGAGGGATGAATAGAAACGAGTGTTACGCGGTGTACGGCTTTTAATGCGTGTTCGCGTTTTTTAAGTGAGGCTAATTTGAGGTTGAGAAAGAAAACAGGTCTTCTGCCCCCCAACCCCCATCCTGGGGGACTTTCGGACAAGATTTCTGGCTCAAAGTTCTCTGTTTATGGAGAATTTGGGGTGTTCCTGGCCTTGTAGTCGAAGTGAGAAATTTCATCGAATTCACGTCACACTACTTTACGCAAAAATTCTCTCATCCCTCCTCCCTCCTTCCTCACCCCTCACGCCTGCCCCACAACAAATCTTGCAGCCCACAATACGCCCAACAGTCCCAAAGCCAGCCAGTCAAAGCGTTTGAGGCGCAACTCATGCCACTGGACTCGATGCTTGTTGGGACTGGTAAATCCACGCACTTTCATGGCGCTGGAAATTTGTTCGGCTCGCAGGAGTAAGTTTTCGAGCAACCGTTCGGCGACGAGCATCCACACTTGAGCAGCCCGACGAAAGCCGAGTTTTTTCCAGTCGATCGCGCGAGTTCTGACCGATCGCACTAGATTCTGAAATTCTTCTAACACTAAGGGAATGAACCGCAGAGCCAGCGTCAGTGTCAACGCTATTTCGGTAATCGGCCAGTTAAAGCGGCGCAAAGGACTCATCAAATCCTCCAACCCTGCGGTAATTTCTTCTGGCGCGGTCGTCAGTAGATATAGGTTTGTACTATAAATCAGCGTGAATAGTAAAGTGCTGACCGTGATGGCCAGGGTGAGCGATCGTCGCGTGACGGTAAATGGGCCCGCCTGAAGCACCACATACCGATAAGCAGTGGGCTGAGGTAAATCAGGGCGCTTGAGTTTTTGGGCAGCTTCTTGAGCCGGAGATTTCTTTTCTCCAGTGTTGAAGGGATTATTGAAGGGATTGTACCAGGGGCGAGGCGGAGTTGGGGCAGGGAGCTGATCGGGTTGTTGCACAAAGGCCAACTCATTTGCAGGCAGACGAGGACGAGCATTGACATTCAACGCATCAGGAGAAATCGCCACCAGCGAAAACACATACAGCGAAAACAACAACAGCCACCCCATCTGCTGTTTCCACACCCGCAAAGGGATCATTGCCGTCAGCGTCAACAACACCAACAGCACCACCAAAAAGATGCGCCACTCAGGACTCGCCAACAGCGGAGCAATCAAAAAACTCATCAACCAGGCCAACTTGACCCGCGCATCCAGATGATGAAGCCAGGTAATCGGCTGTTCGAGATAGAGACCGAGGGGGAGCGATCGTAGTAAATCCATGAGGGAAGGGAGGAGGGAGAACTTCTTACACCTTCGTCGCCCGATTAGCACTGGCCCGATCGAGTTCTCTCATCTTCTTGCCACGCCATAACAGACGCAGCGGAGTGCCCTGAAAGCCGAGAGATTGACGGAATTGACGCTCGATATAGCGGCGGTAGTTGTCATTGAGCAAAGCGGGATCGTTGACGAATAGGGCGATCGTCGGCGGTCGGCTACTGACCTGGGTGCCATAGTAGATTCTGCCTTGACGACCCTGGCGCGTAGTGGGCGGAGAATGCCATCTGACTCCATCTTCGATCACTTCGTTAATTACAGACGTGCTGACGCGGCGTTTGTGCTGTTCGGCGGCGACTTCGATCAGGTCAAAGATTTTTTCAACGCGCTGTCCGTTTTGGGCGCTGATGAAGATGATTTCTGCCCATTCCATGTAGTGAAGTCGAGAGCGAATCAGCTTTTCGTACTCGTAGATCGTGTTGGAATCTTTCTCGATCGCGTCCCATTTGTTCACGACAACAATACAGGCGCGCCCTTCATCGGCAATGCGTCCGGCTAGTTTTTGGTCTTGCTCGGTTACGCCGTCTAATGCGTCAATCACTAGAAGAACGACATCTGATCGATCGATCGCCTTAAAAGCCCGATTGATGCCAAAGAATTCTGGCCCATATTCGACGTTCTTTTTCTTACGAATTCCCGCGGTGTCGATCAGGCGATACATCTTGTCGTTGCGTTCGACCAGCATATCGATCGCGTCTCGTGTCGTGCCAGAAATCGGACTGACGATCGAGCGATTTTCACCCACAAAGGCGTTCAGCAAACTGGACTTGCCCACATTCGGACGGCCAGCGATCGCCACCCGAATTTCTGGAGTTTCTTCGATCTGATCGGTGGACGGCAAAAATTCGATCACCTGATCCAACAGTTCGCCCGTACCGTTGCCATGAATTCCTGACATTGCAAAAGGTTCGCCCAGCCCCAACGACCAAAACTCGGCGGCTTGCGTGAGTCCTTGATCGAGCGATTCACATTTATTAACGGCCAACACGACAGGCACGGATTGCTGGCGCAGCCACATAGCGATTTCTTCGTCGGCAGTCGTCAAGCCTTGTTTTCCATCGACAACAAAGATCGCAACGCTCGACTCAGTGAGGGCCGACATCGCTTGTTCACGAATCAGCGGCAAAAATTCGGTGTCGTCGTCAAAAACCAATCCGCCTGTATCGACCACGAGAAAGTCACGATCGTTCCAAAAGGCGCGTTTGTAGGTGCGATCGCGCGTCACACCGGGTTCATCAAAGACGATCGCGTCCTGCACTTTCGCCAAACGATTGACGACGGTGGACTTGCCCACGTTGGGACGACCGATGATAGCAACAATGGGCAAAGACATAGGAGGGATGAGGGATGAGGGAGGGCGTTGCCCCGCTTTTGCGAGGAGGGATGAAATAAGACAGTTTGAGGAGTTGAGAGCGTCACAATTTCATCAGCATCCCATTGTAGCGAGTTTAGTTAGACATCTGCGGATTCCTTACCTCCAATCTCCCTTTCGAGAGCAGCCCGCCGCACTGTTTCAACCTCTAAATCAAAAGCGTATGCAATTTGTTCCAAAGTCAGACCGAATTTCAGCGATCGAGGCACACATTCCAATTTGCCTTCCAATCTCCCTTCCAGTCTCCCTTCTTCTTTGGCTTCCTCATACACTCTGGTTTGCTTGAAGCTATCAGCGAGTTCTATCAGTTCTATCGTTGGGTCAGTCATCTCTCGATCAGGGTTAGAGAAGACATTGCTGCGCTCAATCAGGTTGGACAGCCTGCCGAACTGTTTCCAGGTCTAATTCCAACGTCTGAGCGATCTCCTCCAGACTCAAACCGAGTTCTAGAAATCGAGGAACACCCTTCAGTTTGCCTTCTACAAGACCTTCCAATTTACCTTCTACAAGACCTTCCAATTTGCCTTCTTCTTTGGCTTCTTGATAGACCTGGGTTTGTTTTAATTCGGCGAGTTCTAGCATTTGTTCAATGGCCTCTCGGCTCAGTTTGGGGAACTTGTAGATGATGATCGTTTCTATCAATTGTAATATTTCCCGCTGGGTCGCTTCATCGGTGATCTGAGTTCTGGTCGATCGAATCAGCGTTTTGGCCCGTTGTCCAGCGTTGGGCGGTGGTTCGACGATTAGTTTTACCAGACCTAAGCCGATCGACCCTTCAGTGACCTCCAATTCATCTAAATAAATGCGGCGTACTCGCTGACTTTCGAGCAATTCCCAGTAGCGATCGGTGCCTCCAGTATCCAGTTTTCGGCTTCCCCAGACGATGGCTCCTTGCCAGTTATTCACAAGCTCAGTTTTGTCGAGATAGAGAAAGATCTCAGTGAAAAATCGAGAGTAGAGTTTGGGGTCGGGCTGAAACTGAAATTCGCTGAAGTAAAGGGGATCGTCAGGTTGGTTGGGCAAAAACACGCCATCGATCCGAAAAGCAGTTTGTTTGACTTCAACCGAGGCGAATTCATAGCTTTGAGCAACGGCGGCAGGCTGACCGATTAGCTCAAAAAAGATGCCTGGAAAGGACTTGAAGAGACAATACCAGATCGAATCGGTTTTCATCGTTGTAAAAGCTCTTCTGGCAGGCGTTGTAGCAATCGCTGAAAGGGAGCGGTATTTTCTAAAGCACGCGCTAACACCAAAGCACCCTGAATTTGTAAGATGGCATCTTCGGCGCGCTGAGTGGCTAAAGGGAGATTCATGCCTGTTTGGGTGAGAACGGTTGCGATCGCGCCAATCCACTCCTCCAGCGCTGCTCTGATTTTGGGTGAAAACAAGTCTTTTGCGTCGCCCATTGACAAAACAGAAATCAAACAGGACTGTTGACCCCCGTTATAGGCTTGGTCGAGCGATCGCATCATGGCCTCCAATCGTTCTAGAGCCGTTCCGTTTGCTTGAAGTGGAGTCAGAACGTTGGTCTGTTGCCAGCGATCGAGATGCTCTAATACCGCGTTTGCCATCTCCTCTTTGCCGCCCGGAAAGTAGTGATACAGGCTGGCTCTACCGAGGTCGGTGGCCTGAGAAATCTTGGTCAGCGTTGCGCCCTCATAGCCATATTGCCGAAATACTTGCAGCAGTTGAATGACGATTTGATCTCGTGACATAAGTTTTTTGAGTCTTCTATTGACATCTTACCGAACGATCAGTACAGTCATGAATGATTAGACTGAACGTTCGATACAATTGACCCCAACAACTAACGACCATGCTAAAACTTCACGATGCGACGATTTCGGGTAACTGCTACAAAGTGCGATTGCTGCTCTCACTACTGGAATTGGACGTTGAATTGGTGCCCGTCAACCTAAAGGAGGGTGAGCACAAATCTTCGTCTTTTCTCCAGTTAAATGAGTGGGGACAGGTGCCTGTGTTGGTCGATCGAGACCAGACCATCCGTGATTCTCAAGCGATTTTGGTTTATCTAGCGCGTCAGTATGGAGGCGAAACCTGGTTGCCGACGGAGGCAGTTTCGATGAGTCAAATCATGCAGTGGCTCTCAAATGCAGCAAATGAAATCGCAAATGGACTGGCCGCCGCAAGAGTCTACTACCTGCTGGGTCGGACTGAAATTGATGTCGATCGCGCCACCCAAAAGTCGCACCAGTTTCTCACGCTCCTCAATGCACACTTATCAAATCGAGACTGGCTGGAATGTGGTAGACCGACGATCGCCGATATTGCTTGTTTTCCTTACGTGGCGCTGTCTGGGGATGCCAAAGTTTCGTTAGAGCCGTATCCGAATGTCAGGGCGTGGATCGATCGCATTCAACAGTTGCCCAACTATGTAGGGATGCCGGGACTATGACCTATCACGCTGGAGAACTTCTGATTCAGACTCGTGTGGGAGTGCAAGCAGCAGCCGATCGCCTTCAAAAACTAATTGGCTCTGTGGTTTCTCCAGCAGCTCAGGACTTTTTGAAACCGCAACAGTGGGCGATCGCCAGTACGGTTGATCAAAATCATCAGGTCTGGGCATCGTTGCTCATCGGTGAAGCGGGATTTTTGACGGGAAACGATCGCAGCATTCACATCCACGCCGTCGAGTCTGACGATCCGCTCTGGGAATCGCAAAGTGATCAGCAAAGTGATCAGCAAAGTGATCAACTGATGGGACTGTTGGCGATCGATCTCGCAACCCGCAGACGATTGAGAATAAACGGGTCGATTCAAAGAACTCCGCAGGGCATTCATCTCTGCGTCAATCAGGTGTATTTCAACTGTCCAAAGTACATTCAGATGCGGCAGCTTATAGGAATGTCAGAAGAAATGTCGGAGACGAATCAGACAGCCCAATGGTCGGATTTTCTGGATCTCAAACAACAGCAGTCGATCGCTCAAGCCGACACATTCTTTATCGCCAGCCTTCATCCCACACATGGGGCAGATGCGTCTCATCGGGGCGGCCAGCCGGGATTTGTGAAAGTCTTGCAGCCCGATCGCTTGTTGTTTCCAGACTATGCGGGCAACAATATGTTCAACACATTGGGCAACATTGCTGTGAATCCAAACGTAGGCTTGTTGTTCATCAATTTTGTAACGGGTGAAACACTACAGCTAACCGGAAGGGCACAGATTATTTGGGATGCAGACTCAGAATTTGTTGGGGCAGAACGGCTGATTGAGGTACAACTCGATCGTATTCGAGCGACTACCATTCCCCTGCGCTGGCAGTTTGTTGAATACTCTCCCGCCAATCCAGCCTAAATCGGTCTTTTCACTTTGTTGGTTAGCCGTTTAGCCCCCTAAATTTGCCATTCTGGGGGACTTTGAGTTGGAGATCTCGTTCCCTAAAATTGGCTGAGTGGGGAGCGATCGTTTGCAGCAGAGTTGATAGCGGTGATTGAATGCTGGATCGTGACAAGATTGCTTAAGTCTTTCTAAAAAAAGCAACCTTAATGTGAGAGCATACCGAGATTGTTTCACCGTAGTCTTGTAGAGAGTTACAAACAAGACGATCGCCCCAAAAGAGTAATCTTTCTGAAATTCTCAAGGGGATCGCTCACAAACCAGAGGATATTTATTACAATTTGTTATTTCCTGGAAAAGTGATCAATTCAACATAATATTCTCTCTACACTTACACGCCGAGCCAAATCTGAATGAGCATTGAGACATATCTAAATCACCCTACTTTTGGCTTGCTCTTTAGAGTGTGTTTGGTTGAGGAAAAGCGTGAACTGTTTAGCACTCTCTATGCCCAACGCCTCTTTTTTCTGGTAGACAATGGCTCAGACGGCATCGAATTTGAGCCGATCGGTCGGGCTGAGGCCAAAGTTTTGGTCGAAAATCGCATGAGAATGCTGCGACGGACTGGAATGCAGAAGGAATACGACCAGCTTCAGTTTGTGCATAAACGGACGTTTCAGTAGGGATGAGGGATGAGGGATGAGGGATGAAGCGATCGTTCTGTTTATTGATCGAGACGTGGGACTTTAGACTTGAGAAGTGAATTGTCGATTCTGAGTTCGTTTTTTATTTGTTGTTCTCGATCGCTTTCCTCATGATTAAAACTGACCTGCTGCAAGAACGCATTCAACGATTTCGCCAGACGATTCCTGACACGGTACGGGTTATCGCAGTTACTAAACAAGTGCCCGTAGAGGCGATGCGGGCCGCCTATGCAGCAGGACTGCGGGATTTTGGAGAAAATCGCATTCAGGAAGCCGAGGCAAAACAAGAACAATTAAAAGATCTTGAAGATGTCACTTGGCATTTGATCGGGCATTTGCAAAGTAATAAGGCGCAACGAGCGATCGAGCTTTTTCAGTGGATTCAGTCAGTAGACAGCCTCAAATTGGCGCAACGGCTCGATCGTCTCGCCCAAGACCTCCCTACAAAACCGCAGATCTGCCTTCAAGTCAAACTCTTACCCGACCCCAACAAATCAGGCTGGACAGTCCCAGAGTTGCTCACCGACCTGCCTCACCTCAACGATTGCAAAAATCTGGACATTCAAGGACTGATGACCATTCCACCGATGGGCTTGACCCCTGATCAGATCCGGGACGTGTTCAAACAGACTGGCAAACTTGCGGAGATGATCGCGCAGCAGAACTTACCCCACGTTCAGATAAATCAGCGATCGATGGGCATGTCTGATGACTATCTCTTAGCCATTCAAGCGGGGGCGACGATGATCCGGCCAGGAAGAATTTTGTTTGGCGATCGTCCTCTAATCACCTGAGAATAAGGGGTCAGACCCCCCACACCGCTTTACAAAAAGAAACTAGAATGCCCAAAATTGCCCTCGTTTGCACACTCACTTAGGGCATTAGAAGCCTTTAGAATGAGCAGCGATCGACCTGGTATTCACTGATTCAGCAAGAGAAACAGGTCAAATTTGCAACTTGTTCTTAATAAATGTCGAACTGGATAAAATAACAAAGAAGACCCTCAACATTGGGCAGCCGCTTCATAGATAAGGACTTCAGGAAGATCCTCAGCTTTTTTAAAGTTACTGTTGACGTTCTGGAGAAAGGTGATATTGTAAGTAACCTGATCGGCAATTGGTTTGAACGATTGCATTGGGTAATCTGGCTTAAATCTGAAAGCCGAACTTTAGAGAGTTCAAAATTGACCCAATCAAAGCTTCAAGGTGCCACCTGCTTGATCTGCATTTTTAGACTTGTGACCGTGCAGTTGTCGTTTCAACTTTTGCGGCACTTTAGGCACTGCTGTTTGTTCATCATTCAGCACCTCGATCGGCGATAGAACATTCTCTATCACCCAAACTTTTACGACCAAATCTTTCACTTAACTGGTTCACTTAACTGGGGCAATTTGTCGCTGAGGTTTCTGTTGTCAAGACAGGAGATCAAAGGAGGTTTGTGACTGCAATCGCACAAGACTAAAAAATTTCTTGATCTTGCGATCGCATGGCTTCATCAGCCGATACAATTGCGACGGCGATTAAAAAACTTAGAAAGGTCGGCTCATTTTGGAAACAGCATGTATACTAATTGTTCATTCGTCGAGGTGGGCAGTGTGGTAGACTTCCTAACGCTGCGAACCAAACTTTAAAACCTTTCTTCGATCGCACCCAACAAGTGACTTAGATAGGCGTGATAACAAAAACTGTAAATGGCTTTTTTCTTGCTACTCTACAGTTGTCAAAAACAGATTTGTCAGTAAACTAACGTACACAACAACATAGATCGTGACGGAGCGTGAATCGTGAATATCTTCAGCAAACTACGGGATTTTGTCGGTCTGAACGAGCAAGTCGATTATGAATATGAGTACGACGAAATGGATGGGCAGGAATACCAAACGCTCTACCAGGAAGAGAATCCTGCACCCGCCGTCAACAACAGCAATACTGAAGAAGAAACTCGTGCGCGCCGTCAAAGATTTCGCGATCGAGCCGCTATCGCTACAGAACCCGCAGTCATTGGAACCACAGGTGTAAACAACGGTATGAATAACGTGATTGGAATGCCCGGCGCAGTTAATGGAATTTCTGAAGTCGTGGTGATGGAGCCTCGCACCTTTGAAGAAATGCCCCAAGCCATTCAAGCGTTGCGCGAACGCAAATCCGTTGTCTTAAATCTGACCATCATGGACCCTGACCAAGCTCAAAGAGCCGTCGATTTTGTGGCAGGTGGCACTTATGCGATCGATGGTCACCAAGAGCGCATCGGCGAAAGCATTTTCCTGTTTACACCTAGCTGTGTTCAGGTCAGTACTCAAACAGGCGTAATCCACGAAGTGCCTCAACCTGCGCCTGCGGCCCGCCCCGCTCGGCCTGCGGCACCGACTCCTGCATGGGCGACTGAGCAAGCGAGAATGGCGCAGTAAGAAGGGATGAGGGATGAATTTGTTAATGAATTTTTTAGTGAGTTCATTCCTGAATCTGTTTGTTTCTGAACGTCAAACTTTTAGCTTTTGTTATATTTTCAGGAATTGACTTGAGCATTAAATTTGGAATGATTGGAGGCGGGATGATGGGGGAAGCTCTGTTGTCCCGTCTTGTTGTGCAGGAGATTTATTCGCCGGATCAGATGCTGGTGAGTGAGCCGCAGTCCAGGCGACGTGATTTTTTAGCCTCACACTATCAAGTTCAGGTGACTGACCAAAATAAGGCGGCCGCAGCCGCGAGTGAAGTGCTGTTTTTGGCAATCAAGCCTCAGATTTTTGCGGCGGTTGCTAAAGATTTGGAATCAGATTTGGGGTCTGAAACTCGTGGCGCTCTGGTGATTTCGATCTTGGCAGGAACGTCGTTAGAGACGCTAGAAGCCGCTTTTCCAGGACAGCCTGTAATTCGAGCAATGCCCAATACTCCAGCGGCCGTTGGTGCGGGGATCACGGCGATCGCTCCCGGTCAACACGCCCAACCGCGCCATTTGGAGCAAGCCCGCCAAATTTTGGAAACCGTGGGCGAAGTGGTCGAGGTGCCCGAATCAATGATGGATGCTGTCACGGGGCTTTCGGGATCTGGGCCGGGCTATGTAGCGCTGATGGTCGAAGCGTTGGCCGATGGAGGTGTGGCGGCCGGATTGCCGAGAGCGATCGCCCTTCAACTTGCCTTACAAACGGTGCGCGGGACGGCTCAATTACTTCAAGAAGAGGGCATTCATCCCGCAGTGTTGAAAGATCGGGTGACCAGTCCGGGGGGGACGACGATCGCGGGGATCGCTCAATTAGAGAAATCAGGCTTTCGATCGGCGGTGATTGAGGCGGTCAAGGCGGCTTGGAAGCGATCGCAGGAATTAGGACGGAAACCTTGAATGTAAATCTGTGTATCACGATACAAAGTTCCTTATCTTTTTCGCCTGATTCCGAAAAGAAGGGCGTATTCTTGTAGATACAGAAGGAATGAACTTCTATGAAAACCGCCAGTCACCCACTATAAAACGACTGGTTTATAAAAACCAAACCTGGATCGATTCGTCGGTCTGGGTTTATTTTTTGGGGTTCGTTATTCAAGCCTTTTGCCCCCAACTTTGCCTTAAGAAGGGACGTTGATCAGAAAGTTGAGGGTTAGAAGCTTCTCGATCGCGGTTGAGATAAGAAACGCTTTAACCAAACCTGAATGGGTTTAAGGGAAACTTATGAATGGCGTGACAAAACCTCTGATCGGGGCGACGAAACCTCGATCGGTTTGAGCAAAAGCCGTGATCGTCGTGGTGAAGGTTGCGATCGTCGTGGTGAAGGTTGCGGTTGTCGCGGCGAAGGTTGCGGTTGTCGTGGCGAAGGTTGCGGTTGTCGTGGCGAAGGTTGCGGTTGTCGTGGCGAAGGTTGCGGTTGTCGTGGTGAAGGTTGCGGTTGTCGTGGCATGTCCTTGATCTGTGCTGACAAAGGCTGCGATCGGGGCAGGGGTGATGGCTCTGCTGGTGTCCGTTGGGTCATTTTATTTGAACGTCAGTTCGATGAGAGTGACTCGCTTCGTTGCGATCAGCTTCAGCCCCCTAAATCCCCCAAAATTGGGGGACTTTGACCCAGAGAAAGTTCCAGAGTTCAAAGAAATTATGCTGATTCAAAGTCCCTCAGAATGGGGGATTTAGGGGGCGAATCCCCTGGCAACGAAGCGAAAAAGTTTATCGAACTGACGTTATTTGAACGTGAATTCGACAGAGTTTCTTCGCTTCGTGATTCAGCATTTTCGCCCCCCAAGCTGCCAATTCTGAGGGACTTTCGGACGGGATTTTTGCTCAAAGTCCCCCAATTTTGGGGGATTTAGGGGGCTGCCCGGAGTGATAATCGCAGCGAAAAAGTTTATCGAAGTGACGTTATTTGAGTACCTGTTGAAGTCGATCGGCTTTCTCTTTTAGTCTTCATCTCTGCCAAACCCAGCCCACGATTTTCTGCCACAGCGAGGTCTGGCGATTTGTTGGGGGTTGCGTCATCTCGTTGCAAATGGCATTCAACTCCTGGTCGCTTTGCCCATCCGGATTGTAAGTGCGGTAGTCGTGCAGCCAATCACATCCCAAGGTCATCAAGCTATTCAGGTCAAGATTCCAGAGGATTACCGTCTGGTCATCACTCCCCGTCGCCAGCGTTTTGCCATCCGGGCTGAAACTCACGCTCCAGACACTTCCACTGTGCCCCTTCAAGGTTTGCAGTTCCCGTCCCTGCATGTCCCACAGCTTCACCGTTTTGTCAAAACTCCCCGTCGCGATCGTTT
>NZ_JBJPHT010000089.1:0-13404 GCF_052939475.1 Phormidesmis sp. 146-20
TTGCTCTGCATCCCCGTCCTCAAGGAGCGGGGCTTTCCGCAAAATCTCGGTAAAACCGAGAATAAAATCAACCCAGCGAGACCCAATATTACCAAAGCTAAATCGCGCCATCAGCACCGTAGACAGCCCGCTTTTGTAAGCAATGTAGCCCAACGCAGAGCAGTAGAGACCCAAAATCAGATTTCCGATCAGAATAATGCTGATTAAGTCAGGCGCAAATCGAAACGCCGGGCCAACCTTTCCCCCCGCAAACAGCGTCGTCGAAGTCAGCGCAAACCCCATCAACAAGGGAGCCAACGACCAGATCGATCGCCGCTCACTCCACGGCACCGGACTCAATGGATAATCTTCTTCAACCAGAGACTTTGCAGCCGTCTGCGATTTAATGGAGCTACTCATAACACCCACATTCCAGCGTTAAGGATGGGTGAATTTTCGCATTCACCGCAGGGTTGAAAAGTATTACAAGTGACTGTTTTTTGAGTTGCTTTCTCAGTACGGCGATTATGTTATTTTAATCATCCATTTGTGATTTGCTGATTGTGGGAGCATTGGCAAAAACACCCCCACCTTGTTGACCTAAATGATCCCAAATTGGATTACAAGCTTGCCGTTTTTCCGGTTTCTGCCTGTGTCTCGATCGGTTGCACGTTGGTATAGCCCATTCCACTCGCAATCTCGCGCAATAACGAAATTTGTTCTTCAAACTCCAGGGACTCGATCGCGCCCAACGCATTGCTTACCGCCTCAGAGGGACTGTAGCCTTCGGGCATTCCGACCACCGTTTCTCCCATTGCTTGGGCCCAGGCGTACCAGACCATCAGTTGGTTATTTTCCTTAAGCGCTCCGTAGGCGTGAGAATATTCGGTATCCGCTCGATTTACGATGTCACGCATCACATTCATCTGATTGTCGTGAGAAAGATTGTAAAACTCTTCCATCAAGATCGGCGCTAATTCTGGCTCGGTGGCCGCAGGAGCCGCAGGCGTGACCGACGCTCCCATTTTTTCATAAACGTAATACAGCAGCGCTAACTTATCGTCAGTGCCCAACTTGTCATAGGCGGCGATCGTCTGTTGGGTTTTTTCGTCCAGATATTCAGAACGCACCGTGTTTTGGTTTGCAGACTGAGCCATGAGTTATCTCCAAAAAATAATTCGTATTCATTAAAGAGGTATCAGGCTTTACAATTCATCGTCGCCCATCCTCCGACCGAAGTGGAGTCTCTCTTACGAAAGAGGTTCAAGATCTGCCCTCAGACGGTTCAGAACTACGGGGATCACTCTGCTACGGTGACAGCATCTCAAGATAGTTAGCCAGCGATGGCAGTCAAGAAATCAATAACAGGAGTTTTTATGTCAGATATTAACAATGTGAACCAAACCTACGACGCTCAACAGGCTGCCGAAGAAATTGCCGAAGGCGATCGTCCCGCTCCCCAAGTCGATGTCTCTAGCGACTATGAAGCCTCCAAGGAATACAGCGTCAGTGAAGTCGATCGTACGGGCGAGGGTCAAGAAGCTGCCGAAGCGGCCACCGCTCCCAAATTTGAAGTTTCTCAGCCCGAAGCAACCAAGTTCACCGCAGAACCAACGGGCGACCCCAACGACTATCTCGACATGGCTAAAGACGTTAGCGGCACCAGTGGATCGACTGGAAATGTGAGCGATGATCTGGTCAAGAAAGCGATCGAGCTAGGACAACCCGGACAATAAAAAATCGTCACTTCGAGAATGCTTCACTACGTCGGTAGCAGAATCGCGATCGCCCCCTAATTCCCTCACCTGCGGATGACTTTGAACCGGAAATCCTGTCCGAAAGTCCCCCAGAGTAGGGGGTTGGGGGGCGGAAGCCTTGAACACCGAAGTGAAAAACTTCATTCAATCAACAGTGCCACCCATCGTCATTTGGGTTCAAGAAAATCGAACTTTTTGTTGTTCTTGCTGTTCAAAAACGTGGCTTGCGTCCAGTAATTCGTTCTGGTTACATCAGTTTAATGAAGGGCGGCTACTCTCAAATTGGCGACTTCGACATCGAGCAAATCTTGGAACAGGGCGGTACTGAGATAGCGTTCTCCAAAACTCGGCTGAACCATCACAACTAGTTTTCCTGCATTTTGGGGACGTTTGGCCACCTGGATTGCAGCACACAGCGCAGCCCCCGAAGAAATGCCCGACAAAATCCCTTCTTCTCGCGCCAGACGACGACCATAGGCGATCGCGTCCTCATCCGCAACCTGAATCACTTCATCGATCAAGTCCACTCGCAAAACCTTGGGCACAAATCCCGCTCCGATACCTTGAATCTTGTGAGGCCCTGGCTGTCCGCCCGACAAAACGTGACTATTCATCGGCTCGACCGCTACAACCTTAAAGTCTGGTTTGCGCGGTTTGATGACTTCAGCCACTCCGGTGATGGTTCCCCCGGTGCCAACGCCTGCGATGAGGAAGTCGATCGTGCCATCGGTATCGCGCCACAATTCTTCTGCTGTGGTTTCTTGATGGATTTTGGGATTGGCAGGATTCTCAAACTGTTGAAGCATGTAGGCTTCTGGTACAGCAGCCACAATGTCATTAGCGCGCCGAATCGCCCCTTTCATACCTTCGCTGCCGGGGGTGAGTTCTAGCTGTGCACCGTAAGCTTTTAGCATGGCTCGTCGCTCTTGACTCATCGTTTCTGGCATCGTCAAAATCAAGCGATATCCTTTTGCAGCGGCAACCATCGCCAGTGCAATTCCCGTATTGCCAGAAGTTGGCTCGACTAAGATTGTTTTTTGAGGGTGAATTTGTCCAGCGGCTTCGGCAGTCTCGATCATGCTGGCCCCAATCCGATCTTTGACCGAAGAAGCGGGATTCATGCCTTCGAGTTTGACGACGATTTGAGCGACACAGCCTTCTGCTTGAGGAATACGATTGAGCCGAACGAGGGGAGTTTTGCCAATCAGTTCGGTAACATTGTTTGCAATGTGCATAAAGTTCTCCTGAGAACGAGTAGCGGGCGACCTTGAAGCGAGAGGCTGAATTTTCCGCCCTAGATCTGAGTATAGTACTCAATCTCGATAGGCTTTATGAACTTCGGAGGAATTTAAGAAAGTTTAGGAACGATCGCTCCGATTTAGCCTAGATCATCACTCTGCAAACAGCCTTTCTTTAAGCCAGATGCCTGCTTTGGCGTGGAGATAGCGAGGATCTGGGTGAAGAGCGATCGCTCGGTCATAACACTGTAAAGCATTGCCGTAAGCCATCATTTCAGTCAAAAGCAGTCCTCGATTAAACCAGGCTTGATGATCAGTGGGCGAAATGGCAACAGCGCGATCGTAAGCTGCCAGTGCTTCTCCGGGTCGCTTTAGTCCACATAGCGCATTTCCTCGATTGTTCCACGCTTTGTTATTGTTGGCGTTGAGGGCGATCGCTTGATCAAATGCAGCGATGGCGGCAGCAAATTCTCCTTCTACACAAAGGGCACAGCCTCGTCGGTTCCAGTCTTCTATACAGGTTGGGTCATGAGAAGTCATAGTGACAAGTTTAAGAAAACAGTTGCAAAAAGAATGAGAGGTCTTCGATCGTGCAAAAAATGTCCTGAATTTGCAATCCATCCTTTGACTGACAACCGACTTGGGGAATTGGTGGTGAGACAGTCAAAAAATCATGGCAAAATCAGAGTGAAAGCCGTTGTTATCCAGGATGTTGCATGTTGACTTCGACTGACTTTAGCGGACTGTTTAATCAGCGTTTCTTAAATAACTTTTTTCCGATTCCGGCAACGAGTTCTCTAGCGTTGGGTTCAGTGACTCCCAGTTTTGATTTATTGGATGTCAATCACGATCGCTCTGTTAAGTTATCCGATTATCAAAACGATCGTCCTGTGATTCTCGCCTTCACTCGCATCTTTACCGAAAAGCAGTATTGTCCGTTTTGTTTTCCTCACATCAAAGCGTTGAATGAGCAATATCAGCAGTTTGTCGATCGCGGTGTAGAACTGTTGTTAATCACCAGCACTGATCCGGCTCAAAGCAAAAAAGTCGTTCAAGATTTGGGGCTAAAAATGCCGTTGTTGACCGATTCTAGCTGTCGAGTGTTTCGAGCTTATCAAGTGGGTCAAGCGTTGGGTGCGCCCTTACCTGCTCAGTTTGTTCTCGATCGTTATGGCATTCTGCGCTACAAACATCTTTTCTCATTCTTGGATCACAATGCCAGCGTCGAAACGTTGTTGAGTGCGATCGAGTCCCTCTAAAACTAGACAAACTGCTTCGATTTAGCCGCCTTTATCTCGGCAAATCAGGGCAGACAAACTCTTGTTGAACAGCAGTCAGCGTGATGGTTTGTTTTTGCTTATTGGGAACTAAAATTTGTTGAAGTTGTAGTGTTGTATCAGTTAGTTGAGCGATCGTTGCAGTGTAAGTCAGTTGTCCATCTTCAACCACGCGCAAAACACGAGGGGCAGCTTTGTCGATCGTCCAGGTTGAAATTCGGTAAGTCTCGACACAAGAGGTCTGGAGAAGGGTTCCGTTAGGCAAAAAGACATAAATGCTTCCCAATGCTGGCTTTGAAGGTGCCTTTGTGACCCGCCAAACTCGACTAAAAAGCTGCGTCAAATGATTAGCACTTGTCTTAGGCGGAGAGGCGGCGATCGAGGCTGACGGCTGTAGGTTTTCTGCAATAGCCGATTGCGAACAAGTCACTACCATCACTAAAAAGCTAATAGGCAACGGTAAAAGATATTTGATCATAATGTTGATTAACCCTGTTTTGTTAACTTAAATTTGATCTATTTTTTTTGCTTCGTTGTCTTAGACTTCTGCCTTCCAAACCTCCAATTCTGGGGACTTCCGGACTTTTGCCCTCAACCATTCATATTTGGACTCAGCGATGCCCAAAAATTCATAAGATCTCAGAATTCAGAAGTTGAGAATACACACTAATTCTTTCATCCCTCATCCCTCATCCCTCATCCCTCATCCCTCATCCCTCAAATATTGTTCATATCCAATCTCATCCAATTTTGCTTGTTTCTTCATCACAGTGTCAGCAAGACTTTGACGATAATTTTGCACCTTTTGTAAAAGCTCTGAATTGTGAGTTGCCAAAATTTGTATCGCTAATAATCCAGCATTTCTGGCATTGCCGATCGCCACCGTCGCCACCGGAATTCCAGCAGGCATTTGCACAATTGAATATAAAGAATCCAACCCTTGTAAATGACGACTCGCCACAGGTACGCCAATCACAGGTAAAGGAGTCAGTGCGGCCACCATTCCTGGCAAATGAGCCGCCCCCCCTGCCCCGGCTACAATCACCTTAATTCCTCGCTGGTGTGCTTGTTTGGCATAGTCCACCATGTGATCGGGCGTGCGATGCGCCGAGACAATTCTCACTTCATAAGAGATATTAAATTCTTCGCAAACTGCGATCGCGCCCTGCATCGTCGGCAAGTCAGAATCGCTGCCCATAATAATGCCAATTAACGGCTGAGTCATGTGATCGGAGTCCGGTAAACTAAATGAGGTTTTGAGAGGCTGAGAAATGAATCCGGCGATCGCGTCCCACCCTAACCTGGATATTATCAATGCTCGGCTCCCCGGATACGAAGGATTGCAGGTAATCTCAATTATTCAAGGCGTGATTCGCAAGATTGCGCCTCTTCAAAATCGAGAAGTCTCTGCGATCGCTCAGGTTCTCGATGTCGAAGGCGATTGGCTGTCACTGGGCGGAGTCGATTTGCAGATCAACGGTGCCTTGGGGCTAGCCTTTCCAGACCTCAATTCTGAGAATGCACACCAACTAGACACGATCGCCCAATTTCTCTGGGAGCAGGGCATCGATCAATTTTTACCCACGATCGTCACCACATCAGTTGAAAACATTCAGCGATCGCTGTCCACAGTTGCCCCTCACGCCTCACGCCTCACCCCTCACCCCTCACGCCTAATCCCCGGCATCCATCTAGAAGGCCCCTTCCTCAACCCCCAAAAGCGAGGCGCACATCCAGCCGAATTTCTCCTGCCTCTGACCGTTGAGCAGATCAAGCGAGTGTTGGGAGATTATGCCTCCATCGTCAAGATTGTCACCCTCGCCCCCGAACTCGACCCCACTGGAGACGCGATCGCCTACCTCCGTTCTCTAGGAATCATCGTCAGTTTGGGCCATTCTCAAGCCACCGCTGCTCAAGCACAACAGGCATTTATTCAGGGTGCATCAATGGTGACTCACGCCTTTAACGCCATGCCCAGCTTGCATCATAGAGAACCAGGGCTTTTGGGAGCAGCGATTGTCCATCCCCAAGTGCAGTGTGGTCTAATTGCCGATGGTCAGCACGTTTCGCCAATCATGATGGAATTGCTGCTCAGAGCCAGTTGCGGCATTTTTTTGGTCAGCGATGCGCTCTCCCCGCTCGGCTTACCCGACGGACGCTATCCCTGGGACACTCGCCAAATTGACGTGAAAAATGGCACCGCTCGACTCCTGGATGGCACACTCTCCGGCACCACCCTACCGCTTTTAGTCGGCGTACAAAACCTGGTGAAGTGGAGAATTTGTCCAGTTGAGCAAGCGATCGCCCTGGCAACTCTGGCCCCCAGACGAGCGATTCAGCAAAACGATGGGTATCTTAACCAACCTGCACATCTGTTGCGCTGGCACCTAGACCTGATCACAGACGAATTGAAATGGTGGAGATTATAGAAGTATACGGAGCCACCGCACTCAGCTATTTGTATGATTTTTGTGTGACAGATTGATTTCTGGCTGACTTGAACCATTTTCGGTTTTGGGCTTGCCTTAGACTGCACGTTAAGGACAGCATCGGGGCGAGTGGCAATCCCCTGTGAACAAAAAAGGGGCACTTTTTTCGTGCCCCCAAGATACTCAGATTGACTTGTCAAAGCAAAAGTAACCTCACTGTCCACCAGCTTTCTAAATAGACATGGGCGAGATGTCTAAGCGGTGGCCATAGGGATTTTGCCTATCCGTAGGATAACTGAGAAACGTCAGGAGTAGTGTGAGCTACATGAAAATTTCATGAAAGCGAAACTTCCTTCGTAGCTAAATCAGATAGGTCAATCCTAAATCAAATATTTGTTAGATCGTTTTGCGCCTGATGCGTGAAGCGATTTTATTTTGCAAGTTATGCGTCCAAGTCACCCAAATAAAGATTTAAGCAAAAAATAAAACTTGTGACAGATTCTCGTTTGGTTGGGGGACGATCGAGTAATACCATTAACCTGTTGGGACTGACACAAAGTAGGAACATGAACGTAGTGGATGACAAAACCGTTGTGCGAGAGTATTTCAACCAGACGGGGTTCGATCGCTGGCGGCGCATTTATAGCGATGGTGAAGTCAACAAAGTCCAGCTAGACATCCGCAAAGGGCATCAGCAAACGGTGGATACGGTGTTGGGCTGGCTAAAAGAGGATGGCAATCTACCAGAACTGACGATTTGTGATGCGGGCTGTGGAGTCGGGAGTCTGAGCCTGCCGATCGCGCAAACTGGGGCAAAGGTTTTTTCGAGCGATATTTCCGAAAAGATGGTCGGAGAAGCGAAGGAATGCGCCACAGCTTTGGGTTTATCTAGCAATCCGACGTTTTTGGTGCAAGATCTGGAGGAACTAAGCGGTAAGTATCACACAGTAATTTGTCTGGATGTGTTGATTCACTATCCTGCTGACAAAGCGATCGTCATGATTGAACATTTAGCAAGTTTGGCGGACGATCGACTGGTTCTTAGTTTTGCGCCTAAGACGTTTTTGTTGACGATTTTGAAGCGAATCGGTGAGTTTTTTCCGGGGCCAAGTAAGACAACTCGCGCTTATCAACATCGAGAAGCAGAAATTGTCAAAGTACTAGAAAGCTGCGGCTTCCAAATTCAGCGAAATGCGATGACCAGTACGCGCTTTTACTTTTCTCGCATTCTAGAAGCGGTTAGAAAATAGTCAGCAAACGATCGCACGGAATGGAGTTTTATGGCTACACAAATTGTCCGACTCCATTCCTTGATGAATCGCTAATCCTCTCGGCTATTTCTTCTTTCTTCCTTTTTCTTTTTTGGCTTTTCCGTCCAGTGATCCCTCGATTTTGGCGTTGAATCCGTAAACTTCACGAGTCCCAGCGAGGGGCACTAAATTAATGGTGCGATCGTCTCCTGGCTCAAATCGGACTGCCGTTCCTGCGGGGATGTCTAGCCGCATTCCTCTCGCTTGTTCTCGGTCGAAATCTAGAGCAGAATTGACCTCATAAAAGTGAAAATGTGAGCCAACTTGAATGGGTCGATCGCCTTGATTTGCTACCTTTAATTGAAGGGTTTCTTTGCCTGCGTTGAGTTCGATTTCTCCGTCATCAATCAGCATTTCACCGGGAATCATACGCTGCTCCTAATTAAATCTATTGAATGGGATGATGAACGGTCACTAACTTTGTACCATCTGGAAACGTGGCTTCGACCTGCACTTCATGAATCATTTCTGAAATGCCATCCATCACATCTTCTTTAGTGAGCAGCGTTGTCCCATAGCTCATCAATTCTGAAACTGTGCGACCGTCTCTTGCGCCCTCTAAAATTGCAGCAGAAATGAAAGCGATCGCCTCTGGATAATTTAACTTTAAGCCTCGATCTTTGCGTCTTTCTGCTAATAGCGCAGCCGTAAAAATCAAAAGCTTATCTTTCTCTTGTGGGGTTAATTGCATGTTTATTCCGGTTGGTCACTATCGATAATGGCTTCTAGCTCGATTAAAAGATTGGGAAGATCCTCGATCACGGTGCTCCATACAACATCTAAGTTGATATCAAAATAGGCATGGGTGAGACGATTCCTCATTCCGATCACTTGTGTCCAGGGGATTTGAGGGGTTTCATTTTGGCGTTCTCTAGTGATGCGAGAAGCGGCTTCTCCAACAATTTCAACACATTTTACAAGCGATAACGTCAGCATTCGATTGGTTTCGAGATCATTTCTAGTGTGGCCTTGAGCAAACGCGATCGCTTCTTTAGCCGCTGTTCTCATATGCAATAAGCGAACTGAATCATCAATGAACATACTGAACTAAAGCTAAATCAAGAACTTTTTGCCGAAAATAATGACTCAAGTCTTCAGGCGTTCGCAAATCTACTTTACGACCCAGCATTTCTGTTAGCTCGATCTCCATTCCTGCTAATCGAATCAGTCCAGGAACATGATTCGATTCAAACTCGACCAAAACATCAATGTCACTATTAACATGAAAGTCATCCCGTAAAACAGAGCCAAACAAAGATAACTTTAGAATATGGTGCCGCCTACAAAAATCAGCAATTTTATCTTGAGGAATCTCGATCGGAAGTTTGCGCTTCATTTTAACCTCCGCTAAAGTTGCCAAACTCTGGGAATGCAAACCGGACGATCGCAGTAGAGTCCTCTGAGCGATCGCCAAACTTCTACAAACCATTGTCTTGCCTCCATTGTAGAGTGACCGCGATAGCGACACAGCAAGCCCGATATGAGACGAGTCACCCCTGCAAATTCGGGATTGCCTGTCCACAGCGATCGTGCCTTTTCGATGAATTCTGGCTCGACTGATTGCCCCACTAGCGCCAAACTGCCAATCACGGGGCAATTGTTCAAACCGTGGGGACTGGTGAAGGATTCTTCGCTGCCCACAAGCCTCTGACGATCGATCCACAGCGGCCGATCTTCTTGCCAGACTTCGGTGTGCGATCGCCATTCTCCTTCGACGAACTTCTCGCCTCTGGCGCTGCGTCCAAATCGGGTCAGATCCCAGCCTAACCAGCAAGCGCCTGGTGCTAAATCGACGCGCAGGTGTTGACGATAAATAGACTGATTGAAGACGATCGTTTCTTGAGGAAGCCATTCTAGACAGGCATCGGCATCTAGTCGAAGGTGCGTCGATTGTTGGGCGGGTTTGCCAGTGGTGCGATAGATTTTGGCGGCGGCGGCTGTGGTGATTAGCGCTCTGGAGGTGGGATGGAGTCGGAGATCACAGGAAAGGCGATCGCCGCCCACAAGTCCGCCTGCGGTATGGAGAATTACGCTGTGACAAACTTCGTCGCCTTCTGGATAAAAGGGGCGCTGTACTTTAAAGGGGGCTTGTCCGAGATTGCGGATTAGCTGAGTGGTGCCCTGGCGGTTGACAAATTCTAGGCAGAGGCGGCCGTGCCAATCGGTTGGGACATCAGTGGAAACGGGATGCGGTTGATTCACAAAATAAAGCGAGCTAACCCACCATTATTAGGCGTTGCTGATTGGAGGGATGAATCTGTGGGAAGTGTCCATCTTTTCGCCCCCTAAATCCCCCAAAATTGGGGGACTTTGAACCTTGGGGTTCCCGCCGCTTTGGGGCAATTCATCCCCTGATTCAGCAACGCCCATTATTATTTTGAAAAGATACCACTTTTAGGGAGTTTTGGTAGTTTGTCGGCTCTCATTTTGTAAGTGAGTTCTGAAACTTGTAAGTGAGTTCTGAAACTTGCGGTGGGGAGAGTGTCTTTGTGCTTGCTTTAGCCCTGGGCAACTATGGGGAAACTGTCTTCTACAGCCCATGTGAATTGATTAATAACGAATTGGCGTTGCTGATTGGAGGGATCGATCTGTGGGAAGTGTCCATCTTTTCGCCCCCTAAATCCCCCAATTTTGGGGGACTTTGAACCTTGGGTTTCCCTCTACTTTGGACAATTCATCCCCTGATTCAGTAACGCCAACGAATTAAATTTTGCACTTATACCAAATCAACCAACAAATGATACTCATAAAAAATCAGTTAATTAACCGATTTCTATCTCTTAGATTTGAAAAGAACCTATCAGGGAAGCCGTTTCAAAGTCCCCCAAAATGGGGGATTTAGGGGGCGAGGATCTGTATCAGTAACTAGTGGATTTGGTATTAGTCATTCCATGCATAGACTTGAAACCTGCTGTAGTGTCTTTCAAAGGACATCCAAACCCATCAATATTTTTGAGACTGCCAGATCTTGACAGGAACTTTTCAGTGAACTACTGTTATCGGAAGCAAGTCATATTGAAAATAATTGTCAATAAATGATGAGATTATCCAGGTGTCCAGGATTGGGGCTGAACAGCGAGAAAAAGAAGTCGTCTTGCTAAAGCGATTTATGCGTTTAGATGTGCTACTTCCGATAGTAGAGGTGACAGACGAGATAAAAGTTATTGCTGAAGAAGATACTCCGCCAGAGCCTCTTACCGAAGTGGATCAAGATGCTAAAGGCAGTGGAGATGGGGCAACTCAGTTTTCACTGTTCGATGCCAATCCGGGAACAGTTGCCAGTGACAAAGTTGTAGTGTTCGTCGAGTCTGATCCCATTGTTGCTCAAGTACCAGAGTTGCTCAAGTACCAGAAGTTGCCCAAATACCAGCCCCGCTCTCGACTTCGATCGTAACCCCAGAGGTGACTGATCCGATTCCTACTCCAAGCCCGTCTCCAAAAGCATCTGCTGCACCTTCTTCAAGTTCCTCTACGACCCCGATCGCTTCCAGTTTCGCAGGTCAGCCCAAATAGCTCAATCCATGCAGCAACCAGGAGCGTTTATATTTTGAGCTTGTTTCCGGTTTCATCGTTGTCTAATGCCTTCGACCTTCGGAAGGTGCAAGGAGTCGCGCTTCTAATCATCGGATTGTTGTTTACACTTGTGGTTGCTCTCGCACAGGGAGCCGTTCAACTCAGCCCAACTGAGGTTTGGCAAGCACTGTTACATCAAGGTAATCCAACCTATCAAACTATTATTTGGGACTTGCGGCTACCTCGAATTCTAGCAGCTCTGATTGTTGGTGCTGCCCTGGGAGTGTCTGGGGCATTGCTACAAGGAATGTTGCGAAATGGACTTGCTGATCCGTTTGTGTTGGGCATCTCAGCAGGGGCGGGACTGGTTGCGATCGCATTCATCACATTAGGCGTTTTGCAAGCCTGGATTCCATTAGCCGCTTGGGTTGGTGCCATTATTACCGCCGCTTTAGTTTACCTTCTAGGCTACACAGGTTCAGGCATCTCAACTGAGCGATTAATTCTCGGCGGGGTCGCGTTTAGTTCGCTGTTTGGAGCAGTCCAGGCAACTTTGTTGTTAATGGCAGAAGACGGACGGGTGCAAGCAGCGTTGAACTGGTTAATCGGCAGTTTGAATGGTCGCGGTTGGACAGAAGTGAATTCGGTTGCACCTTACATTGCGATCGCACTCCTGATTGGATGCTCTTTTGGACGATTGATCAATGTGCTGAACCTGGGTGACGAGCTAGCGGTGGGATTAGGCATTTCGGTTAGTCGATCGCGCTTGTTGATCGGAGCCATTGCCACCTTATTAACGGCGAGTGCAGTCAGTATGACCGGATTAATCGGGTTTGTCGGATTAGTTGTGCCGCATGAGGTTCGGCTACTCGTAGGAACCGACTATCGTTGGGTCTTGCCACTATCCGCGATCGCAGGTGCCTGGGTACTCACATTTGCCGATTTGTTAGCTCGACTGGGAACTGTAGAATTGCCTGTGGGGGCGGTGACTGCACTGCTGGGATCACCGTTGTTTATCTGGTTACTGTATCGCCGTTCTGCTGGAGTCGCACGGTAATGCTAATCAACTTTGATCCTTTTGCCTTAGAAACGCGATCGCTCTCTGGCGGCTACCACGATCAGCGAATTGTTGAAAACATTGAACTAGCACTTCGGGGTGGAGAATGGTTGAGTCTAATTGGTGCCAATGGCTCTGGGAAGTCAACCTTACTGAAATTAATCAGCCGAATTTTACGCCTGCAAGATGGAGTCGTCTTGCTTGATGGGAAATCGATTCATCATCAGCCTGCAAAGCTAGTAGCTCAAAAGTTAGCACTCCTACCACAACAGCAAACGATTCCGGATGGATTGACCGTACATCAGCTTGTGAGCCTGGGCAGAACACCGCATCAATCCTGGTTGCAGTGGGAATTAAATCGAGAAGATCAACAGAAAGTAGAGATCGCCCTGCTGCAAACTCAGATGGAAAAGTTTCGCGATCGTGCTGTTCAAGATCTCTCTGGAGGTGAACGTCAACGTGCATTTTTAGCAATGGCACTTGCTCAAGACCCTAAAGTATTGCTGCTTGACGAACCAACCACTTATCTAGATATTCGCTATCAACTAGAATTACTCGACCTGTTAAAGCATCTCAACCAAGAACGCAAGCTGTCGATTATCACTGTGTTGCACGAGATCAACTTAGCGGCACGGTATAGCGATCGCTTGGCAATGTTAGATCAAGGACAGATTTGGGCGATCGGGTCTCCAGAAACAACACTAACGCCTGAAAATTTATTGCAAGTATTTGGTGTAGAAGCTGTTGTGATGGAAACGCCAGTAGGAATACAAATCTGTCCGCTGGCTGCTGGGTATGTCAATAGTTTTGTGTCAAAGGTGAAAAGTTAGAGGGGAAATCGGTC
>NZ_JBJPHT010000090.1:0-13141 GCF_052939475.1 Phormidesmis sp. 146-20
TGACCCAGGAGCAGAACTGCTCCCACAGGTTGGCGCTTTCGCGTCTCTGTAGTGTCGTTGTCATGGTGAATAATTACGGGGTAATGTTCCTGGTGGAACGGAATGTATGTCATTACAATAACGGGATTGTTAAGGAATGTATAGTATGACTTCTCTGATGTTTGTGATAGGTAATGCTTATATTTTTAGTTTTGACTGGCCATAGAAGGGCGATCGCAACCCGTTCTAACACGCCCTGATGTGGAATACGGTTCTTGAAGAGGCGATGCTTATTTGATAGGGAGGAGGGGTTCTTTTTTTGAAGAACTGAGTAGCGATCGCCGCCGCAGTCTCACTAAAACGTTGACTCTCCGTCTAAACCGTGTGAATTGTGCATCATCTAATTGAGTTTTTTGCCACGATTCTCGATTCACGATTCGCTGGTGCCAGGACTTTATTTGAGGACAAGCAGCCAGCGAAATCCCCAGTCGAGGAAGCAAGGGAACGATCGTTCCTGCAACAATATCTGCAAGCGTGAGTTGATGACTGCCAAAGTAGGGACGATCGCCCAGCAGCATACCCCAAAAACTCAGCACTTGATTAACCTGTTGAGTTGCTTGCTCAAAGGAGACGCTTCACTTTCGCAAATCAAAGTAATCACTTCTGGGAAAAGCTCATTGACGGTAACCATCTGGGTCATGCGAACGATCGCCAATTCTTGTGCGTCTTGGGGTAAAAGTGAAGGCGTTGGATACTTTGCTTCCAGGTAATCGAGAATCGCCAGAGACTCAATAACTGTGAAACCATCGTCAACGATCGCTGGAATGTGATGAAACGGATTGACAGTAAGAAATTTTGGCTGCAATTGATCGCCGTTTAGCTGCACTGACACTGGCTCAAATGGAATGTCTTTTTCGAGTAGCGCCAGCCAGACTCGACGAACATTGGGCGACAGCGGATTGTAATAAAAGGTCAGCATTCAGGGTTTTGGCAAGAGAAAAGGCGTTGCTGATTGGAGGGATGAATCTGTGAGAAGTGTTAATCTTTTTGCCTCCTAAATCTTCCAAAATTGGGGGACTTTGAACCTTGGGTTTCCCTCCGCTTTGGGGCAATTCATCCCCTAATTCAGCCCTGATTCAGCAACGCTAGAGAAAAGGAAGATCGGTGTTCTCAAGTTAGCAAACCAGCGCATTGGAGATTTTGGTTTCAATTTTTGGTGACTTCTTGTAGGGTGCTTACAGAGTTGATCGCACTTTTTAGAACAAAATTTTTAATCTGAGAAGATGCCTGGTTAAACCTTGAGAAAAATCGAGGACTATATAATTAGCTCGTCTTTTGTGACAATAAGTTTCAACCTGACCCTGTGTGAGTTGCGTTAAGTCCAATGCTGCAAAAAAAAGATTCCTCAATTCTCAAGTGGGCGCTACTGGCTGCCCTGGTCACGACTGCCCCTCCGATCGCAGCGACGATCGCACCTGTTGTAGCCCAGACAGCGAGTCCTTCTCCAACCTTTTCGCTGCCAACCACAGTTCCCAAAGGCACGACTGTGAGAATTGACGGCTCAAGCAGCATGGCCGTAGTCAACCAGGCTCTCAAGCAGCGCTTTGAAACTCAATTTTCTGGAACAGCCGTAGATGTCGGATATGCAGGCACCCCTGCTGCTCTCAAAGCCCTGATCGATGGAAAAGTAGATTTGGTGGGGATCGGTCGCTCTCTGACCGCAGAAGAGAAAGCGCAGGGGTTAGTGTCCGTTCCGGTGGGGCGAGAAAAAATTGCGATCGTCGTCAGCACAGAGAATCCGTTTAACAAGAGTTTGACGATTCATCAGTACGCTAAAATCTTTCGCGGCAAGATTACAGATTGGTCAGAAGTTGGGGGCGCTCCGGGTGCGATTCGGGTGATTGATCGTCCCGAAGTTAGCGATACTCGGCAGGCTTTTCGGAACTATCCTGTTTTCAAAAGTGCTGAATTTAAAACAGGCACGACGGCCCAGCCTGTTGCGGAAGACAGTACGGGAACAGTAATTCCTAAACTGGGAACCGATGGAATTGGGTATGCGATCGCCAGTCAAGCGCTTGACACTCCAGGAATCCGACCGCTTTTGATGCACAACACGCTGCCTGATGATCCCCGGTATCCCTTCTCACAGCCTTTGGCTTACGTTTACAAAGGAACGCCCAGTCCAGCAGTTGCCGCATTTTTGGGCTACGCAACCGCATCCGATGGACAGCAAGCCATTCAGTCTGCAAAAGCAGATCCAGGCGCGATCGTCGCAGGAAGTCTAGGCGCAGCAGGCGTTGCCAGTTCACTCAATGTCGCTGCTAGTCCAGTAGTCAGCCCAGCCGTGTCTCCTAACGCAACGGCTTCTCCCAGTCCGGTCGTTTCTCCGACGGTTGCCGCTCCTAGCCCAACGGCTTCCCCAGAGGTGGCGCAGGCTCCTTCAACCGGAGGCACCGTAGGGGCAGTTAGTCCAACCAACGAGGGAGGAGTTCCGCCGTGGCTGTGGTGGCTGTTGCCATTAGGGTTGATTGGACTGCTGCTGTGGTGGCTGTTTGGTAAGAGAGATTCAGAATCAGAGACGATCGCTCCCCCGACTTCAGAGGTGACCCCGCCCATTTTGCCTAGTCAATCCATCCCCCCTAGCGAAACGGTTGACCCTGCTTCTAGAGCGGGATCGGTGATCAATTCAGATAGAGCCGCAATTGCAGAAGTTCAGCCCGCTTCTGGAGCGACTGGCAGTATTTCTCCCGAACTTTTAGGGGGTGCAGCGCTGGGAGCAGGTGCGTTGGGGATGGTGGGAGACGATCGCGCTTCAACTGATCTGACAACCTCTGAAATTGAGGGGGAACCTGCCGCGATCGCTGATCCAAGCATTGATAGCTCGATAGACGTTACGCCTGTAGAAGGGGAGTTGGTTGCTCCAGAGCTTTTAGACGGTGAATCGTCAGCGACAACTGCGTCTTCTCCAGATCCCGGACTGTCTCTGACAGATGTCGGAGCGATCGCAGGAGGAGCCGCCCTGGTAACGGGAGCCGCCTGGGTGACTCGCTCTGGTCAAAATCCGTCTTCTGCCTCACCAGGCTTAGAAGCGTCAACGCTGGAGACGGCAAATCTAGAGGAGGAACCCCTCGTTACCCTGGACACGATCACAGAATTGGATGAGCTAGAAGCGATCGTGGACGCAGATTCTGAAGGAACCGTGGATGAGTTAACGATCGTGACAGTGGACGAAGACGCAACGGTATTAGACCTTTCGGAAGCAGAGGTCGCCCTTGTTGAGCCTTCGACGTTGGAAGTGACCGAAGGAGTTGGGGGCGTTGCGCCAGGGTTGCCTGGAGTGGCGGCGATCGTCGGAGGTGCCGCCCTTACCGCAGGAGCGGCCGCCTGGTCGTTGCCAACCGATCGTTCTCAAGCGACTGTCGAAGCTGCCAAATTTGATGTTGGACAAACTGATCTCACCAGTGAAACGTTGGCCACCGTTGATGAAGGACTGCCTGACTTGCCCGATGGCTATGGAGAGAGCCGAATTGTCCTGTTACCTCGCGACCCTCAGTGGGCTTACGCCTATTGGGATGTGCCGATCGAACACCGAATGCAACTCCGACAGCAGGGCGGTCAAAATCTCGTTTTGCGGCTTTATGACGTGACCGATGTTGACCTCACTCATCAAAAGCCACATAGCTTGCAGCAGTTTGATTGTGATGAGTTGGCGCGAGACTGGTATCTTGCAATTCCGGTGAGCGATCGAGAGTATCTGGCTGAGATTGGCTATTTGACGGCTGACGGTCGCTGGTTGATGTTGGCACGATCGCTTCCGGTGCGAATTCCGCCGATCTACCCGTCTGACTGGTTTGAAGATCAGTTTTCGACGATCACCTGGGAAGAAGATCTGCGCGGCAAGACGTTTCTGGAGTTGGTGCCACCGGGGACTCGTGCTGCGGCAATGCCAACCAATCCTATTTACGAGAAAATCTTTGGCATGGCTCAAGGGGTCGAAGCTCAACGGATTGCAGGTTCGCTGTTTGGCTCGATGCAACAGGTGCCTCAACAGGCAATTAGCTCGTTTATCTTCCCGTCGGGTGTGGGAATGGGGATCGCTCCTGGTGTTGGATTGCTAAATCTGCCTGGGATGGGGATGTCGGGAATCGGGATGTCGGGAATCGGGATGTCGGGAATTGGCATGTCGGGAGCCGGATTTGGGGCATCAATGCCGCCGATTCGTCCTCGCAAATTTTGGTTAGTGGCTGATGCTGAACTGATTGTTTATGGGGCGACGGAGCCGGATGCCAAAGTGACGATCGCTGGGCAACCTGTGAAACTCAACCCCGATGGCACTTTTCGCTTTCAGATGTCCTTCCAGGATGGCGTGATCGACTACCCGATTTTGGCCGTCGCTGCGGATGATGAACAGACCCGATCGATTCACATGAATTTCACCCGCGAAACGCCACGTCGGAATACGAACACAAAGGACGAGGCGACGGATGAGTGGTTTTAGTGGACGGAGGTTTTTCGCTTCGGTGTTTAGTTCTTCTGCCCCCCAAACTGCCAATTCTGGAGGACTTTAAGATAAGAGTTCGGCTTAAAGTTGCTTAAGTTTTAGGGATACAAACTTTCTAAAGGGCAGGAGTCGGAAAAAGTACCCCTTCTGTCCTTTGCTGGTTTAGGAGAGGTACTTGTCTAAAAATGGCAGAATTCCCTGGGCTAATTCTTCGGGGTATTCTTCGTGGAGACCGAGAGAACCGGGCATTCGATGAACTTGTACGCCCGAAAAGTGAGCCAACACTTCTACTTCGGCGCGAGATTTGTGAGGCATTTTTTCACCAATCACCATCAGAACGGGAATCGGGAGCGGCTGAAATAAATTGAACCACGCTTCTCTTTTTTTGACGGCATCTAACGCACCTGTGACAAAGGCTGCTGAGGCAAATCGGGCGTTTCGGCGTTTGGTGGTTTGCCACTTTTGGCGAATTAAGTCTGGTGTAATGTTCTGCTTTTCTGCAAAAACGTGCCGACCGTACATCAACTTTAAGAAGCCACGGGTTGTATTCAAAAAGTAGAGAAGTTGACCGACGATCGGCAAATTAATCAAAAGCTGCAAAATTCGATAAAAGCGGCGGTGTTCTCCCATTGCAGTTGGTAGCGGCCCGCGCCAGGTTGGAGACACTAACACCACCCAGCGCCAGGGAGGAGCCGAACTATGATAGGCTTTTGCGGCGATCTCCATCACGTAGGCGGCCGAATGTCCAGCAGCCACGACGACGACAGGTTCAGAGAAGATGGTCTGAATGAAATTGCGTAAAAAAGATTCGTAAAGTGCAGGCGTGTGAGCGATCGCCAGCCGTGAAGAGTCGCCAAATCCTACCCAATCGAGCGCAACGACCTGATACTTTTGAGACAGACGTTGGGCCAGTCCGCGCATTTCCGATCGACTCGAAACGCTGCTCAGAGACGGTAACAATAAGATCGGCTTTCCTTCTCCCAGGACTTCGTAAGTGGTCACGATCGGCTTGTCTTTCCAGTTCCAGTAATGCTCTTTGACACTGCCGCCGATTCCGCCTTCTGAAGTCACACTTGCATCTGTAGGATTGTTGCCCGTCACCGTTTTTCTGTCCTCAAAGCGCTCAACGAATGGAAGATCCCCTGAACCACGATACGCTGTTCTTTCGCCTTTGCACATGGGGATTGGAGAAAATCAAGTTAGCTGGCTTCGGTTAAAGGTGGTGGCAGTAGTTTGAAACTGACTCGTTGGTGTTTAAGATACTGTTGTAGTATTGGGTCTTTTACACGCCGGGAGTTTGCAATGATCCGACCAATCACGCCAGATGATGCAGGTGAGCTAATTAGTTTAGCCAAAGAAATCGGACTTTTCTCGCCGGATGAATTAGAAGAGTTGCGTCAGATGTTGACTGATTCATTGGGGAAAAAGGGCGATGCTCATCCGTTTTGGATTACAGACGATGATGATGGACTCGTGGGATTAGCTTATTGCGAACCGGAACGCATGACCAGTGGAACCTGGAACCTGCAATTGATTGCTGTTCATCCAACTCATCAAAAGCAAGGACGTGGCGGGAAGTTGCTACGTTTTGTAGAGGAGACTTTGGCGGGTCGGGGGGCGCGAGTTTTATTAGTCGAGACGATGGGTACGCCGGATTTTGAGCATGTGCGGGCATTTTACCGAAAAAACGGGTATGACGAGGAAGCGCGGATACGTGAGTTTTATGCAGAAGGGGCAGACAAAATTGTTTTTCGCAAGGCGCTATCTAAACAGAGGTAATTGAGTTTCACAGTTGTTCAAGCAGATTCGTTACTGCCACCCAGCTAACAATCCGCTTGCACACCGACTGTATAGAGCTGGTTGGTTGAGAACGAAAGGTTGCTAGCGGCGGGTGAAGTGGGTCGTCAGGACGATCGCTCACTGCTAGAAATTTTCTCAAGAAGCCAACAGTCCCCATTACTATTTGAAGAGGTGTCTCGTTTATTTAGAAAAGTTGCTGTAACTAGAAGCCTCTCTCTTCGATAGGAGACTCGCATGGCTGACGTGTTCATTTCATATTCGCGCAAAGATAAGGACTTCGTGAGAGCGCTTCATGCGGCGCTGGTTCAGCAAAATCGCGAAACCTGGGTTGATTGGGAAGACATTCCGCTGACGGCTGACTGGTGGCAGGAAATCCAATCTGGAATTGAGACGGCCGATACGTTTGTGTTTGTGGTCAGTCCCGATTCGATCGCCTCAAAAGTCTGTCGAGAGGAGATTGATCACGCCGTCAAATGTCATAAACGACTGGTGCCGATCGTTCATCGTGAGGGGTTTGACACCCAGCAGATTCATCCGGCTTTGGCGAAACACAACTGGTTATTTTTTAGAGCAGAAGATAACTTTGAGCAAGCGTTTCGGTTGTTGGTGACGGCGATCGACACCGATTTAGAATACGTCAAACAACACACTCGCATGTTGGTCAGAGCGATCGAATGGGAGACGCAAAATCGCAATTCTGATTTACTTTTACGAGGCAGTGAGTTAGCAGCGATCGTCCAACGTTTATCAGACATTGAAGCCAAAGAGCCGCGCCCGACTGGTCTGCAACGGGCTTATGTGATGGCCAGTTTGGAGGTCGAAAATGCTCGACAAACGCTAGAAATTCGGCGACAGAGAAATCAAACGATTGGGGTTGCGGTTTTCTCAATCTTTGCGTTGTCTGTGGCTGCCTATGCGTTTCAGCAGCGTGGGTATGCCATTCAACAACGACAAGTTGCGTATCAGCAAAATAAGATTGCCTTTGCTCGTCAGCTTGCCTCTCAAGCCAATCGAGAAACCAGTCAAGAAAATGCGCTGCTGCGACAAGAAAATTTGCAGGCTGCCCAGGGAGTCTTGACCTTAAAACTGGGACTGGATGCACTGCCTGCCAATGCGCTTGCGCTCTTGAGTGGACTCGACCCCCAAATTGTCGAATTGAGTCCTGATGGCAACTATATAGCGGCGATCGCTGCCGATACAACGTTACTCGTCTGGCATGTGACAAGCGGCAATTTGATTTTTAGCCAAAAACAACGCCAAACGGTGAAGATTAAATTTAGTCCAGACTCTCAGCTTTTGACCTGTGCGCGGGCTGACGGCAGTTTGGAGATTTGGAAAGTCGCACCTCAAGCGTTTGAGTCAATTAGAGAGTTTCGGGCACATTCTCAAACGTTAACGGCGATCGCCTTCAGTTCCAACGGTGAATATTTGGCAACGGCAAGCCGCGATCGCACGGTCAGCGTTTGGTCTTTGGATGGCACACTAATGTACAGGTTGTCGCAGTCAAGGGCTGTCAGTTCTGTTGCGTTTAGCCCAGATGCACGGAAGCTTGTGACCGCGAGTAATGATCTGATCGCGCGTGTTTGGGATAGCAAAACGGGTCAGCAAATTGCCTGTCTTCAGCATGAACAAGATGTGAAATTGGTGGCATTTAACCAAAATGGTGAGTATTTAGGAACGGTGAGCGGCGATACGATCGTTCGAGTTTTTTCTCAAGGGGCGATCGAGGAAAGCGGCAAAACTCAGTGTTAGAAAGCTGTCAATTGGCGTTGCTGATTGGAGGGATGAATCTGTGAGAAGTGTCCATCTTTTCGCCCCCTAAATCCCCCAATTTTGGGGGACTTTGAACCTTGGGTTTCCCGCCGCTTTGGGGCAATTCATCCCCTGATTCAGCAACGCCTCAATTTGATAGAGTTTTTTCGCTGCGTTGATTAGACCTTCTGCCTCCCAATCTGCCAATTCTAGGGGACTTTGAATTCGAGTGGTGATCAGTCAGCATTCCGGAGAGCGTTTCTGATACGGTGAAATAAATGCTACTGGCCTATTGGAGAAAAGCGCATGGCTGACGTTTTCATCTCCTATTCTCGTAAAGATAAACCATTCGTTCAGGCGTTGTATACGGCACTGAGCAAACAAGATCGTGAGGTTTGGATCGATTGGCAAGACATTCCTCTGACGGCTGATTGGTGGCAGGCAATTGAAGCTGGAATCGAAGCCGCTGAGACGTTTGTGTTTGTGATCAGTCCTGATTCGATCGCGTCTCAAATCTGTTGCAAAGAGATTGCTCATGCAGTTCGTCATCACAAGCGATTGGTGCCTGTGGTTTGGCGGGATGATTTTGACATTGAGCGGGTTTATCCGACGCTGAGAAAGCACAATTGGCTATTCTTGCGATCGCAAGATGATTTTGAAACGGGGCTGCGATCGCTCCTTCACGCCATCGACACGGATCTGGATCACGTTCGGCAACACACTCGACTGTTGACTCATGCAATTGAATGGAAAAACAAAGATAAAAATCCAGATTTATTACTACAGGGCAGTGAGCTAGAGGAAACGATTCAATGGCTGACGCAGAACGCTGAGAAGGAACCCCGATCGACGGATCTGCAACGCGAATACATCAACGCCAGTCGTAAAGCTGAAATTGCTGAACAGGAAGCAGAAATTGAGCGACAAAAAGCTGAAGTTGCTAAACAAAAAAAATTACGTCAGGCGACGAATGCAGCGTTGATTGCGGTGATGAGTGGTTTGGTGATTGCTACAGGATTAGGAATCTTTGCATTTCGGCAATACCGGACCGCAGAAACGAGTCGCAAAATTGCCAGAGTGAATGAGATTAAAGCACTCAGCACGTCCTCGAATGCGTTGTTTCATTCCAATCAAGATTTGGATGCGTTGGTGACGGCCTTAAAAGCAGTTAGTCTTGTGAAAACTTCACCCTGGGCAGATTCTGAGACTCAAACTCAGGTGAGATCGACCCTACAACAAGCCATCTATGGGGCCCAAGAGCAAAACCGCCTTGAGGGAAAACCGGGGGTGACGATCGCCAATTTCAGCCCCGATGGAAAACTGGTGGCAATGGGCAATGCTCAAGGAGACGTGAAGCTACAAAGTACTGATGGTCAAAAACTTCAGACGCTTAAAGGACATTCCGACCAGATCACGGGTTTGAGTTTTAGCCCCGATGGAAAAACGCTGCTCACCGCCAGTAAAGATGGCCCGATCAAACTTTGGAGCATCGACGGCAAAGAATTGAAGTCTTTTGAAATGAGAGGTACTGGAGCTTTTCGGTTTAGCCCCGATGGGAAGACGTTTACCTTTAGCACTTCAACGGGTGCAATTAAGCTGTGGAGTTTAGAGGGTCGAGAACTGCTCAATCTGCGGAGTGTTTACCCCAATGATCTTGCTTTCAGTCCCGATGGGAAAACAATCGCCGCAGCCGTTGACAAAACGGTGAAACTTTGGGATTTGGGGGGGCGGTTAGTGCAGACCTTGAAAGGGCACAAAGCCGATGTGATCAGCGTTCGGTTTAGTCCTGATGGCAAGATCGCGACGGCCAGTATCGATAAAACCGTCAAGCTTTGGAGTCGAGAAGGCCGTCTGCTGCGATCTCTTCGAGACAATAGTTTGGCGACAGAGAGCAATTGGATTGCAAGAGTCCAGTTTAGTCCCGACAGCAAACGGATTGCAATCACCACTTATGGACGCACGATCGAGATTTGGACAGTAGATGGGCAAAAACTCAAGACAATCAATGAAATGAACAGTCAGGCGATGAGCGTTACATTTAGCTCAGATGGAAAAACGATTACTTCTGCTAGTTGGGAAGGAACGATCAGAGTTTGGAATCTACGAGATCAGAAACTCAACACGCTGTCAGAAAAAGACATTGGTGGAATTAACGCGATTGAATTTAGCCCAGATGGAAAGGTGATTGCGATCGCTGGAGAGAACGGACGGGTGAAATTGTTGAAACGCTCAGGGCAAGAAATTAAAACATTCGCTGCACACGAAAAGATTGTGACTCAACTTCGGTTCAGCCCAGATGGGAAAACCCTGCTCACTGGCAGCGATGGCTACACGACCTATCCAGACTCGACACTAAAGCTTTGGAGCGTTGAGGGTCGGCTCCTCAAAACCTTTAGAGGGCCGGCGATAGGCATTCAGGAGTTGAGTCTCAGTCCTGATGGTCAAAGTATGGTCACTTCGGGCTGGGGGGAGTCCGTGCTGCGGGTGTGGAGTCTGAAAGACCAGAAATTTCAGATCTTTAGAGGCAACACCTCTATCAACAGCGCCCAATTTAGCCCCGATGGAAGAACGATCGCCTCGGCAGATGAACGGGGCACCATTCAGCTATGGAATCTCAAGGGTCAAGTTCTCAAGTCTTGGAAAGGGCACAGTGATTGGATTGGTGCAGTGCGCTTTAGCCCCGATGGTCAGTGGTTGGTGTCGGGTGGAAACGATTCCACTATCAAATTTTGGAATCTGAATGGACAAGAACTTAAAACGCTGAAAGGACACACGGCTAGAATTCAGGATTTGAAATTTAGTCCAGATGGTAAGACTTTGGTGTCTGCCAGCAAAGATAAAACGATCAAATTTTGGAATCTGGAAGGACAGGAACTGAAGACGATCGAAGCAAATGAGACCGCCGACATTAGCAGCATTGCATTTAGTCCAGATGGTCAGCTTCTCGCCTCAGTGAGTAATGATAATAAAATTAGCTTTTGGAATACTGAAACATCAGATTTTAATCGTCTGGTCATTCGTAGCTGTGATTGGCTCAAAGATTACCTGATCAATCATCCTGAAACACTAAAAGACATCACGACGTGTCAAAATTCTACACTTCTAGCTCAAGCTTCTGCAACATTAATGAGACGGGGAGAAGAACTTGCAAAAACTGGAGACGTGAAAGCAGCGATCGCTCAGTTTCAACAAGCCAAAGAATGGAATCCTCAACTCGATTTGAATGCCGAGACAATGGCTCAACGATTAGCCGATCGAGGCGAAGGAGAACGTTTGATTGCAGAAGGAGAAGACTTGGCGAAAGCTGACAAAGTTGAGGAAGCGATCGCTAAATTCCAAACCGCTCAAAAGCTGGGTGCTGATTTGAACTTCGATCCGAGACTCAGAGCTAGACAGGTTGTAGCCGTTTCTCTGATTACAAAAGCGGAAGAATTGGTGCAACAGGGAGAAGTCAAACAAGCGATCGCCAACTTCAACCGCGCCAAATTACTCGCCCCCACGCTCAAAATCTCCGTCGATTCTTGGGACAATCTCTGCTGGTATGGCAGTCTTCATGGACAAGCCGCCCAAGTCATGGATGCCTGCGAAAAAGCCGTCGCCTTCTCACCTCCCGCCGAAGTGGGATATCACCGTAACAGCCGTGGAGTTGCTAGAGCCATGATGGGCGATCGAGGGGGAGCGATCGCCGACTTTGAGGCTTACATCGCCTGGACAAATAACCCCTCAAATCAGCCCAAACGCAAACGCTGGATTGCCGCACTCAAAAAGGGCAAAAATCCCTTCACTCCCAAAGAGATCGAAAGTTTGCTTTATTAGCGTGAATTCGATGAAGTTTTTTTGCTTCGTTTTTGGGCAGCAGATCTCAACAACGCAGCAAAAACAATTTTTGAACATTGCTGAAACAGCTACTTGACGAGAATCAAAATTCCAGATATTCTCTCAAATCAAGGACATCTTTTCGTTACGGGAAAGTCGTCTGGTCGCCCAAAAAATCTAGTCTGTCGCCGCCCAACGTTGTTACCAGCAACAGAGGGCAGCTAACCCACGAGACTGTACAAGCAGTCCGGAGGGCTAATGGAGGATTTTATCACTCCTTTGGCCGCTCTGACTTGTTATGACCGTCGGGGCGGCTAGTTTTTTGGGTTTCTTCGGAGACCTAAATTTGGAGTAATTACGATGGCACGTCTTTTGAATGCTGGCTTTTGGCTGTGCGATTTCGCCTACGCATTTTTAGAAGCAATTCAACTTCGATTTCTTCCCGATTCTATTCCCCGATTCATTCCGTTTCGCGTTTCATCTCTTGTTCCGTTACAGGATCTTTTACCTGACACCGCCATTCCTCACTCTGATGAGTTTGAAATCCTGCGGGTGCTAATTATCGGTTCCTCAGACGGTGTGACGGAGACGATTCAAAACCTACACGTTCGACGATTTGCGAATGCCACCGATTGGAGTCCCTTGTTACCTGCCCCCTCGTTTGGCGAAGTGATGAGCATTCTGACTCGACAGCGCCAAAAATTGGAAGATGGTGGATCGCAAATTTAATGAGCGATCGCTTTCAACACAACCTGAATCTAAACTAAAAGCCTTCTCTTAACGTGAATTTGATGAAATCTTTCGCTGCGGTGATCGCTCCGGGCAGCCCCCTAAATCCACGTGAATTCGATGGAGTTTCTTCACTTCGTTATTGAGGGATTCGCCCCCTAAATCCCCCATTCTGGGGGACTTTGAATCAGCATAATTTCTTTAAACTCTGAGACTTTTCTGGGTCAAAGTCCCTCAATTTTGGGGGATTTAGGGGGCTGAAGTCGATGCAAACGAAGCGAGTCGCTCTCATCGAACTGACGTTAAATCCCCCAAAATTGAGGGACTTTGAGCAAAAAATTCCGTCCGGAAGTCCCCCAGATTGGGGGGTTGGGGGGCGAAAGTGCTGAATCACGAAGCGAAAAATCTCTGTCGAATTCACGCTAAACTAAAAGCCTTCTCTTAACGTAAATTCGATGAAATCTTTCGCCAGGTGATCGCTCTGGGCAGCCCCCTAAATCCCCCACGAGTGAGGGACTTTGAGCAAAAAATTCCGTCCGGAAGTCCCCCAGATTGGGGGGTTGG
>NZ_JBJPHT010000091.1:0-13046 GCF_052939475.1 Phormidesmis sp. 146-20
TCTCAAAGTCCCCCAAAATTGGGGGGTTGGGGGGCAGAAGTGCTGAATAACGAAGTGAGAAAACTCCATCGAATTCACGTTACTTAATTCTCATTTCTAAGATTTTTTACCAAAAACCCTCCAGCCAGGAGATTGTTTGCGTTTCTGCGATCGCTGTTTTAGCCCCATATAGCGGCTGCGTTTTTGTCTAGCCTTGGTTTGATCAGACAGCCCATCATCATCGACTTCCGGCTTTCTAGCCGTCTCGGTGTTTTCCTCTTTACTCAGCCACCAATCGACGATCAAGCCACTGGCCATGCCTCCGATCGCCCCCAGGACAATACTCATCTCAGCGGAATATCCCAGCCAAAAAAGACTGATCAAAAACAGCAGCCAGATTTGCAACCCTACAGAAAATCCTTTTGAAATCGGTTGTCGTCTTCGCACGGTGTCGATCCTCGATTTGCCCTAATCAACGTCAGTTCGATGAGAGTGACTCGCTTCGTTGCTAAGGGATTTGCCCCCTAAATCCCCCATTCTGAGGGACTTAATCAACGTCAGTTCGATGAACTTTTTCGCTTCGTTGCTGAGGGATTTGCCCCCTAAATCCCCCATTCTGAGGGACTTTGAATCAGCATAATTTCTTTGAACTCTGGAACTTTTTCTTTGTCAAAGTCCCCCAATTTTGGGGGATTTAGGGGGCTGAAGCCGATTGAAACGAAGCGAGTCACTCTCATCGAACTGACGCTAATAAGATACAGGAAGCAGACCCAAAAAGCACACCTTTGATGAAACGGTTGGCGATCGGGTAAACGTGATTTCGATGAAGTGTTTTCGCTTCGTTAATTCAGGAGTTTTGCCCCTCAATGGTCGTTCGATTCGCTGTGAAAGAGAAAATCTAGCACAGAGAAGTGTCTGATGTCGGCCGACTAAAGATGGAAAAACCCCCGATCGATTACCTCAAACCCGTCGAGGCAAAATCAGCATGGCATCTCCAAACGAGTAGAAACGGTACTGCTGTTCGATCGCCACCTCATACAAATTCAACAATCGTTCTCGTCCGATCAGCGCACTCACCAGCATCAGCAGACTCGATTTGGGCAGGTGAAAATTGGTGATCAATCCATCAACCACGCGCCATTGATAGCCTGGATAGATGAATAAATTGGTTTTGCCACAGTAGGGTTGCAGTTCACTTTGGGAGGCTCCTTCGAGCGATCGTACCGCCGTTGTCCCCACTGCAATAATGCGTCCCCCGTTAGCCTGGGTGTGCCGAATCTTCTCAACCGTTTCTACCGGAATCTCAATCCATTCACCATGCATCTGATGTTGGGTAATATCCTCCGCCTCGACAGGTCGAAACGTACCCACGCCTACGTGAAGCGTCACAAACGCCCGATCAATGCCTTTTTCTTGAAGTCGATCGAGCAAACTGGGCGTGAAATGTAAGCCTGCCGTCGGAGCCGCCACCGCACCGGGACGATCGGCATACACCGTCTGATATTGTTCTGGCTGAGATGCTGACTTTGTAATGTAGGGCGGCAAAGGCACCTGACCAAACTGATCTAACACTTCTAACAACGACCCCTTGCGGGTATCTCCAAGAGATCGCCCGTCTGAAACCTCAAACTCCAGAATTCTCCCCCGCGTCGCCTCATCACTAGAAAGCACGATCGCGCTCAGGCTGATTTCACACTCGTTTGACTGCGGCCGAAACAAAATCTTGCTGCCAGGTTTGAGTCGTCTACCGGGCTTGACCAGCGCTAACCACTGATTTCTAGCGGTTTCCTCAACGAGAAGCACCTCCACCTCAATGCCGCTAGTTTTTTGCCCATAGAGTCTGGCAGGAATCACCTGCGTATTGTTGAGAACCAGCAGATCACCCGACTGTAACTGTAATAGATCAGGCAACTCGTGAAAAATATGGTGACTATAGGTGCCACTGTCTACTACCAGCAGCCGAGAATGATCCCTGGGGGCTACAGGATTTTGGGCAATCCGCTCCTCTGGCAGGTCGTAATCGTAAGCGGAGAGTAGCTGGTCAACATCCACGGGGCGATCGTCCTTTAGCGTCGTCTTCTCATTAAATCACGCCATCCCCTCTCTAAAACGGGTCAACAACAGCCCTGATCCCGCTAAATTGGGGAGATCCCCTCTGGTATGTCGGGGGTTTCTGCCCTACTCGTTTGGTGCTGATCCCATGATGATGAAGAAGTAGCATTTGCTAGGGCACAGAAATCTCTATGGAATACCTCTACTACCTTGCGAATGCCAGTCTAACCCTGCGGATCGTTGAGCAACTGCACACGATGAACCATCTGCCTGTTGGGTTTATGACTGTCATTCACCAGATTGACGGCTGGGTAGTCAAAGTCAAAATGACCCAACCGCTCAACGCGCAGCAGGATGGCGATTTTCGGGCTTTTATGAATGAATTGGGCATTCCTTACCAACCCGGTATCCGAGTGCAAATGGCGCTTTGGGGGTTAGAAACAGGACAGTCTCCGATCGATGTCATGCAGCGTTATCAAGTGGCGGTGGTGTCACACGGTAGCCCCGATCGCAGCGAGATCGAAGAATTTCGTAAACAATTTGTCCAGGGGTTAGGCTACTGTCCAGAGACACTGGCTTAATCCAGGCTAAAAGCGTTTTGAATGTAAGCGTGTAGGGTTAGCTGATAGCGTGGGGTCTGAATCAATCGGTCTTCAGGCGTTCGGTCTTCCAGCCTTGGGAAAGAGCCAGTCAAAGACTGTGCTTTTTTTTTGGGTTGGCGCAAAGCAGGACGACACCGAACGATCGCCACATCAAACCGACAGGGCAAAGACGCGAGATCGGGATGCTTAGTCAAAAATAGCTGGGCCGTTTTCCAGAGTTTGGCTTGCTTGCTGGGCGTGATTGCCAACAGTCCATCGTTGTCCCAGTTGCCTTTACTGCGGGTTTTGACTTCGACGAAGGCGATCGTTTCTCCAAACTGGGCCACGATATCCAATTCGCCTAAAGGACAGTGCCAGCGTTGATGCAGCACGATCCAATTTTGAGCGGTTAGCCAATCGACAACCAAATCTTCTCCAAGATTACCGAGGCGAGAAGTCTCACTTTTAGACTGATGAGAGGGGTCAGGAGGGTTCACAAATTCAGATAGTATCAGGATGGGGAATTGGAGGGCGATCGTTCTGAGAAAAATCGCGCAAATCCAAAGTGCCCCAACGATTCGCTCCATCCTGCAAGGACTGAAAAATTAACGCCATGAGTTGCAGAAAGTTCAATCTTTTAAAGTTCAACCTTCTATCAATGCCCGTTCGCTGGTTCAGAAATTTTTGGGCGATCGCCTCAGTTTTGAGTGTGTGGCTGGCGATCGCGTCCCCGGCAATGGCACTCGATTACGATAAGCAGTTTTTGGTGGGTGAAGATTTTTCGGGTCGGGTGCTGACTGATTCCAGTTTCACCAAGGCCAATCTCAAAAGCATTAATTTGAGTCATGCTGACCTGAGAGGAGTGAGTTTTTTTGCAGCCAATTTAGAAAGCGCAAATCTAGAGGGTGCCAACTTGAGAAACAGCACGCTGGACACGGCGCGATTAATTGATGCAAATCTGACCAATGCGGTGCTAGAAGGAGCGTTTGCCTTTAATGCCAAGTTTGACGGAGCGACGATCGACGGTGCTGATTTCACGGATGTAGATTTGCGGGCCGATGCTCAAAAACTGCTCTGTAAAATGGCAAAAGGCACCAACCCAGAAACCGGCCGCAAGACGAGAGAAACCCTTTATTGTGATTAGGTTTGAGCCAAAATTCTGTACGATTTCCAGCGTGAACTCAATACATTCTTCGCTTCGATGGCAAATCTCAGCAGCCCCCCAAATCCCCCACGAGTGAGGGACTTTGAATTAGAACTCTTGTCTTAAAGTCCCCCAGAATGGAGAGTTGGGGGGCAAAAGTTCTGAACAACGAAGCGAAAAAACTCCATCAAATTAATCAGTTCTGGACTCCTCGCAGACAGTCTTCCTCAAGACTTTTAATTTACGTCGCCAGCGATCGGAGCTTGCACCAAATCTCCAAAATTGACGTTGCGCTGGCGATCTAGTTCTCGAATTCGCTGATCTTCAGCGTGGATTTTTTGCTGATAGTATTGACCAAGCTCTGAAGTGGCTACGCAGTCTGTGTTTTTCCACAAGTCGAGAAAGTGACGGCGGCGTTTTTCACACATGACTCGCTCCATTGCGGCGGCGGCCGCTCGAATCACTAAGGGCGCTCTGAGAATGTCACTTTTGGTTTTTTCGTCAAGCTCAAAAAGCGAGTAAACCTGAGCCATTTCGCGGGGAAAGTCAGTGCAACGATCGCGCAATCGAGACAATAAATCGGCGGTCGGGTCGGCTTCAGCGAAGTTTTCTAGCTCTACAATTTGCCGCCACAAAAAGCGATGGTGAGACAAACTGAATTCGAGATCTTGAGCATCTAAAGCGGTCTGGATCGCCGATCGGTGGTCTGGTGAATGTAAATAAAGGCGCAGCAGTTGAGTTTCTGACTCGGCTAAGAGAGAGCGATCGCCGGGAGTTTGCCATTTTTGCGATCGACCGTGCCACCGTTGTCCTTTGACTTGAAGGCGCAGATTTTCTTCGAGTTGACGCTGAAGCCGACTGTTGCCTTGACTTAGCAATTCTGCACAGTGGTGAATGTAGTGAGTTCTCAGATTAGGATTTGGGAGATTGCCTAGAAGTGTCACAATCTCGACGCTGGCTTGCTGAAACTGGTCGGCTTGTTTGAGGTCACGACCCGCGATCGCCTGCTGAATTTGCCAATCAATCCACAAAGGCGACTCATCCAACAACGTCTGATAGTCCTGAGCAGAATGAACTTTGAGAAAATCATCCGCATCTTTGCCATCGGGAATATTCAACACTCGAAGCTGCACTTCGCCCTGATAAGCCAGTTTTGCCACTTCTCCGATCGCCCGCTCTGCCGCCTGGACTCCAGCACGATCGGCATCAAAGTTAAAGACAATTCGCTTCGACTCCGTATATCTCAACAGTTGACGAACTTGATCGATGCTCAAAGCCGTTCCCAAAGACGCAACCGTGTTGGTAATGCCAGCCGCATGAAGTGCGATCACGTCAAAATAGCCTTCGACGATCGCAGCCTGATCTTTTTTGGCGATCGTCGCGCGGGCTTTATCCAACCCATACAGCGTTTTGCCTTTGTCAAACAGTTCGGTCTCTGGTGAGTTGAGATATTTGGGCTGTTCGTCGGTCAAAGTCCGGCCGCCAAATCCGATCACCCGCCCCTGCAAATCGTGAATCGGAATCATCAAACGGTTGCGAAAGCGATCGTAGTAGCCATCTCCCGTTTTGCGCGGCACAATCAAACCCGCCTGCTCAACCAGCGCCACCGGATAGTGTTTTTGCTCAACCAGATAGCCATAGAGCGTCTCCCAGCCTGCCGGAGCAAAGCCTAATTGAAACTGCTGAATCGTTTCTACACTGAGTTGACGATCGTTTTTGAGATAAGCGATCGCCGAAGGCGTTACCGCAAGGGTCGCCTCCTTGCCGTGAATTTGATGCAGCGCATGTTCATAAAACCGAGTCGTCAGCGCCAAAATTTCATAAAGCTGCTCTCTGACTGACAACTGACGCTGAAGTTCTTGTCGTTGTTCGGGTTCGAGCGTCTGGACGGGCACCTGATAGCGTTTAGCCAGATCAAACACCACTTCGCTAAACGGCCGCTTGCCCAACTCCATGAGAAACTTAATCGCGTTGCCCCCCGCTCCACAGCTAAAGCAATAGTAAAACTGCTTACTCGGACTGACGCTAAAACTGGGCGACTTGTCATCATGAAACGGGCACAAACCGACAAAATCCTTACCCTGCTTTTTGAGGACAACTTGTTCGGAGACAATATCCACAATGTCGGCGCGTTGTTTGACTTGCTCGATCGTATCGGGGTGGAGGCGAGGAACGTTCATGGAGGGAGGAGGGAGGAGGACGGAGGACGGAGGAAAGAGGAGGAATGAATTTAGTACATGTGTACTTTATATCGAATCGTGCTGATAGTCTGCCATAAAGAGTAAGGGTTTTTTAGAGTTTCAATCACTTAATTTCACAAGATGGTCAACAATCATACGCGACTCCACGATCAGCTTCGGTTCATTGTTGAAATCGACAAGCTTAAACATGTTTTGCGGCAGACCAGTTTAATTGACAAATCGAGACGAGAAAACGATGCCGAACATTCCTGGCACCTGGCGATGATGGCGATCGTGCTCTCTGAATATGCCGCCCAAACCGTCGATCTGGGGCGCGTTCTCAAAATGGTGCTGATTCACGATCTGGTGGAAATCGACGCGGGTGACACCTTTTGTTACGACGAGCAAGGCGCAGAAACGCAGGCAGATCGAGAACGTCAAGCCGCCGATCGCATCTTCGGGCTGCTTCCATCTGACCAAACCACAGAACTGCGACTGCTCTGGGAAGAATTTGAAGCCAAACAAACCTCGGATGCCCAGTTTGCGGCAGCCCTCGATCGCATTCAGCCCGTGTTGCACAACTACTACACTCAAGGCGGCACCTGGAAAAAAGCAGGCGTGACGATCGAGAAAGTGAGAAAAAGAATCGCCCCGATCGCTCAAGGTGCTCCTATTCTCGCTCAGTTCATCGACAACTTGATTCAAGATGCGGTCGAAAAAGGATACTTAGCATCAGAAACTCATGCCAAAAGTTCATCGATAACTTAAAAGCAATCTGAATTAAATGTTCAAACCGAGGATTAAACGTTAAAAAGGTGAGAAGCCTGAGACTTTTAGTTTTAAACTTCTAAACTTGGGCAGCGAATGAGATCGAGGGGAACCGCGCAGATGGGACGAATTTTTATTTCAGCCGGACATGGCGAACGGATCAACGGAATCAATGAACCCGGAGCGATCGTCGCCGGAACCACCGAAGCCAGGGAAATGATCTTGACTCGTGATCTGGTCGTCGCTGCCTTGCGATCGCGCGGTGCCGAAGTGCTGGCTGTACCAGATGACCTCAGTTCTAGTGGCACGCTCACCTGGATCAATTCTCGCGATCGACCTGGAGACGTGGCCCTCGAAATTCGCGCCAATGCCTTCTCAAATCCCGCAGTACGCGGAGCGACGGTCTTCTATATCGCCAACAATGCCCAGCGCAAAAGTCACGCCGATCTGGTGTTGATGGCTCTGCTGCGGCGCGTTCCTCAACTTCCCAGTCGAGGCAGTCAACCCGATACCGCCAGTGGTCTGGGAAGTCTGGCCTTTTGTCGGCAACTGGTGCCCCCCTCTCTGTTGATGGAAGTCGGATTTTTGACCAATCCTGACGATCGCTTCATTCTCCAAAATCAACGTCAAAACCTCGCTGCCGGAATTGCAGACGGACTGATCGCCTGGAGCCGCACCGTATCCGGACTGCCGCCAACTCCAACCCCGACCCCGACTCCCACTCCCGCAGTTTCTCCCCCAATCACCATCAACATCAATGGGCAAAGCTACGGAGAACAGGGCGTTTTGATCAACGGCAACGCTTTTATTCCGATCGACCTCGTAGACCGACTCGGCGTAGACCTCTCCAAAGCGCCTCAAGTGCGGCGGGTTAACGTTCGTAATATTGTGTTTGTCAAAGCGATCGAACTGCGCGAGTTCAATATTTCGGTCAACTGGGATACTCAGACACGAACGGTGTTTTTGCGATCGATTCTCAAAATTTGTGGAGGGTCACTCGATCGCATTATGGGGCCCGGCAGCACGACGGATGTGCAACTCACCATGTTTCTCAAAAGCAACCATGAAGCGGCCGTGACTCAGTTTCCTGACATTGCCAAACTCTACCGCGAAGAAGGCACCATTGAAGGAGTCAACTACGACATTGCTTTCTCGCAGATGTGTCTGGAAACCAACTTTTTGCGGTTTGGCGGCGAGATCAAACCAGCTCAAAACAACTTTGCGGGACTCGGAGATGTCGGCGGTACGGCCGCAGGGGCTTCGTTTCCTAGTGCCCGGATTGGGGTGAGAGCGCACATCCAACTGCTCAAGGCCTACGCCAGCACAGAGCCGCTCACTCAGGAAAGCGTCAATCCTCGATTTGGCTTTGTGACTCGTGGCGTGGCTCCTTTGGTCGAGTCTCTCAGTGGACGCTGGGCCGCCGATTTGCAGTATGGTGCCAAAATTACGGCGATCTTGAGACGACTGTACGAGTTTGCTCAAATTTTGTAAGCAGAAATCTTATCAGAAGCGCAATCATTCCTCCTTGGGCGGGGGTTCTGTACGGGGCAACTCCTCAGAGCCAAAGGTTTCAGGCCAGGGTCGAGTCATCGTACTCACATCGTCTTCAGTGACACTGGGCGGAAGTTCGATCGTTCCTCCAAAGGTCGAGGCGTTGGAGAGTTTCTTTAAGTCTTGAATGGCTTCGAGAGCAGATTGATAGCGATCGCGAAAGTCGTAGCGCACCATTTTTGACAGAATATTAGCCAATCCGCTACTGACTTGAGCTTTGTCCTGCCAGGTAATTTCTTTAGTGTCAGGGTCTTCTTTAAGCTGGCTGGGGGGCAGGCCCGTTAGCGCTTGAATGCCCATCATGCCGACTGCATAGACATCGCTATTGGGTTGGGGTTTGCCTGCGCCCTGTTCGGGGGCCATGTAGCCTTGAGTGCCGATGCCGACGGTGAGATTGGTTTGCGTCTCTTCGCTGGCGAGTTTGTTGTATTGATCTTTGACCGCACCAAAATCGATTAAAACTAGCTTGCCGTCCGATCGCTTGATGATATTGCTGGGCTTGACATCTCGATGAATGACATTCTCTTCGTGGACAAAGTGCAAGATTTGCAAAATTTCTTTGAGCACATGGACGACTCTCGCTTCGGGCAACTGTCTCCCTAAGAAAAACTCTTCACTCAAAGGGCTTCCAGCAATAAATTCTTGGACTAGATAAAATTCTTGATCTTCTTCAAAATAAGCCAGCAGGCGAGGAATCTGATCGTGTTTTTTGCCCAGCCGTTCTAAAATTTCTGCCTCCCGCGCAAACATTCGACTGGCTAACCTGAGATGACTGGGGTGATTGCTCACAGGGTGCAGATGCTTGACGACGCATTCGGGGTCTTGAGGGCGCTGCAAATCTTTGGCAATATAGGTTTCACCAAATCCCCCTGATGCCAAAACTTTGTCGATTTTGTAGCGATTTTTTAGCGTTTTGTTGGCGATTTCTAGTTCCCGCTCTCGCAGCAAATCTTTGAGATCATCCTGCTCTTCGATAATTTCTTGAATCATGGGTGACCGAGAACGCCGCATCAAAGCTTGGCGAGTCCGTTGACTGTTGAGCCGATCGGTTGCTACACCCATTCCCAAATAAGACATCCCCACCAGCACGATCGCCCCCATCGGAATCGCCGTCGGCAAGATCACCAGACTGTTTGTAAACGCCACATAAGACAGACTGCCCCAGCTAAATGCGATCGCTCCCGCAGCCAACAGTCGAGCAATCGGATGGCGTGTCCGAGTTTGTACAAATGCAGCGCCCAAAACTATCACCAAAACCATCCCACCTGCGGCCACAGGATCAGGAAACGCTTGCCGAATAGATCGATTTTCGAGTAGGGTGGCGATCGCGTTGGCGTGAATTTCAACCCCCGACATATCAGAAAAGGGCGTATTGTGAATGTCGTTTAGCTGCGTTGTAGTCGGGCCAATCAGTACAATTTTGTCTTTAAAGATTTGCCCTTTTTTTAGATACTCACTCTCCCAGTTTTCGGGAGACAGGACATTCCAGAAAGAGATTGTTTCAAACGTTTTAGCCCCTCCATAAAAGAAGATGTTTTCGCCTTGAGGTGGCTCGTAGCTAATCTTGGCCGCCTGTAACGTTGCATCCGCAAAAGATGACAGTTTTGCATCTCGAACAATTTCAGCTTCCTCGGTCGGGAGCGTCGCCAAAAACTGATTGCCCAGGCGATGCATTCGGCCATTGAGTTCAACTAAGAAATTAGTGGTGCCGATCGCGGCTCGCTCCGTCCGAAATGGGCAGTAGGGTAGCGAAACGTTGGCTTGTTCTCCCTGACGCACATTTTCATTGTTAAATTTGGCAGCGAGAGAGATCCGTCCGTCATAGCGTTTGAGAACGGTTTGTAGCTGACGATCGTCCTCTGAAATGTCTCGCTGCTCACCGGGTACACAGCCTAACTGCGTCTGATCGGTCGATCCATAGCTGCTGGGCAAATCCCAGATCACATCGACACCGACCGCTTTGGCCCCCGCTTTCATCACTTTATCGATCGTCTGAGCATAAACCGCCCGTCTGAGTGGCCAGTTAGACAACTGTAAAAGGGATTCTTCGTCGATCGCCAGAATGATCACTTCACTCGGAGGCGCAACCGTCCCGCGCACTCGTACTAGCAAGCTTTGGGCTTCTCGTTCGAGAGACTGCACCGAGGGGAGATTGGCCGCTGTAACGGTGGCTGCCACAATTGCCCAAACGCCTGTCAGCAGATGTCCAACGTGCTTAATAGAGAGGAACGATCGCGCCTGTTCGGGTCGGGTTGGCTGACTAGGAGAGGGGCGAGTAGTCCGGGCGGCGGGAGAATTTTCATTAACCGGGGAACTCTGGGTGTCAGGTAACGCCTCGGTCGGCGGCGATGAATCGTGGGGACGAAAGGATGGATTGGGGGGCGGGGTGGACGGATCTCTGGCCATAGTCTGTCTCAGCAAGAAGGCGTTTAGGTCTGTTCGATCGGTCTGCACCCATTACGGAGAACGCTTTCTACAGCCACCATTCCCCTTCCATAAGATAGTACTCTTTATGCCAAAAAGCGATATTTTACTCTACTCAAACCCATCGATCCCTACCCAGGGGATGATAACCAGTTCTTATCGATTGTGGAGCGAGAGGGAGCCTGTTCCTTAAGGCAGCTTTGCGATCGATCTTGCAGCACATCTCATTCGATTGTTGTAAACTTTTGTAATAATTAGAGGTGTCATAAATCTGTCTTATTGATGAGGAATCTCATCGATCGCTCAGAGTTCACTTTATACAGATTCCTCAAATTGACGAGATCAAATGTCGTTCTAGATATTAGGAGAGTTACCAAAAAGTTGTTGTTTTAAGTAGGTGAAAATCCTACTTAGAGTAGGTTTCTACTACATAACCTCTATCTTCAGAGAGATATCTGATAATCACTTCTAAGAATTAAGTGTTGCATGAAAGTTGTCTCGACTTATGGAACAACTTTAGGTCAAGGTTTATCAACAGTTGTCAAAGGATTAATCTCAGCGACGTGATTTTCAGCGATTGACTGGTTTTACGTTGCTAGAATTAATTATTCCAATTTTTCTACAATTTTTAGGTCTAAACTTTCTATGCATTATTCAATGAATCGTCTCTCTATATTTGTAGACGGCAACAATATGTTCTACGCTCAACAAAAAAATGGCTGGTTCTTTGATCCCAAGCGAGTCCTAGAGCATTTTATTAGCGAACCAGATGTTGAGTTAGTCAACGCTTTTTGGTACACCGGGCTAAAAGACCCCCAAGATCAACGCGGATTTCGGGACGCATTAATCAGTTTGGGCTACACCGTTCGTACCAAAATTCTCAAAGAATATTATGACGATACATCGGGTCGCTACTCCCAAAAAGCGAATTTAGATATTGAAATTGTTGTCGATATGTTTAACACCGTTGACCAGTACGATCGCGTAATTTTGTTTAGTGGAGATGGCGATTTTGAGCGAGCGATCGAGTTTCTTCGATGCAAAAGTACGCACATTACAGTCGTTTCTACAGAGGGAATGATTGCCAGAGAATTACGCAATGCTACTGACCGCTACATCGATTTAAATGACATTCGGGGGCACATTGAGAAAGCCGATTACTGAAAGCAACCTTCCCCTGATGCTGAGGTGTCAGGCGTTGTGAATAAGCGCCCGATCGTTCGAGTCCAACCTAAGTAGATTTGGTTTGCGACTATTGCTAAACATCTTGGAAAACAGCAAGATATGGGGCGTAAGAAAAAGCTCGATTACGCTTTTGTCCAGTGATTTCTTTTAGAAGACCAATCTCGCTAAGATCCTTGATCAAAGTGTTGGCATTGGGATAGGACAGACCCGTGATTAACTCAGCATGTTCAACCGTAAAAATGGGCTTGAAATAAAGGCTCTCAAGTAGCGCGATCGCATTACCGGATCGTCGCCCCATTACGCTGAGTACCAATTGGCGATGTTCTTCTTTCAGGTTGACGATTTTGCGGGCAGTCGCAGCGGCTTCCTGGGCTACTTCGTAAACCCCACGCAGAAAAAATTTTAGCCAGCCTTCCCAATTGCCGCTATCCCTGACAGCCTGAAGGCGATCGTAGTATTCGGCCCGATATTTCTTGAAATAGTGAGAAATGTAGAGGAGTGGTCGTTGTAATGTGTTTTGTTCACACAATAGAAACGTGATAAGTAATCGCCCTGTTCTTCCATTACCGTCCAAAAAAGGGTGAATTGTTTCAAATTGAGCATGAGCCAGACCCACTTTAATCAAGGTAGGCATCGGTTGTGGGCTATGCAAAAACTTCTCCAGATTATCCAGAGATTGAAGCATTTCATACGGTGGAGGAGGAATATAAGTCGCCTTCTCTAATGCACATCCTCCTGCACCAATCCAATTTTGGGTGCGGCGAAACTCTCCTGGCTCGCGTTCGTCCCCTCTGACCCCTTGCATCAACTCTTTGTGAATTTCTCGAATCAGTCGCAACGATACAGGCAAACTCTTGAGTCGTTCAAGACCATAGTTGATTGCAGCAATATAGTTGACAACCTCAGCCACTTCTTGAGGATTATCTGGTTCTAAAGCTTGAGATTCAAACTCCAGGACATCTATCAAAGAGGCTTGGGTGCCTTCAATTTGACTCGATAGAACGGCTTCTTTACGAACGTACATAAACACAAACAGATCTGGATTAGGAAGTGCATCGGTTGCTCCGTCTAACCGCCCCAACGCACGATCTGCCTGGGACAAGAGGTTCCACATTTCCTGATCCATATTGACACTCCCCGGCGTGAACGCACGGGGATTCTTTAATCTACGAGCCAACTTGC
>NZ_JBJPHT010000092.1:0-12878 GCF_052939475.1 Phormidesmis sp. 146-20
AGGGAACTCTTCTCCCCTAGAATGACCGGGATTCTATTTCTTGGCAAGTCCCTAACCGATCGAAATTGAGTGCGATCGGCAGCTAAAGCTTCTTGAAATATCGAGCGATCGGGAACAGTCCAAAGCCTGCTTTTTCATAGGTACGACGGGCAGGAGCATGACCCGGATCGCCTCCGGTTTCGACCATTGCAACCGACATTCCAGCTTCTTTCATCCAGGAGAGCGCGAATTCGATCAGAACACTGCCAATGCCTTGACCTTGAACGTCTGGATCGACTGCAACCATATAGATTTCACCCATGCCGTCCTCTGAGTGGAGTTTAACGGCGATAAAGCCTACCGGAGATTCTGCATCAATCGCAACCCACACATGAGTATCCTCCGCAGTACAGACCTCTTCGACTGCCTTTTGCTGGCTTATCCGCCAACCATCGGAATAAAATGCCTGGTATACTTCAGCGTCCATCGCGTTCTGAATCGACTCAAACACTGGAGCCCAAGCTTTCAGCGAAAGCTGAACAACAGCATCGAGGTGTTGAGCATCATAAGGTTCAATCTGCACTTCCATATCCACTCCAGTTGATGCCAAAAAGTCAGCACATCGCGTTGGCTGCCTGAAAACAAGTCAATCAATGCCAAGTTAGAATTGCCGTACTATACTACAAGCATAATACAATAATTTTTATCAGTGGCATTCCAATTGATGCTTGAGCCTATGAAGATGCATGAGGGGGAGGTCGATATTGATGAGTTTCTCGTCAAACGGTTGGTGGCTGCACAGTTCCCCCAGTTCGCCAATTTGCCAATTCATCCAATCCAGTCTACAGGAACGGTAAACGCGATTTATCGGCTCGGCAACCACCTCTGTGCGCGATTCCCGCTCCTGGAGTCATGGGCGCGAGACATCGAGAAAGAGTGGGACTGGCTGCCGAAGCTTGCTCCCCATCTATCGCTGCCTATTCCTGAGCCAGTTGCAAAGGGTCAGCCGACGAGTGAATATCCCTTTCCTTGGGCAATTTACCGATGGCTTGAGGGGCATTCATATCGAGATGACCTAATTCAGGATGAACGTCAGGCGGCTGCTGATTTGGCGCAATTTCTCATCGAACTCCGCTGCATCGATCCCCTCGGCGCACCGCGAACTGGACGTAGACCACTCCGCGAACTCGATGCAGTGACCTGCACGGCGATCGAAGCATCACGGGGCGTAATTGACAGCAATGCAGTTGCACTCGCCTGGAAGAGCGCCCTTGAAACGCCACTCTGGGACGGAAGACCCGTCTGGATACATACAGACCTGCTGCGATCGAATCTGCTTGTGAAAGGCGGGCGGCTGTGGGCGGTTATCGACTTTGGCGGCATCGGTGTGGGTGATCCGGCTGCGGATGTTATTGCTGCGTGGAGTGTCTTCAATCCAATTGGGCGATCGGTGTTTCGTGCTGCACTCGATGTAGACGACGATACCTGGAATCGAGCGCGGGGCTATGCGCTCCACCAAGCCGTGTTGATTATTCCGTACTATGCTGAGACAAACCCTGGATTGGTCGCCCTCGCGGAATGCACGATCAAAGAGGTACTGACTGACCTGGGATACACAGCACTTGCATAAAATCCTCGGAGACAACGTGTTACCGTTCTTAGTTCAGTCGGAGTCAATTTTGGTATGTACGACGAAATCGCCAGTCTTTATCACCTGGTTTACCCGAATTGGGACGAAGCCATCAAACAGCAGGGGGAAGCATTGAACGGGGTCGTTAGCAATTTCGTCGGTTCAGCACCCCTCTCCATTCTTGATGTTTCCTGCGGCATCGGGACGCAAACCCTGGGACTCGCAGCCCTCGGACATCAGGTAACGACATGTGATTTATCAACAGCAGCGGTTAATCGGGCGCGCAAAGAAGCAGCAACACGCGGACTTGACGTGACGTTCAAAGTAGCAGATATGCGTCACTGTGCCGAAATTCATGGTTCTGGATTTGATGTCGTGTTAAGTGCTGACAACTCTCTGCCCCATCTCCCTGGCGAAGATGAGATCCGAGTTGCGCTCCAGGGGTTCTACAGGTGCTTGAGGCAAGATGGCGTGGCGATCGTGAGCCTTCGTGATTATCGGGCGGATGAAGATCGATCGTCCCCACAAATGTGGGAATATGGATTCCGCTATGACGGCAGCGATCGTTACTTTGTGTTTCAAACGCGGGATTGGAGTGGCGATGCTTACGATGTTGCGATGTACTTCGTGCGGGAAATCAGAGAAGGCGTTCCTGCTCGTGTTACGGCTGGTTTATCCCGCTACTATGCAATTACCGTCGATCGGCTGATGGCTCTTTTTCGAGAAGTCGGCTTTACAGATGTCCAGCGTTTGGATGGAATTCTGCATCAACCAATCGTTGTGGGTCGTCGTAGTGCTGGATAACAGAGACTCAAAATCTCCCAGAGGTAGTAGCTCGTTTCGAGATTACTCTTGGCGATCGAGGCAATGTTCTCAGAGCGTTGGTTTGCGTGACTCAATGTTGAGCCAGTGCTAGGTTGTAGTCGATCTGCGAAAATTGCGATTGCTGATGATTATTTGGTTGAATGGAGCCTTCGGAGTTGGCAAAACCCAGACTGCCTTTGAGCTACACAGCCGCATTCCGGGTAGTTTTGTGTTCGATCCTGAGCAAATTGGCTTCTCTATTCGCAAAATTGTGCCGTTAGAAATGCATCGAGACTTTCAGGATCATCCCGTCTGGCGTGAGTTTACTTACAAAAGTTTGCGATACGTTGCTGAAAACTTCTCAGGAGTCATCATTGTTCCGATGACAGTCGTCAATCCGCTCTACTATGAGCAAATCGTCGGGGCATTGCGTCTAGAGGGACTACAGGTGTATCACTTTACTTTATTGGCTTCTCGCGAGACGATTCTGCGTCGGTTGCGATGGCGCGGTGATGGCAGCAACTCTTGGGGGGCGCGTCACCTGGATCGATGCTTGAACGCTTTGTCAGACGAAAAGTTCGCAGCTCATCTCAATACCGAGGGAAAACCGATTGAAGCGGTTGCAGAGGAAATTGCTTATTCCACAGGTCTTGCTCTCTCACCTCCTTGGCATCCGCTCTTACGTCCTCTAAAACGGATAGCTGTGCGACTCAATTTTTGGGTTGGTACGGTAGCTTAAAGATCATCTGTTAGTGTTGATCGACTGGTAAAACCATATGATTTATCAGACTTACCAAGTGAGACCGCCGCTCTCGCAATTTGTTGAATTGCTCTGGAGTCGAGAAGGTGAGAACTTACCTAAAGCGCAGTCTCGATTGTTGCCGATCGGTTCGATGGAATTGGTGATCAATCTACATGAAGATAAGATTCCACTATTTGATCGCGATCGTCGTTCAGCTTTGCTGTGCCGAAGGCAACCGCAAATCGGCAGTACCAACGGCGTGATGATTTGCGGTACCCATTCTGAAAGCTTCATTATCAACAATGACAGCAAGATATCGATGATGGGCGTACATTTCAAACCGGGAGGCAATGCCCCATTTTTTACGTTGCCTGCGGGGGAGTTGCACAACCAGAGAATTTCATTAAATGAATTATGGCAGGGTCGGGCGACTGAACTGCGCAATCGTCTTCTAGCATTGCCAACCGTAGCAAGCCGCTTTGAGGTTTTGGAGCAATTTTTGCTGATGGTGATGAAACCGCTTGATCGACATGCCGCGATCGCGATGGCATTGCAAGAGTTTAGGAGAGATCCAACCACCAGAGTGAGCGAAGTCACCGATAAAATTGGCTTCAGTGCCCGCCATTTCAACCAACTATTCCGAGATCAAGTGGGGCTAACTCCTAAGCTATTTTGTCGGGTTCGACGCTTACAGCAAGCCCTTGACCTAGCATCCGGCAAAGATCAGGTTGATTGGGCGGACATTGCGATCGCCTGTGGTTATTTCGATCAGTCACATTTTATTCATGATTTTCGGACGTTTGCTAATTGCACGCCCACTGAATACCTGGCACAACGTGGCTTTCATCCCTGCCATGTGGTTTTGCTTGATTAAGGTCATTTTTTTACAATCCTTGCCGATCAATCCTGCATCATAATTTATTAGTTTGTACCAAGGTAATTTATGCAGATTACGGCTTCCGCGATCTCACTCAATGTCGATGATGTCACCGCATCGGCGACCTTCATTAAGCAACATTTTGGCTTCTATGAAGAGATGTCCGCCGATGGCTTTGTATCGCTCTCTAGACCGGATGCTGGCTTTAACCTGATCTTTCTCCGCACTGGACTGGAAACCTTCAAACCGATTCATATGTGCGGACATCGAGTGGATGGGCTACTCATTGTTTTTGTCGTGGATGATATTGATGCGGAATACGCCCGAATCCAAGCAGAAGGTGTGGCAATTACAACCTCGATCGAAACAGAACCTTGGGGAGAGCGGTTCTTTCAAGTCACAGATCCAAACGGTGTTGTCATTCAACTCGTCCAATGGATAACCAAGCCAGTTGCCTGACCATTTAAAGGCGCTAGAATGAAACACAACTTTTTTATGGGCGAAACATCAAACATAGAGATTTACCAACCTTCACAGGCGGGTAAGTATGTGCATGAACCACAAGGGATGGCAAGGCTTTACCCGCGATCGACAAAGTGAGATTTTCAATGAACATTAGACGCGATCAGAATCATATTTGCGAATTGCCCACAATGGCTCTTGAATCGGGCTATCACATCCGCTCTGCTCGCGCTGAAGAATTACTACTGCTGTCTGCCTTTTTGGTGGATGCTGATCCATTACCACTAGAGGTTGTGCAGCAGCAATTTCAAGCAGGACGGGTGTGGGTTGCGGTGGATCAGTATGAAGCAGTCGTTGGGTATGCGATCGCTTGTGAAGTGGATGGCACGCTCTACCTTCAGCAAATCGATGTTACCCCTGAGCACGGGCAGAGAGGGATTGGCTCGGCATTAGTGAATACGGTGTGTGCTTGGGCAAAACAGCAGGGCTATGCGATCGTATGGTTATCAACCTTTCGAGACATTCCCTGGAATGCTCCTTTCTACTCAAAGCTAGGGTTTCGCAATTTTTTGATGGAGATGTTCCGCGATCGACAAGCAAAGGAAAAATAATCTCAAAATGGAAATTTGCAAAGTTACCCAGGATAGTTTTCAAGAGTGGCTAAGCTTAGCACTGGAGCTATGGTCGGATTACTCTTCTGCCGAAATGGAAGTGAGTCTCACTAATCTTCTGCATTCTGATCGAGAACAAGGCATTTTGGTTAGGGATGATCAGGGCTGTGCGATCGCGTTTATGAATCTATCGCTACGCTCTGATTATGTTCCAGACGCAACTAAAAGCCCTGTAGCCTACATAGAAGGAATCTATGTCAAAGCTGAATACCGCAATCAAGATGTCGGTAGAACGCTTATTCGGTATGCCGAGCAGTGGGCGCGTGAACAGGGATGTATCGAACTTGCTTTGGATGCCCTTCTAGATAATCCTGCAAGCCATGAATTCTATGCAAAAGTCGGATTTCGAGAAGTGGAACGAGTTGTATTTTTCATTAAGTCAGTTGGTTTACCCAACTAATTATCAAAGTATGAATTGCCAAAGGAGGGAACCTGATGAGTTCATTTGTGCTCCGTTTTCAAGATATTGACAAAACGAAACTCACAGTTGTTGGGGGTAAAGGCGCAAACCTAGGAGAACTTTCCAAGATTGAAGGAATCCGTGTACCGGATGGCTTTTGTATTTCTACTGAAGCCTTTAAAAGAATCATTGGGGAAACGCCGTCGATTCACGAATTACTGGATCAGTTATCGGTTCTCAAGGTGGAAGACCGGGATAAAATCGCTGAACTGAGTAGTGAGATTCGCAGGGTCATCGAAGCAATAGCTATCCCTGAAGACATTAATAAAGAGATCACCCACGCCCTCTCCAGGATGGGTGAGAAAAATGCCTGTGCAGTACGATCCAGCGCAACTGCCGAGGATTTACCAACCGCCTCCTTTGCAGGTCAGCAGGATACGTATTTGAACATTATCGGAAGAGAGGCAATCCTAAAGCATATCAGCAAGTGCTGGGCATCACTATTTACCGATCGGGCAATCATTTACCGCCTTCAAAACGGCTTTGACCACCGTAAAGTTCAGATGTCCATAGTTGTTCAAAAGATGGTCTTCCCACAGGCATCAGGAATTTTGTTTACAGCCGATCCCGTCACTTGTAGCAGGAAAGTGTTATCCATTGATGCCAGCTTTGGACTGGGTGAGGCTTTGGTCTCTGGGCTGATGAATGCTGATAACTATAAAGTGTGTAACGGCAAGGTTATCGATAAGAGGATATCCACCAAGAAACTGGCGATTTATGCCTTAAAAGATGGCGGTACGAAAGAACAGGAGATTGAACCTGAAAGACAGAATCGGCAAGCGCTGACGGATGAGCAGATTTTACAGCTTGAGCGCATCGGCAGAAGGATTGAGGAACATTTCGGTCGCGACTACACAACAGACGAATTGCAGGAAGCACTTCGACCGATAGCTTCACTAATCAGCAAGTCTGAAAAAGCACAGCAGAAACTGGTGCCGGGAACGTGGCAACATACGACGATACGAGACAACCTCAAAGCGTTACACCGTGCGTCTGCACTGATGAACAAGGAGACTAACGATACGGATAATTTCACACGGGACGATTTACAAGAAACCCTCCGCGCGTTTGAGTCGATGATCAGCAAGACCGAGAACGCTCAGGCAAAATTCTCGCCGGGAACTTCCCAACACACGTTGCAGCGAAATAGACTCAAGGCGTTGTGCATAGGCAGGAAGATTGTAGAAAATTTCGGCTGTCCCCAAGACATCGAATGGTGTTTGGTTAATGATACGTTTTACATTGTTCAGAGTCGTCCAATCACGACTTTATTTCCGATTCCTGAAGCGAACGATCGAGAAAATCATGTCTATGTCTCTGTCGGTCACCAACAAATGATGACCGATGCCATGAAACCATTGGGAATCTCTTTGTGGCAGTTAACAGCCGCGCGACCGATGTTTAACGCTGGTGGAAGGTTGTTTGTTGATGTTACAGATATGCTGGCTTCACCTGCTGGCAGAGAAACGATATCAAATGTCCTGGGAAAAGCCGATCCGCTTATCAAAGACGCACTGACGACCCTTATAGAGCGGGGAGACTTTATCAAATCGTTGCCTGATCAGCAAGAACAGAGTGCTGGTGAAAGCAATCAAGGGAGGTCGGTTGCAGATTTTCAAACACTAAATGAATACGATTCGGCGATCGTTGCTGATTTGATTCAGCGTAGTCAAACCTTAATAGACGAGTTAAAACAAAATATCCAATCGAAATCAGGATCAGATTTATTTGATTTTATTCTGGAAGATATCCAGCAATTAAAGAAGATACTATCTGATCCACAAAGTTTTGGTGTGATCATGACTGCTATGAATGCTTCATTATGGATCAATGAAAAAATGAACGAATGGTTAGGGGAAAAAAACGCCGCAGACACACTTTCTCAATCTGTGCCAAACAATATCACTTCGGAAATGGGTCTGGCGCTATTGGATGTCGCAGATGTGATTCGTCCTTATCCAGAAGTAATGGAGTATTTACAACGTGTAGAAGATGACAACTTTCTGGATGAACTGATTCAGTTTGAGGGTGGACAGGAGACCAGGGACGCGATCGCTGCTTTTCTCAACAAATACGGAATGCGATGTGCAGGTGAGATCGACATTACTAGAACCCGTTGGAGCGAGAAACCAACGACACTCATCCCCATCATTCTCAGTCATATCAAGAACTTTGAGCCTAGTGAAAGCGATCGCAAATTTGAGCAAGGACGACAGCAGGCTTTGAGCAAAGAACAGGAGTTATTAGAACGATTGCAGCTATTACGGGAGGGTGAACAGAAAGTCAAAGAAACAAAACGAATGATCGACCTGATCCGAAATTTCATCGGTTATCGGGAATATCCAAAATACGGCATGGTTAATCGCTACTTAGTTTATAAGCAGGCTCTGCTGAAAGAAGCTGAACCACTCGTACAAGCAAACGTGATTCTTGAAAAAGAAGATATTTACTACCTCACTTTTGAAGAACTTCGCGAAGTCGTACTCACAAATAAACTGGATCACCAAATTATCAACAAACGAAAAGACGAGTACAAACTACATGAAAAACTAACTCCTCCACGGGTAATCACGTCTGATGGCGAAATCATTGCAGGGGAGTACAAGCGAGAAAATCTCCCAGCTAAAGCGATTGTAGGTCTACCTGTTTCTGCCGGAGTGATAGAAGGACGCGCACGGGTCATCCTCAACATGGAAGATGCCGATCTAGAAGATGGAGATATCTTAGTCACCTGCTTCACTGACCCTAGCTGGACACCCTTATTTGTCTCCATCAAAGGTCTCGTCACCGAAGTGGGTGGACTGATGACGCATGGAGCAGTGATCGCCCGTGAATATGGCTTACCAGCCGTTGTGGGAGTCGAAAATGCGACCAAACTGATCAAAGATGGGCAACGAATCCGTGTACAGGGAACAGAAGGGTATGTAGAAATCCTAACTCAAGACGTTAAGACTGAACTTCGCGCAGCCGACGATTGAGAAACCGACGTTCGCTCTCATTCGTGACAAGTGCGAGTGCTTGCATGTAGCTTTGGGCGGCGGCTTCTAAGGCTCCAACCCGACGCAGTAAATCGGCTCGTGCGGCGTGAAACAGATGGTAATCGTCGAGTTCAGGGGCAAGTGCATCAATGAGTTCCAGTGCCGCTTGAGGACTCTCGACCATCGCGGGAGCTTCGCTGTTGCTGAAGGCAATCGCAACCGCCCGATTCAAGGACACGATCGCGGAAGGTTGTAAGCGCTCCAGGACATCATAGAGCCGAACAATCTGCGCCCAGTCCGTCTCTTCTGCTCGTGCGGCTTGACAATGGAGGGCAGCGATCGCAGCTTGTACAGCGAACGGACTCGGTTCGCCCCGCAGCGCTTCCTCAACTAGCGGGAGTGCCTCACCAATTTGGCGTTGATTCCAACGAGAGCGATCCTGATCTTCGAGCAAAACGAGATCGCCTGCCGCATCAAGACGGGCATCGCGTCGAGCGTCGTGTAGCAGCATGAGTGCAACGAGTGCGGTCACTCCTGCGGGCGGTTGCGGTGTCATTAATTTCCGCACCAGTTTCCCCAGCCGGATGGCTTCGGCACACAGATCGGCCCTCACCAGTTCGCCTTTTGTCGCAGCATACCCTTCGTTAAAAATCAAATAAATCACCGTCAGCACTGCATCAACTCGCTCAGGCAGGTGAGACAGATCTGGCACACTGTATGGAATCCCTGCATCTCGAATCTTGCGCTTGGCACGGACTAACCGTTGTGCCATCGTTGTTGGGGGTACAAGAAAGGCGCGGGCAATCTCATCGGTTTCCAGTCCGCCCAACATTCGCAGCGTCAGCGCCACCTGAGCCTCGATCGCTAATGCCGGATGACAGCAGGTGAAGATCAGCCTAAGTCGATCGTCGGGAATTTCATCACTATCGTAGGTCGGTTCCTCGCTTGATGGAATTAACCCCGATGCAGCGTACCATTCCAGTTTTTCGGTCAGTCGGGTTCGGCGGCGGAGGCGATCGATCGCTTTGTATCGGGCAGTTCGGATGATCCAGGCACGAGGAAGATCTGGAATGCCGCTAGAGTGCCACTGATTCACAGCGGCGATAAAGGCTTCCTGTGCCGCTTCTTCAGCCACATCGAAATCTCCCAATAACCGGATCAGCGTGGCGATAATTCGACCCCATTCAGCACGATAAACGGAGGTGATTGCTTGGGTGACATCTGACTTTGCGTTTGAGTTCATACCGAATCATCAAAATTTTTGGGCAAGGTGTCGATCTGAGCGGTCTCCGTTCGACTGATTGACAAAGGGAAGCAACGGAGGTGAAACTCGATCGTATTATATAGTACATTTGATCGCATTCGATGATAAAAGTTTTCTGTGAGGTGTCGATCTGAGTCAACGCCGTTCGACTCACTGATAGAGGAACACAAAAGGGGCAATTGATATGAAACGAGACAAATCAACCCTGGAGGAAGCATGAGAAAACTCAAACTGCAAATGCAAATTACCGTTGACGGTTTTGTTGCAGGCTCAGAGGGTCAATTAGACTGGATGGCCCTGGGTCAGTTGGATTCGACCTCGGATGAAAGACTCCATTCTTTCATCAACTATCTCACGGATACGAGCGACACGATTTTGCTCGGCAGGAAAATGACCGAGGGTTTTATCAAGTACTGGGAGCAGGTGACAACTCAACCAAACAGCCCTGAGTACTCGTTCGCTCAAAAAATGGTGAGCATTCCCAAAGTGGTGTTCAGTAAGACTGTTGACCGAGTGGATGGGCAGAATGTCCGAGTAGAAAATGGTTCGATCGTTGAAGCGATCAACCACCTCAAGAGTCAATCGGGCAAAGATATCCTCGTGTATGGCGGCGCAACGTTTGTCTCCTCACTGCTCGAAAACAGGTTGATTGACGAGTTGAATCTCTTTGTCAACCCTGTGGCGATCGGGAACGGGATGCGGGTGTTTCCAGGTCGCGAGCCTCTGAAGCTAACAAACTCTACTGCTTACACAGACGGCATTGTGGTTAACACTTACGAACCCCAATAGCCTTTTTGGTAAAACCATTTCCATCCTGCTAAAAAAGGAAATCATCATGACAACCACACAGAAAATCACCCCTTGCCTCTGGTTTAACTTTAATGCGGAAGAAGCGGTCAACTACTACCTGAGTATTTTCAAGAACAGCAAGATTTTGGAGGTTTCGCACTACGGCGATGCCATGCCCGAACACAAAGGCAAAGTGCTGACCCTGCTCTTTGAGATTGAAGGGCAGCAATTTCAGGCACTCAACGGCGGATCAGAATTTCCATTCACCGAAGCCATTTCCCTCAGTGTGGACTGCGAAACACAAGAAGAAGTTGACACGCTGTGGAGCAAGTTGTCCGCAGGGGGAAGTGAAAGTCAATGTGGCTGGCTGAAAGACAAGTTCGGACTGTCTTGGCAAATTGTGCCGCGATCGCTCCCGGAAATGCTCAAGGACAATGATGTTGACAAAGCAACCCGCGTCATGCAAGCCATGTTCACAATGAACAAGATTGATATTGCTCGCTTGCAGCAAGCCTACAACCAGAACGAGGGAGATTAATCGATGAAATATATCCTGCTAATTTACATGGCAGAAGATGCTTTGAGTGAAATCGAACGAGAACGCTGTTATGCAGAATCCGCACAGCTTGCTCAAGCCCTCCATGCTAAGGGACAGTTTCTCTCTACTGCCCCGCTCCACTCGATCGCAACAGCCACGAGTGTCCAGGTTCGCAACGGTAAAAGTCTTGTGACTGACGGGCCGTTTGCTGAAACGCGCGAACAACTCGGCGGGTTTTTCTTGATTGATGCCCAGGATCTTGATGAAGCGATCGCGATCGCCACTCAGATTCCTGGAGCAAAAGTCGGCACGGTCGAAATTCGCCCAGTCATCGAGGTTGCAGGCTTGCCAAACTAACATCTCAAGCCGCTTTCACACTCAATCTTTAATTCAATTCCTGAAGCAAAAGGAGTACGTCATGAAACTCAATCCTTACCTCATGTTCAACGGCAACTGTGAAGCAGCGTTCAAGTTTTATGAACACTGTTTCGGCGGCAAAATTGTCATGATGATGACTCACAAGGAAGCCCCCTCAGCAGAACAGGTGCCCGTTGAATGGCACGACAAGATCATGCACGTTTGCCTCGATTTAGGTGAGCGTCTCTTGATGGGATCAGATAGTCCACCGAGCTATTTTGAACCCCCTCAAGGCTTCTATGTGCAGATCAGCATTGACGAACCTGTTGAGGCAGAACGGATTTTTTACGCTCTAGCAGAAAACGGGATCGTCAGGATGCCCTTTGAGCAAACTTTCTGGGCGTTTCGATTCGGGATGTTAGTCGATCAATTTGGTACGCCGTGGATGATGAACTGCGAGAAGGATGCTTGACTCGTCATCTTTTAGGAACTGAGGTGGATTGCACCTCCACAATGATTCATTAAATGGAGATAAAACAATGGAGACAACTCAAACCCAACAAGACTCAACCCTGCATAATGAACCACAAAAGGAACATCAGTGGCTTCAAAAACTTGTCGGCGAGTGGACGTATGAAACCGAAGTAACAATGGGATCAGATCAGCCTCCCGAAAAAGCAACGGGAACTGAGCATGTGCGATCGATCGGTGAACTTTGGGTACTCGCTGAGGGGCAAGGTGAGATGCCAGGATGTGGTCATGCGACAACTCTAGTGACGCTTGGTTATGACCCGCAGCAACAGCGATACGTGGGCACCTGGATTGGGTCAATGATGACTTATCTTTGGCAATACGAAGGTGAACTGAGCGCAGATGAAACGATGCTCACGCTCTATTCCGAGGGCCCAGCCATGACGGGCGATGGAAAGATGGCAAAATACAAAGATGTGATCGAATTCAAAAGCGACGATCACCGGATCATGACTTCTCATGCATTGAGCGATGACGGGCAGTGGCATCACTTCATGACCATAAACCATCAGCGGCAACGATAGCGCAAGCCACCTTAGAAGAAGTGAACTGAGGCACACAGAATATTGACGATCGCAGCGTGAATCCACGACAACGAATTGGTATGGGTATGAAAATCTTGGTTACAGGCAGTGCGGGGCATTTGGGTGAAGCGTTGGTTCGTACCTTACAAAACACCCAGCATGATGTCGTTGGCATTGATCTGATCAAGACGGACTTTACCCGTACCATTGGTTCTATCTGGGGATTGTAAAATAAATTGTGTCAAAGGTCAGAAGTTGAGATCTAATGAACT
>NZ_JBJPHT010000093.1:0-8859 GCF_052939475.1 Phormidesmis sp. 146-20
GCAATTAAGTGTGTGGCGACCCTAGCTAAATCCCGATTTCGTGAATCTTAGGGGGTCGGTCTGCCACACTCTTAAGATACAAGGGGCTGCCCGCATTAATCACCGTAGCGAAAAATTTCGTCGAATTCACATTAGTTGAGAATTGAGCGCAGACCCAAAAAGTCCGGGTTCTCACACGAGCGGCATGAAGGGAGATAAGTCTAGGACTTACGCACTGTACAAGAGAGCCATTGTGTGTGGTAACGTATCTGCGTTAGTGTGGGCTTTTAAAAACTGCCCTTTGCGGGCTGAGATCGCTAGATAGGAAGCAGAAAAATCATGCTCAAAGGGCTGAAAACCATACCTCCTATCTTGGATTTTCTGTCAATGCGTAAGTCCTAAAGTCTTACAAAAATGTTGGACTTGTCTGGAAATAGCTGGTTTTGCGCTACATTATCCTCTCAAAATTCGCTTTCGCTAAGGTCTCCAAATCGGAGTTAATTTCATCTCTAAACGGTAATCTCAAATTCATTTCCCCAAATAATGACCTGTGTGGTAACTATATAGAGGCTTCGCTAGACGCTCCTCAATTCCTTCCCCACTGTTGTAAATGACGAATCCTCCTGAGCAAGGTACGCCCCCCACCCCTCGTAGACGACGATCGCGCCTCGTCCGTATTGGCATCCCGTTGGGGATCGCTGCCGTTGCAGGAATTGGGGCAGGGGTTTGGTATGGCACCGTCTTTGTCAATCAGGAGTTAGCGCCCTTAGTCGCCGACAATCTAACTCAGTTGCTCAATCGTCCCGTTAAGCTAGGCAAAGTTGAACGGTTTTCGCTGACAGGGTTGCGGTTTGGTAAGAGCGAGATTCCGCCGACAGAGGATGATCCCGATCGCGCCACGGTCGAGTCAGTCGAGGTCGGATTCAATCCGATTCAGCTAGTTTTTAATCGCACCTTAAAGCTGGATGTGGCGCTGATCAAACCGACGGCCTATATCGAGCAGGATAGAGACGGAGTGTGGGTTTCAACCGCCATCAAAGAACAGGAAGAAAAGGGATTTATTAGAACTCAGCTTGAAGTGTTGGAGCTACGAGAAGCCAATATTGAACTGTCTCCCTTTCCCAAACCCGGCCGCAAGCGGACTTCGGTGAATCTGACCGACGTAGCTGGAGAAGTCAAGCCCCTCGATCGCAATCGGCGTTTTGCCTATGAAGCCGAAGGAAAATCAACTCAGGGCGGCAGTTTTGACCTCAAAGGCGAGTCGCTCAATCAGCAGGGGCTAAACTCCAATATTGACATTCGCGGCCAGGATTTTTTGATCGCTGAAATCGATCGCCTCGTCAAACTCCCCGTTGATCTAACTCAGGGTCGCGTCAATGGTCAGGTGAATGTAAAACTGCGCCCCAAAGAACCCGCTTTAGTGAATGGGACGGCCGACTTTAAGAATGTGACGTTGAGCATTCCGCAGTTACCGCAAAAATTCACCAATGCGAATGGCAAACTGCAACTTAAAGAAACGCTAATTACTTTGGAGCAAGTCAGCGCTTCTCTCGGCAAAATTCCACTTTTGGCCAAGGGCACACTAGACACCAAGAAAGGATTTAATCTATCTGCTCAGGTCAAGGCCGTCACGCTGGATAACTTTTTTGAGACCTTTGCAATTCAGCTTCCGTTTGCTGCTGTAGGTGAAGTTGGAGCGGATGTAAAAGTGACGGGAGCGATCGCCAGTCCCGTTCTCACAGGCGTTGTCCGTAATACCAAAGTTGCTAGAGTCGATCGACTCAATCTTAGTCAGGCTAGCGCCAACTTTAGATTGGATGCGAGTACGTTCGATCTGGCTGTTTCTAATCTTCAAGCAACTCCCACGATCGGCGGACAAATCACCGGACAGGGCAACCTTTCTCTCGCCCCCCCAAGAACGATCGCGTTCAATCTAAATGCTCAAAACGTTCCGGGTGACACGGTAGCCAGACTTTACAACAACGGACAAGCGCCTCCGATTACGGTCGGTCGAGTCAATAGCCAGATTCAGCTTAGTGGAGCGGTCGATCGCGTTCAGACTGTGGCTCAATTTCAGGCACCCCAGGCAACCTATCCCACGACAGGAGAAGTGGCGATCGTCAGCGGCAACACCATTTTGCGAAACATCGTGGCCCAGGTTGGCGGCGGAACGGTCACCGCAAACGGCAGAACGATCGGCGAAAATTGGCAAGCGACAGTACGGGCGATCGGCGTTCAAGCAAGACAGTTCGTGCCTCAATTAACCGGGTTGGCCAGCGGCAATTTTAATCTGTCTGGGACAACCAAATCTTTTAATCTCGCAGACATTCGGGCAACGGGTAAGGCGCGGCTCACCGAAGGCACAGGCGCATTTGATGCCGACATTGCCTCCAGTTTGGGAAGATGGCAGGCGCGAGTCACCGGAGGCGGCCTGCAACTAAGCCGCTTTTCACCTGACCTACGTGGATTGTTGAGTGGCGATTTGCGCGTCGCGGGATTGGTCAACTCTCTGAGTGCGGGGACGATTCGGGCGAATGGTCAGGTGCGACTGTCAGAAGGAATTTCGCTGATCGAGCAGCCGATCGTCGCTCAAGTGCAATGGGATGGACGCAAGCTGAATATTCCGCAGGCGACGGCTCCCGGATTTAGCGCCAATGGGTCAATTCTGGCTCGGCTCGAAGGCGCAGGTTCCCCCGCGATCACCGGATTGGATCTGTTCGTCAAAACCACAAACTACGCCCTGGCTAACTTACCGATTCCTCGCCCGCCCGTCACCGATCTCACGGGTCAACTCGATCTCACCGGCCGCATTACCGGAACACCTGACGCACCGAATGTGATTGGTGATGTCGCCGTCAAAGGGCTGTCTCTCAACGGCATCACCTTTGATTCGCCGCTCAATGGCAGCATTCGCCTCGTCCCGACTCAGGGATTTACGGTCAACGTGGCAGGCGGCAAAGATCAGATCTTCCTGGCGTTGAATCCTGACTATCGACCGATCGCCCTGAATGTCAAACGAGATCAAGCGATCATTGCAGGCAAAACAGAAGGCAACATTTTTCGAGTGGTGATCCAGCAGTTGCCGTTAGATGGCTTAATTATTCCTGGTGTGGATCTAGCGCGATTGGGCAGCTTTGGCGGACGGTTTCTCACAGGCAACTTGAATATTGATGTCAATCGGCTACAAGTTGCGGATGGGTCGCTCAACGTGGTCAGACCTGCCAGAGAAGTGCGGGGCATCGTGATCGAGCCAGAAACCATCCAAGCGAGGTTTGTCAACACGGGTAATGTGATTCGATTTACCGATACGTTTTTGCAAAAGGGCACCAGTCGCTATGCGCTGTCAGGCAGTGTAGACCTGCGATCGACACCCAAATTTGAAGGCAAAGTCGCGATCGCTCAGGGCAAACTCGAAGATGTTCTCAGAACGCTGCGAATTTTTGAAATTCAAGATTTCTCCCAAATTTTGCAGGCGGCAGACGTTGGCAGAGCCGAAACTGTTGTCCCGACGACTGTAGGACTCCCAGATGCCAGCCTGTCTGATCAACTAAAGCGCTTTTCTGAAATCAATACGCTTCTGCGGCGAGTAGCCAATGATCGACGCAACCTCAACATTCCCGAATTGGCCGATGTGCGCGGCACCTTTAACGGCAACATCAGCGTCTCAGCAGGACTGGGATCGCCCCCCAAAGCCGAGTTTGATTTGACAGGGCAAGATATCGAATGGCGACCCTTTCCCTCATTTGCCGAAGTCGATCAAGGGAAAATTACGCGAAACCCCAATCGGATCATTACGATCGACCAGGTGATCGCCAAAGGCAGTTTTGAAAATGGAGTCGTCAATCTGCTGCCGTTACGCCTGCAATCTGGAGACGCTCGCATCAACGTATCCGGAAATTTTGGCGGGGCAAGCCAATCGGGACAGGTGCAAGTCACCAATCTGCCCGTTGGACTGATCGAAACCTTTTACCCCCTGCCGATCGGCATCACAGGCAACCTCAATGCCACCGCCACTATCTCAGGCACCCAGGACAACCCGTTTGCGATCGGAGAAATCAGTCTCGCCGACAGCACCCTCAACGGCACGCCCGTCCAATCCGCCACTGGCAGCTTTAACTACACCAACGCTCGACTCAACTTTGGCACGACGGTGACGATCGCCCCCCCCGAACCGCTCCGCATCGCAGGCAGCATCCCAATCAAGTTGCCGTTTGCGTCCACTTTCCCCGACAGCAATCAGATCAGTCTGTCTGTAAATGTCAAAAACGAAGGATTGGCTTTATTAAATCTGCTGACTCAGCAAGTCGCCTGGGTAGACGGCAAAGGAGATGTGCAGCTACAGGTTGGGGGAACGCTGCTTCAGCCCGTCGTCACCGGAGTCGTCACGGTTCAAAACGCTCAACTTTTGGCCCAGGCGCTCCCCGAACCGATCACCGATCTGACGGGCACGATTACCTTTGAGCGCGATCGCATTCGAGTCGGCGCTGCTACCACGCCGCTAACGGGACAATTTAGCAAAGGTCGCCTCTCAGCCCAAGGCGTGATCCCAATTTTCTCAACCTTGAGTCAAAGTGACCCCGATGTCAATACGCCGATCGCCCTTGCTCTCAACGACATCAACCTTACCCTCAAAGGCTTGTATCAAGGGGGCGTGAGTGGTAATGTGGCACTCCGAGGAACGGCCCTCAGTCCAGAAGTCGGGGGTGAAATTCAACTAGCAGACGGACAGGTGCTACTTCCTGACACCTCAGCCGCTCCCGCCAGTACAGGAGGAGGCACGACCGGAGGAGGTACGACTGGACAGCCAGATCAGTTTGTTGAATTGCAGAATTTACGGTTGGTGTTGGGCGATCGAGTCCGTGTCACCCGTGCCCCGATTATCAACTTTCTAGCGCGAGGCGAGTTGCTCGTTAATGGCTCGTTAAATGATCTCAAACCCAATGGCACCATTCGTCTGACAGCGGGACAGGTCAACCTTTTTACAACCCAGTTTGTCTTGGCGCGAGGCGGGGCACAAAGTGCGACCTTTACCCCTGCTCAAGGGCTTGACCCCATACTGAATATTCGTCTGATTGCCTCTGTTCCTGAAGTGACGCGCAGCCGCATTTCTGCCAATACGACCTCTTCGGAGATTGAGGATAATTCTTTGCTGGCGACCAGTTTAGGCTCGTTACAAACCATTCGCATTCAGGCAAGAGCGACCGGAGCCGCCAGCCAGCTATTTGAAAATCTAGAACTCACCAGTAGTCCTAGCCGGAGCCAAAACGAAATTATCGCCCTGATTGGGGGAGGCTTTGTAAATACGCTCGGACGAGGAGACAGCACGCTGGGAATCGCAAATCTAGCGGGTTCTGCGCTGTTGACCAATATTCAAGGACTGATTGGGAATGCACTCGGATTTGGGGAGTTTCGCCTGTTTCCTACCGTCATCAATGATGAAAACAGGAGAAGCTCAACCCTGGGTCTAGGCGCAGAATTGAGTATCGATATCACCCGTGGTCTGTCTGCCTCGGCGCTCAAAGTCTTGACTTCGGATCAACCGACTCAGTTTGGGGTACGCTATCGCATCAATAATCGCCTGTTGCTGCGCGGCTCGACTGATTTTTCGGGGGACAATCGCGCCGTGGTGGAGTACGAAACGAGATTTTAGAGAAGACCTTAAACGATCGCTTGTAGTTGTTGGACAAGTTGCTGCGATCGCACGACTCCCTCAATTTTGTGAACGGGCTTTCCTGACTTAAAGACCACCAGCGTCGGCAGCGCATGAACCTGATACTGACTGGCCAGATCCGGATAGTTATCAACGTTGATTTTGACGATTTTGATCTGGTCTTTCATCTGCCCATTGACTTCTTCTAAGATCGAAGCCATCAGTTGACACGGGCCGCACCAGGGAGCATAAAAGTCAACGACGATGGGAGTTTCGGACTGAGATACTAACTCTTCAAAGCTATTGAACTCCTGTTTGGTTGCCATTTTTTGATTCCTCGATCGCGTGTTCTCTAAGCGTAGCGTTTGCAAGAAGTTTTGAGTTTTAAAGAATGTTTGAGAAATGTGATGACGAAGGATAAAAGACGCTAGACATTAGACCAAAGACGTTAGACATTAGACAAAAGACTGGGAAACCAAAGACTCTCAAGGTGGCCCTGTCCAAAGTCTAGAGTCCAACGTCCAAAGTCTACCTTGTCCAAAGTCTAGAGTCCAACGTCCAAAAACTTTATCCTCCCGCTTGCAATTCTCCGATCAGTTGTGAAAGGTGGTCGCGATCGGCTTTGTAAACTTCGCCGCAAAAGTGACAGATGGCTTCGGCTCCTTCGTCTTTTTCGATCATGTCTTGCAGTTCGACTTGACCCAGGAGCTTTAGGGCACCGAGAACGCGATCGAACGAGCAGCCACAGTGAAACCGCACCAGTTGAGTTTCTGGCAAGATTTCTAAGCCCAAATCGCCCAACAAATCCTCAAGAATTGTAGGAAGCGTTTTGCCTGCTTGCAACAGAGGCGTGAATCCTTTGAGGCTGGCAAGTCGAGATTCTAGAAGTGCAACGAGTTCGGGATCGGAGGCGGCTTTGGGCATGATTTGGATGAGAATTCCCCCGGCGGCTGTCACGCCTTCTGCGCCGACAAAGACTCCTAACACTAGAGCGGAGGGCGTTTGCTCGGAGGTAACGAGGTAGTGTGTGATGTCATCGCCCACTTCTCCAGAAATCAGTTCGACGGTGCTGGAGTAGGGATAGCCATAGCCAATATCTCGCACGACGTAGACGTAACCATCCTGACCGACGGCTCCTCCGACATCCAGTTTGCCTTGGGCGTTGGGCGGCAGTTCGACGTGGGGATTATCGACATAGCCGCGCACTGTGCCGTCTGCTCCCGCGTCTGCCATTACGCCGCCGATCGGCCCGTCGCCCCGAATCCGAATATTCACCCTCGATCCTTCGCGCTTCATACTGGATGCCAACAACAGTCCGGCGGCCATGGTGCGCCCCAAGGCGGCAGTCGAGACATAAGAGAGGTGGTGTCGCTGTTTGGCTTCGTCTGTGAGGCGGGTAGTGATCACTCCGACGGCCCGAATTCCCCCGTCGGCCGCAGTCGCTCGAATTAACTGATCAGCCATGAAAAACCCTTACATTTCTTAATGAGTGCTGTTCCTATTCTAAGGTTTTGGGGATGGGTGGTTTGCGATCGAGACTCCAGACTTTTGACGGATAGAGGAGCCTTCCTATGAATCTTTGGTTCCTATAAATCTTTGGTTTAATGTCTTCTTAGCTTCCACCCAGAGCGGAGATAAGCCAGTAATCACTCAAGTAGGAAGTTAAGACACGCAAAGCCGTTGCTAAATCAACTTCCAGGTCTTTCTCTTGAATGTCAATAATCAAGTTGTAAGTTAGATCAAAATTAACGCGATCGTCCTGTTCGATCACCAAAAATTGACCATTTGGACTGTGATTAAGTTTTTCAATTTCTGCTGAACCAACTCCGCCAGTAATCTTAGATTCACGCGCATCTCTAGTTAAGAAAAATCTGGTTTTTGGATGACTGCTCACTAACTGATTAAAGTTTTTGATCCGAGACGTGAAGCTATTACCACTTGCGTTGAGAAAACCGACCACAGTCTCACCTTGAGAAGTTTCGATATTAAAATGCTCTGGTAGTGTACTTCTTCCTAACCGAAGTGGACGAAACTCTAAGGCTCGATCGAGCTTAAAAGCCTCTACGATCGCTGCCAGCTTTCCAATTTCATCTGCATCATTAATGATTGTAGGCTTGCCGTAGTTTTCGATCAGTTCAAGCTTCTTGTATTCCAGGTATTCACACACCCTATCTTCTACAGAAGGCGGTTTTCTTCTCACCGTTTCTGTCTGAGGTGAAGCAAGGAAATTAACGAATGAGCGATCGATTTGTGGAGAACTTGACGCTATTTCTAAATCTGAAATTCTGGAGCCAGGTTGATTACTAATTAAAGGCTGGATCAAGTGAGCAATTTGAGAAATCACCTGTTCAAGCTGTTCAATTCTGGACTCAACTGAAGGCGTTTTGATGGAGGGTTGATAGTCGCTTGGTAAAGGAATGTTGTGGACTTTGTGACGAAAATAAGCGCTTGCACAATTAAAAACAGCCCGAATTGATTTTTGGTTGAGGATGTTACTAATCTCTGTCGAGTTAAAGAGATCAGACAGATCAAGATCCACTGACTTTGCTTTGAGAGCTAAAAGTTTTTCTAGTTGCTCAACACTAGGGCGTTCTAATCTGACAATATATTCAGAAGTTCTATCGACCACAGAACCGTCAAAAAATGTCTTGAATTGCTCCCAACGATCGGGGAACAGATTCAGAATAATCAGGCTATTGGGAACATGGGTTAAAATTTCTTTAACAGCAGATCCAAAACTCTCCAAAATAGGATGATTGTGGTTTAATCCCAAACTTTCTAGTTGATCAAAAACGATAATTAGAGGCTCATCCAGAGTTGATAGTTTACCAAATACAGTGATAGCTTCTAGCGCAAATTCTTCTCGACTAATATCTGCCCGCCAGTTGTCTAAACCAATGTTTTGGGCTTCGTCATCTTCAAGTTCGTAAGCAGCCAACCACTTCCTCACCAAGTCTTTTTTGTTTAAGTCACTGTAGCTACAAAACTTGATAATTCCTTTGAGAATTGTGGCTGAGTAGCCCGCCGCTGTGTAATGTTGGCTCCACCAGTCATTGAGATGACGTTCGATATATTGCCAGCTATCTCTATTACGTTGGGTATCTTCGGCTCCCAAACGGCTGTAAAGATTTAGACTGTTATCCTGAAGCGCTGTGAGAATGTCCTGCCCTTTTTGGCTGCTAAGTAGCTAGGTGCAATTAAATATAAAACGCTCCAAGGAGTACTCCCCT
>NZ_JBJPHT010000094.1:0-8856 GCF_052939475.1 Phormidesmis sp. 146-20
GACTTTGAACGCTGATCAGGGTTCTAAATTCTGGAAGTCTTTTTTGCTTAAAGTCGGATTTAGGGGGCTGAAGCCGACTAGAACTTGATCAGAAAGTTGCACATTGCCTTTGTTTAGATCTACAGTCCTTAGCTGAACATTGAGGTGAAAAAACTTCTTTGAACTCATGTCTTCCCAGGCTTTTTGGTTTTCCCTACTCTTCTGACCCATGACCCTCGATCGCTCCCCTAATCCATTACGGCTCATGGTCATTGAGGCAGATCCGCTGTTGCGATTGGGTTTGGTGACGGGGTTGGGCCGATTTACTGATCTGCAAGTGGTTGAGGTGGAGACGGTGACGATCGCCCTTCAACAGTTGGCAGATCGACGAAATGGAGTGGCGATCGACGTAATTCTGCTGGGATTAGATTCACAAACGCCTATTGAGGTCTGTCAGTCTCTCAACTCTCATGGGCCGGTTTTGCTGCTAGGGTCTGTGTCACCAACGCTGCTGTTGACTGCTTTTGAGATGGGAGTCGAGGGCTATTGTCCACAGGGAAGTTCTCTAACTGCGTTGGTGCAGGCAATCCAACGGGTGGCAGCCGGAGAAACGGTTTGGAATCTAGAAATTTTGCAAGGCGCGGCTCCTCCGATGGTCAATCCCATTGCGGTACTGCGGCAAAATCTGCGATCGTCGAGTCTTCGTCAAATCGAAGCGGCTCTAGCCCAACTGACCGAGGAACTGCGATCGTCCACCCTGTCGCCCGTCGATCGAGCCTTACTGCTGGGACAACGGCGTGAACTGAGAGCCGCTAGATGGTTGGTCAAAAAACTCTTGCCGCCTGCTGTGGGAACGACCGCTTCAGAATCGACGCTGACGATCGCATCGACTGCACAGCTTTTAGACGCGACTACACAACTGGCTCCCACTGCTCAGACCAAATCGGTGGCCGTAAGGACTTCTAGAAATGGACGGGCGCACTTGTTCGATCGTGTCTCGGCAAAACTTCAATCCAGCTTAGAAAACCTCACGTCAACGCCTCTAGAAATTGACATTCTCAAATCAGAACGCAAGCGTGAACTTTTTTATGCAGTGCTGCGGCAGATTGAGGCGAGTTTGGATGAGTTGCGTTTTTCTCAGGTGCAGTCTGATCAATTGGTTGAGAAACAGTCTGTGATCCTGCGGGATCTGTGGCAGGCTGTCACGACTGAATTTTTTGGTCGATACTACACGCTGCAATCGCGTCAGCAGCAAGTCGAAGTCGTTCCTGCGCTTTTGCAAGAAGCCAGCTCGGTGCAAACTCAGATTCTCGATCGCATTCCGTTAGTTTTGGATCTCTACAACTTTTTGCTGTTTCAGTCTCCGCTGACGATCGACAATACCAACCATTCTGCAACTAGCCCCGATGCGCTTGACCGCGCCACCGATTTGCTAGAGAATCTGACCATTCAGCTTGCCAATGCCGTCGTACAACCGTTGCTCAATCGGTTTGCAGACGTAGAGCTGATCAAACAAAACTTTTACGATCGACGGCTGCTCTCGACTCGTGAAATCGAACGCTTTCGCAATGAGTTGTCCTGGCGCTATCGGGTCGATCGCTATGTCAACGAACCCAAAGACATCTTTGAAAGCCGCCATTTACTGCTGGTGTTTAGCAGTCAGGGCATTGAGCGACTGTTGATCTACACGCCACGAGTCCAAGAGCTAGAACACCTTAGAGGCATTCGATTGGGCGTAACGCTGGCACTAGAAACACGGGATGCGATCGCCCCTCGGCTGCGGTCGGCGATCGCTTTTGTAGGCAGGGGTGTTGTGTATCTGTTGACCGAAGTGATTGGTCGCGGCATTGGTTTAATCGGTCGGGGCGTGGTCAAAGGCATCGGCAATGTCTGGCAAGAAAGTAAGCGAAAAGAGTTTTGAAGTCTAAAAAGATGGCTGGAGTCTCCTTGAGAATGCTAAAACTATCGCTATAGAGCGTATTCCAATCTCTATAATTGCTATAAAATGAATCACCCTGAGAATTTGAAGTTATAAATAACTCACGCTTCGTCCCCTCTTATCTAAGCAAACCCCTACATTCTAAAAAGCTCGAAGGAGCGCATATATGATTGAGTTACTTGGTGCATTCACACTGATTGTCCTGGGCTATGTAATTGGCTCTGTAAGAATCATTGATCAGGGTGATGAAGCCTTGGTGCAACGGCTTGGACAATACAGACGCACCTTGAAGCCAGGACTTAATTTTGTGATTCCAATTTTGGACACAGTTTTGGTTGAGACGATTCGCGAGCAGATCTCTGACATCAAACCTCAAAAAGCCCTGACCAATGACAATGTGCCGATCGAGGTGGATGCTGTCGTCTTTTGGCAAATTCTCGACCTCAAGAAAGCCTACTATGCCGTTGAGGATCTCGAAGAAGCGCTCAGACAACTCGTGACCACCAACTTGCGTGCAGAGATTGGGCAACTCTCGCTAGAAGAGGCGATTTCTTCGACCAGTCGGGTCAATCAAGCCTTGCTGCGCCAACTCGACAAAGCGACCGCCAACTGGGGGGTGAAGGTAATTCGGGTGGAGGTGCAGGAAATCATCTTGTCGCAGGCGTTGAGAGACTCTCTCGAAAGAGAGCGGACTGCCCGCAGTGAAAAGCAAGCCACCCTTTCGAGAACTGAGGCAACGGTACAGTCGATCGCCGAGCTTGCCGAAGCGCTACGAAGCCATCCTAATTCTCAAGAAGTTTTGCGCTATCTAGTTGCCAGAGATTATGTCAACGCCAGTCTAGAATTGAGCAAGAGCGGCAACGCCAAAATTGTGTTCATGGATCCTAAATTCATGAATGAGGCCATCACAGATTTGATCAATCCCAATGAATTTGATCAGGGCGCAGACACCAGTTCTGGAAACGGCTCTACTTAGAGATGGGGAGACCTTCGCCCCGCCAAATGGCATCGGCAACTCGACAAACCTCTCGCATTTCTGGTAGATCGTGAACTCTGAGAAGATGGGCACCGCCGACGATCGCACTCACACAGGCGGCCGCTGTTCCCCAGACTCGTTTTTGAGGGTCGGGCTGGTTGAGAAGATGACCGATAAAACTTTTGCGAGAGACTCCGACTAAAATTGGACAGTTCAAGCTTTGAAAGTCTGGGAGTCTCCGCAGAATTTCCAGGTTGTGGGCGTATTTTTTGGCAAACCCAATGCCGGGGTCGAGAATGATTTGCTGACGATCGACCCCCGCTGCGATCGCCGCCTCAAGTCGTTCTGACAAAAACTGATAAATTTCGCCAATTAGATCGTCGTAGTCTGTGAGCGTCTGCATGGTTTTAGGGGTTCCGCGCAGGTGCATCAGCGCGATCGGAACCTGCAACCTCGCCACTGCAGGCAACATTTCTGCATCAAACGTGCCGCCCGAAACGTCGTTGATCAAGTCAGCACCAGACTCGATCGCCGCCTCCGCAACTTTAGCTCTGGTCGTATCTACCGAGATGGGAACGCTTGAGAATTCTGGATTTTGCCGTAGCGCTTGAATGATGGGAACGACGCGATCGAGTTCCTCAGTCAGCGAGATTTCTTCTGCGTTGGGGCGAGTGGATTGTCCACCGATGTCTAGAATGTCTGCTCCGCCCTTTACCAACTGCTGAGACTGTTTGCAAGCGGCTGCGATCGTATTGAACTGTCCCCCATCACTAAAACTGTCAGGTGTGACATTCAAAACGCCCATCAAGTAAGTTTGAGACCCCCAATTAAAGGAGCGATCGCGCAACCGCCACGGAACGATCGCAGTGTTCTCAGAATTCATAGTGTCTTGGTATGAACTTCATCAAAGATTTACGTGAAATTACGGATAAGATCAGGAATATTGCTGATTTTGGTGACGCAAACGACAGTTCAGAAGCTCAATTCTCTCAACAATAGAAAGACTATCTTGATCACGCTATAGAAATTTAATGAGCAAGTCATCTTCTTTCCTAAAACGCTCGATCGTGGTCAGTGTTGGCTCACTCTTGAGTCTACTGGCTGCTAGAGCCGATGCCGCCCTTCTAATCGGAAATACCAGAGGCAACAATGTCGTTATCTACGGTGATGCCGGAAACTTTGGCGGAGACTTTATCGCACTTGGCTCAGGCGGATTGCTTGACCCCGACGATCTGACTTTTGGCCCCGACGGCAATCTCTATGTCAGCAGTGGCAGTGGCTCTACAGGAAAGATTCTACGCTACAACGGCAAGACAGGCGATTTTATCGATGAGTTTGCGACCACTGGGCTGATTCGTCCCTACGGCAATGCCTTTGGCCCCGACGGCAATCTCTATGTCAGCAGCTTTCTCACCGACCAAATTCTCCGCTTTGACGGCAAAACAGGCGCATTTATTGACGTATTCGCCGCCGCGACAGGCACACGAGAATCTGGCAAGCTGAACGGGCCCAATGATCTGCTGTTCACAGCGGATGGTCGTCTGTTGGTGACGACTCAAGGCAGCGTTGCTATTCCCGATCCTGACAAACCTGGATCATTTAAGGCCAGTTTCCCTGGGTTTGAGAGTCAGGTGTTGAGCTATGACATCAAAACAGGCGAGTCGAAAGTCTTCATTAGCCAACCAACTCCCTCTCCAGACGTTGGGTTTGTAAGCTTTTTGGGATTGGCGATCGGGCCTCAAGGCGATCTATTTGTTAGCGACTTTGCCAGTGATATTCGTCGCTATGATTTGCAAACAGGCACTTTCAAAGAGATGATTTCCACCAAATACCAAACGGCATCCAGTAGCTTTGGCAATCTTACCTTTGATCCTAGTGGAAACCTTTATACGGTTGGTTTTGATAATAAGACTAACAACGGTGCAATCTTGCGCTACGACAGCAACGGCAAGCCCTTCCCTTCTACCGGAAACTCAAGTGCAGTTTTTGTGGCGACGAATGGAGATTTGAAGCGTCCGATCGGCATCACTTACGCGGATATTAAAGTTCCAGAACCCGGCGCGATCGTTGGATTAGCAGCCGTTAGCTTATTAGGATTGTCTGCTCTAAAACGACGCAAATCAGCGATCGACTAACCCACCTCAATCAAAACCGATGAAGCGAATCTTGGACAACTAGATCCTTGATCCGCTTCATTCTTTTCCTGTGCTGCTCAAACCTTGTGGTGATCAAACGATCTTGCTTAAAAACTGTAGCTTTTCCTCAGTCTCATAAGATTTGAGCGAGGTGAGTAATTCTTGTGTCTCAGACGATAGAGAATAGTCACTCGGCATTGTCACCATACCGTCTCCCATTTTGCTGGCGAGATTGTACCAGACGGCGAGACGCTCATTGGGGCTGAGGCTTTCGTACTCCTCGATCGGAGACTCCACGCCATCACCCGGAATCAGTTGCGCCATTGCCTTAGAAGGATGGATATCAAGAACCACCTCATCGCGATCAGTGTCTGATAGAACGTCCTGCAAAAACTCAACTTGGCTACCCTCGCGCATTTCTGTCACTTGCTTCACGACTTCTTCGACTTTTTTGGAAGCCATATCAGACGAGAGTAAAGACCCTCCAATTTCCTGATAGAGATAGCCCATTGCAGCAATTTGATCATCAACTGGGAGCCGCTTAAAACTGGTAGCAAGGCTATTGAGTTCTTTTGTATCGATGGTCATAAAAGCCTCTGTAATTTGGGTTAATTGCAATGTCTGATACAAAGATTAGGTGCTTGCTTGACAGGGCACCCCTACACAGAGATAGAAGCAGTCTCAATCTGACAATCTCTCTAGAGTTGGAGCCTCAACTCTCACAGTGGGCAGAGGTAAAAGAGGAGCGATCGCGAAAAGATGAGTGCATCTTAAATCCAGTTAGGAGTAATCAATATGCTTCTGTCTTCTTTCGCCGCCTTGCCTACCGTGGGTACAGATCTTTGGAACTGGGAAGGAACTCCCATTATTATCGGCTCTTGTCTATTTGTCTTGATAGTTGCCAGTCGCACGATTAAATATCCTCACACGGGCGCTAAGATGCCGTTGCCTTTTTCAAAGTCGCTGTTTAATGACATCAGTGTGGCGGGCTTCTTGGCTTCGATGAGTTTTGGTCACATTTTGGGCGTGTTGGGTGTGTTGGCGCTGGCTGGTGCTGGCACCTTTAAGTAGGGCGACAAGAGAAAAGCTGTTGAGAGAAGTTCGACTTTGTAATTGGTTCTAGCAAGCCGGACTTCTTTTGCAATTGTTTAGAGATCGTTTGGGTTGATGCCTTGCGATCGCAGCATTTCAGCCAGCTTCTCAGCCCGTTGACGTTCTTGCTCTGCTCGTTGACGTTCTTGCTCTGCTCGTTGACGTTCTATGATAAGTTCTTGTTCTAGCTGTTGGCGTTGAGCTTGTTCTGCTTTAATGAGAGTCTCAACGTTAGCGGGAGAAAGCACTTCATCAACTGATAAAACCAAATCGGGAAACTGGGAAAATTGAATTTGTCGTCCCCGCATGAAGTCGGTATGTTGATAACCATCTTCATTAGCGGGATTGGTCATGATTCTGACCCGTTCTTTTTGGGGATCGACAATGCAATATTCAGGAATATCAATCAGTGCATATTCTGCCCGTTTGCGAATGTAGTCCTCACGCCAATTGTCACTAGCTACTTCAATAACGAGTACAGGTACTTCATTGAAATCTAAGACATCTGAACCCAAACGATTTAGCAGTTGTTCTCCAAGAGTTTGACCAAAGACAACTATACCGGGAATGCGATCGTTCCTTTCAGTTTTTATCCCAGCTTTTGAGACAATGAATAAACCCAACCCTTTTGCATTACTGTATTGCTGAAGATGGTAGACCAGAAACTTGCAGATATTGATCGTAAGCTCTTCTGATTCTGCAATAATCGGCACATTGGTCTGAGTCATAGTCCCCTAGTACAGCGAGTTGTTGAGGATGTGGACAACTAATTATGCTGCACCACATCCTGCTGATTATGTCCTGACTATTCTAGAGAGGACGATAAACGCGGTAGTTGATGTTGGGGAAGATATTGTCGATCGCTTCTACTTTTTCGACCCAGCCGGAATCGATTTTGTCCTGGTTGATATCTTCAAAGAGTTTGTTAAAGCGCATCAGGTGCGATCGAGTTCTTCTAATCGCGTAGGGCACCATTGTTCCGGTTCGCATAATGAAGGCCCAGTCGGACGATTGTGCGAGTAGCAGTTCTCTCGCCGCCTGATTTAAGGCACGCCAGCTTAATTCGTCTTCGGGTTCGCGTTTTGAAAGCTCGATCATGCGTTCAGCCGCTTTATGTAAGTGAGGATAGACCCAGGCGTTGGTTTCGTTGAGCCAGTATTCGTGAAAGCCTTTGTAGCCCCAGCTTGATTGTGAGGGGCGGCAGACCTGCTGAGTGGGATGATCTTTTAAGTAATCTGCCAGGTGCGTCATCTCAAACGTGTTCTGATCAAACCAAGCTTTGCGGAACAGGTAATCAATAAACCAGGGGCCTTCGTACCACCAATGACCAAAGAGTTCTGCGTCGTAGGGCGAGACGATGATCGGCGGGCGCTGCATGATGCCGCTGAGGTGTTCGACTTGACGTTCGCGATTGTAGGCAAAATTTTCGGCATGTTCGGCAGTTTTTTCTTTTGCCCAGTAGGGATCGTAGAGTTGCTTATCGGATAGCCCTAACCCTTTGCCTGTGATTTTGTGGTACTTGATGCCGACATTTTTGCGCTGACCATTGGGCATGACGTAGGGCTTAATGTATTCGTAGTCAGCATCCCAGCCTAAATCACGATAGAATTCTCGATACTCTGCTGCACCGGGATAGCCAACTTCAGAAGACCAGACTTGCTGAGACGATTCGTGGTCGCGTCCAAAAGCTGCCACGCCTGCCTCGGTAAAAATGGGCGCATAGGTGCCAAATCGAGGACGAGGACGCGCATAGAGAATGCCATGTCCGTCAGTTAAGAAGTAGCGCAGTCCGGCATCTGCCAACATGCGATCGACCCCTTCGTAATAAGCGCACTCTGGGAGCCAAATCCCTTTTGCGGGTCGTCCAAATGTCTGCTCATAATGCTCACAGGCAACTTGAATCTGGGCCCAAACAGCCTGCGGATACATTTTCATCAACGGCAGATAGCCATGCGTTGCGCCACAGGTGATGATTTCTAGATTGCCACTGTCAAGATATTGTTTGAAGGCTTTGATCAGGTTGCGATCGTACTTCTCCCACATGTGACGCACGGCGTTGAATTCTTTGGCGTAGTGTTCTGCCAGGTACTTCATGTGACCGTTGTGGGCGTGACGCTCGACCTCCATCTCGGTGAGTTCTTCGAGTTGAGCGAGGTGATCGTCGTAGCGTTCTTGCAGCAACGGATCGAGCAACATCGACACCAGGGGCGGAGTCATGCTCATCGTCAATTTGAAGTTAACGCCGTCTCGTTTTAGCCCCTCAAAGACTTGTAGCAGTGGTATATACGTCTCGGTGATGGCTTCGTAGAGCCATTCTTCTTCCAGCACATAGTCACTTTCGGGGTGACGGACGAAGGGCAGGTGGGCGTGCAGGACGAGGGCAACATATCCAATGCTCATATAAGTTCCGAAGGGTTGAAGGGCTGAGAAATGGGAATTTTTTGGTGTGAAATTCCGGGATTGCCAAAATTGTAAAGCAAAACTGAAGGCGAAAAATATTCAGTTGAGGGAGAGATGGGGGAGGAGGGAGGAGGGAGGAGGCGATCGAAAACTCAAAATCCTGAAACTCGTAGAGTGGGCCCGTCCTTAAGTTAGTAACGTCGATTTGGAGGTTTGGATGAATGATAAGGCTAGGCAGCGTCATAACTAAAAATTTTGGTCAGCGCATAGTCGAGACAAGTTAGAGCTAATTTATAAAGTAAATCTTAAGCAGCTAATCGTCTCACCATGAGACG
>NZ_JBJPHT010000095.1:0-8799 GCF_052939475.1 Phormidesmis sp. 146-20
CGTTTTGCCATCCGGGCTGAAACTCACGCTCTTGACACTTCCACCGTGCCCTTTCAGGGTTTGCAACTCCCGTCCCTGCAAATCCCACAGCTTCACCGTCCTGTCATGACTGCCCGTCGCGATCGTTTTGCCATCCGGGCTGAAACTCACGCTCCAGACAATTCCACTGTGCCCTTTCAGGCGATTGCGTTCATTGATCTGATAGACCACTTGTTGTAGAGCCGCCTTCACCTGGATTGGCGTTCTTGCATCTACATCCTTTACATCCTTTTCCCACTGTTTCAGTTTGTGTCCTGCCTTCAAGCCCTCCGCCAGCGACTCCAGTCGTAGATCAGAAGCCAACAAATTGAGAGATGTGAGGCTTTGGGCACCCAGTTCGGCATTCTTGCGGCGCTTCTCTGCCAAATCAGTCGCCACCAGAGCATTTCGTTTCTGAGTCTCTGCACTATCCCGTTGCTGTTGCGCTTCCACCGTTTTCTGATCAGCCACCGCCTTTGCTTTCAGGGCCTCTTGCTGTCGCTGTTGGGCAACCTGTCGCTGCTGCGCTTCGCCCTGACGGGCCGTTTCTGCCCTCGCCAACGCCACTCTCGTTTCCCGTGTCCGTGCTTCCGCCGTTCTCTTGGCCGCTTCCGCCTGTTTCAAAGCGCCTTCCGCCCTTGCCTTTTCTGCCTGTGCAGTTTGGCTCTCTCGTTCTGCCCGTTGACTTTGCTTCTGCGCTTCCACCTTCTGCACCTCTGCCTCAAGGCTCTTCTCCTGCGCCTCCTGCTTTTGGGCCACGGCCTCCTGCTGCTGCTGAAACGCAAAGACCGCCGCCCCCGCCGCCACCAGCGCAAACGCCCCCACCCCCACCACAAACGCCCGTTGCCGCCTCGCCTCCACTCTCTGCCGCAGCGTCTCCGCCTGCCGACTCGCCTTAATATACTCCCCCTGAAGCTCCGTCACCTGCGGCTGCTTACTCGCCCCCTGCACCAGCCAGTCTTCTGCCCCCGCCAGATCCATCCCCCGCAGCAAAAAACTCTCATTGCGCTGCTTGCCCTCCCACTCCACCGCCCGCTCCGTCAAACGAGTATGCGATCGCACATACTCCAGATCCGTCTCGATCGCCTCCACCAAATCCGCAAAGCCGCGATCGAACTCATCCGTCTCCCGAAAAAACAGCCAATTGTACTTCGACAACATCGGATGGACGGCTGTCATATCAAACCCCTCCCGATGAACGATCGGCACCAATCGCTTATTGTGCTTAACCGCGTGGTCGATTTCTTTGCGGCAAATGTCTGATGCGATCGAATCAGGACTGATCACAAACACAAAGGTATTGGTGCCTTCGATGCCGCGCTCAATCTCCTGCCACCAGTCAGCCGTCAGCGGAATCGCCTGCCAATCGACCCAAATTTCTCGCTGCTCTGCCTTCAGCGCATCATGCAGCGTTTGCACAAAGGCCTTATCTTTCCGAGAGTAGGAGAGAAAAACGTCAGTCATGAGGCTAGAAGAAGTTTTTATCTAACCCACATAAAGTAGCAATCGAATCCCCTCACCCCTGGAATACTCAGCAATTCTTAGGAATCGCGAGCGCACCAGGGCGGCACGACTTCAGAGGATGATTGAAGAGTCTTCGTTCATGACATTCCCCCGATTGAGAGTTGAGCGATCGCCCCCCATCCAACCGTTCAGCCCCTCGCCCCAAAACTCCAGCAACCTCGCATCGTACAAAATCCCAGACGAAATGCTTGACGACCCTGGAGAATGTCGGTATGCTCTCTGATTAAGTTGCTTTATGGAGAGAAAGTAGCAGGTCGCTCGAAAATCTAGCCCAACGCCATCCAAAGCTGGTGAGACAACTCTGGATAGCTAACCCCCCACACTGTCGTAAGCAGTCTGAGTGGGCTAATGGAGATTTTAACACTCCACCTGGCCACCTCGATTTTGCGCTGCGGTTCTCGGAATATTCTCCCCTCCGAGTCGATCGGGATGGCCAGGTTTTTGGGTTTTCTTCAAATCCAAAACTACGGAGACAATCATGGTTGACAATTCTTTAGCAAATCCCGGCATAATTCCCGTTCCCGACCCCGATGAGTCTGACGGTAACTGGGAGCGTCTGTTAGTGCTGGTGATTGGGTCAAGCGAAGGAACGATCGAAACCATTCACAACCTCTATGCCAGAGGCTTTGCCGACGTGAGTGCGTGGAGTCCTTTGCTGCCAGCCCCCTACCCCCGCGAAGTGGTGAGCATTCTCTCTCGCCGCCGTCGAAAGTAGTGACCTATCCCAGTTTGCTACCTACCCGACTCTGATGACAAGCAATACAAAGCGGGCCGTCGAGTCCCTGGCTACTCGCTGCATCGGCTCGGCGGCCTGACACCTCCACGAGCTTAGTTTTAACGTCAGTTCGATGAGAGTGACTCGCTTCGTTTCGATCAGCTTCAGCCCCCTAAATCCCCCAAAATTGGGGGACTTTGACCCAGAGAAAGTTCCAGAGTTCAAAGAAATTATGCTGATTCAAAGTCCCTCAGAATGGGGGATTTAGGGGGCGAATCCCCTGGCAACGAAGCGAAAAAGTTTATCGAACTGACGTTAGTTTTACTTCCGCGTGAGGGCTGCTGAAAAAGCTCAAGTCTGATCAAGTCTGATCAAACAAATCGATCGGCAGATGTCCAAACGTCTCATTCACGTCGCCATCGTAAGCAGATTGGCAGGAGACTAACACGCCCCGATGAACTCCGGTGTAGGGTTCAGCGTGCGATCGTCCCGTTTTGGGATTGTATTTGATATAGACAACGCCATCCGTTACGCCGCTCACAGTGGGCATTTCTTCGTAATTTAAGGCAGTCAGGTAGCTAGAAAGCGTTTGTTTGCCCTGGTCAAAACTGTCGGCACAGATGCCAAAAATTTGATAGTCCGACTGATCGACCACCAGAAGTAGGGACGATCGGATCAGCGCATAATCCAACGGCGCGGCAGGGCTATCACTACAAATAAACTGCCTGAGAACCTTGAGCGCCTCTTCTTTCGTCAGCGGAGAATTTTGTAGAGACATGGCGAGACTGGGGGCGGTACGTGATCCATCCTCCGCTAGACTCGCTTCACCTGTCAAAATAACAACAGGATCTACTGCTTTTTCTTCACTATGCTTGCCGATCGCCCCAATACCCCAACCGGACGCGACCCTCTAATTCAACGATTGCGAACTGGATTGCGCCCTGGACAGCGTGAAATCGCCGATTGGCAAGGGGGGCGGTTGGCCGTTTCGGCAGTTCCGGGATCGGGCAAGTCTACCGGGATGGCTGTGGCGGCGGCGATCGCGATCGCTCGACATCAGCTTCATACTCGCCGTCAGTTGGTTGTGGTGACATTTACTCGATCGGCGGCCGCCCATATCAAAACCAAAATTCGACAGCATTTAAAGACGCTTTCTTTGCCCCAGGGCGGATTCGTCGTTCATACGTTGCACGGGCTGGCGTGGTCGATCGCTCGCAGCTACCCAGAGCTTTCGGGACTCAACCCAGACAGCGTTTTGGTCACGCCCAACCAGGGACATCGCTTGATTCGCACGAGTGTCGAACAGTGGATCGGCAACCATCCGCAGCTTTTTCAGCAGTTGCTCGAAGGCAGACAGTTTGATGGCGAAGAAACTGAGCGGTTGCGACGACAAGCCGTTCTCAGAACTGAAGTGTTACCTGCGCTGGCAGACACCGTGATTCGCGAAGCCAAAAGTTCGGGATTGATGCCTCAAGATTTGCGAGATCGTTCTTCTGACTATTATGTGATTTTAGAAATCGCGGCGGGACTTTATGAACAATATCAGTCACAGCTTCGCGCCAGAAATTTGATTGATTATGACGAAATGATTCTCGGTGCCCTGCGCGTGTTGGAAACTCCGACGGTGCGCGATCGCTGGCAGAGACAGGTCTTTGCGGTATTTGAAGACGAGGCACAAGATTCCAGCCCATTGCAGACTCGATTGTTAGAAATTCTCGCGGCTGATCCCGATCATCCTGAAATCTCAAGTCAGCAAAACTTAGTCAGAGTAGGCGATCCCAATCAGGCGATCAATTCCACCTTTACGCCAGCCGATCCGGTTTTCTTTCGTGAGTTTTGTCAGGAGTGCAGCGCTGAAGACCGATTGGCAGAAATGAATCAGGCTGGGCGCAGCAGTCAAGCGATCGTCGATGCAGCAAATTTTGTGTTGCAGTGGGTGAATGGAAGACACAAAGTCAGTGAGGAGAGAGGAGTGAGGAGTGAGGAAGCAGAAGAGAGAAGTCAGACTGCGCCTTTAGAATCTCCGTTTCGTCCTCAAAAGATTTATCCGGTGGCGTTTGATGATCCCCAATTGGATGCGAACCCGTTGCCGGAGGGGTTGGGGCTAGAACTCTACACGCCCGATGATGTGTATCAGACAGTGGAATGGATTGGACAGCGATCGCTCACTCTATTCACTCAAAATCCTGATGCTCAGGCGGCCGTTTTGGTGCGGACAAATGATCAGGGGCGGTTCGTTGCCAAAGAGCTTGAACGCTGGCATGGTGAAAATTTGAAGGTGTTTGATGTGGGACAGCGCGATCGCCAGTCTCATATTCCGGCTGAAATGCTGGCGTTGTTGCAGTTTCTCGATCGCCCCCATTCTCCAGACAATCTCAAAGCGGCGCTCACAGTTTTGGTTGGTCGTCGCCTGATCCCCAATCAAGATTTGAATGCGCTGGTCACCTTTCCTGAACAGTTTCTATACCCAGCACCGCTCGATCCACCTCAGACTCCGGTGGTCAAAGAAGCCAGTCGCTACTGTGTGAGCCTGCTACGAGCCAGATTAGAATTGCCAATCTATCAACTGATTTCGTTTTTGGCGTACACGCTGAGTTATGACCAGACCGAGTTGGCGACGGCGAATAAGCTATCCGATCGCATTCTCCAACAGACCAGCGAAAACGCTTTGAGTGCCATTCTTGAAGTCTTGAGTGAGATTGTCAGTTCAGAACGATTTGAGCCAGTCGAGGCAGAAGAGGACGATCGCTACGTGCGCGCCAGCCAACTTACGGTGATCACGATGCACAAAGCAAAAGGACTGGACTGGGATTACGTCTTCATTCCCTTTTTGCATGAGAACATGATCCCCGGCAGTTTGTATGTGCCGCCGCAAGCCAAGTTTATTGGCGACTTCACCCTTTCAGAAGTGGCCCGCGCTCAGATTCGAGCGATCGTTCATCAACAAGAAATTCCCGATGTTTTCACCGCCTGGGAACGCGCCGGACACCTCAAAACCGCCGAAGAATTTCGTCTTCTCTATGTGGCGATGACACGAGCCAAACGCCTGCTGTGGATGTCAGCCGCCAAACAAGCCCCCTTTGCCTGGAGCAAACCAGAGAACCTGAGCGATCGTCCTCCCTGCCCAGTGATGCCTGCCCTCAAAGCAAAGTTTCCATTAGCCGCGATCGATGATCCTGACAATGACGTTGAATTTTAGAGATCTGCAACACAGCAGCAGTCATAAAGTAATCAGTAATACCAATTTGATGTAAAGCTGTATAGAAAACAGTCGCCTGAAACCCTTGTTGATCAAGAAACCATTCTGTGCAGGCTCATAGAGAATTGGTATAAGAGATGTTTTTAGCAGAAATAATGAGATCAATAAGTTCTTTTCTAGTGTCCCAAATCAAGTCTCTCATTCATCACTCAACAGATCGGCGCGCAAATCTGTGAGACTTCCTCGCTTTGCAGTTCCTTGCTTCACGGCTGCCAGTGTTTGAGCGGCATTCTGTGCAATTTCGCCTCGACGCTGTTCGATTCGTCTTCTTTGAATCAAATCAATCAGCAAATCCTGATCTTCTAAAGAGAGAGACTCCACATACTCAATTGCAGTCTGAAGTGAGATCGATGAATTTGACATAACTCCAGGAAACAGATTCTGTTTGGCATTCTTTACTCTCACAACTCGCCCCCCCATCGCTTCGAGGAATTTACACCGGAATCAGCGCTCAATGTTGGGCGATCGGCTACTTTATTGGGCCAATTCTCGGCGGTTGGGCATTAGATCAGACCAGCGAAGTCACCCGAACTTTCTGGCTATTTCTAGGATTAAGCGGCGCGATCGGACTCCTAATTCTCTGGCGTTTGTCCAACGAAAAGGGAACGATCGCCCCAACCCAAGAAGCAACCTAGCCCCCTCCTCCCTCCTCCCTTCTTAAAGAATCCCTTCCTTCTTGGCCATCGCCACCATCAGATCGATCACCCGCTTCGAGTAGCCCCACTCATTGTCATACCAGGAGACGACCTTGAAGAAGTTTGAATTTAACTCAATGCCCGCCCCCGCATCAAAAATACTGGAGTGGGGATCGCCCTGAAAATCAGTCGAAACCACTTCCTCATCGGTGTAGCCCAAAATATCCTTGAGGTCGCCTTCTGAAGCCGCCTTCATCGCCGCACAAATTTCTTGATAGCTCGTCGCCTTCTCCGTTTTGAAGGTCAGATCAACGACAGAAACATCCGGAGTCGGGACGCGAAACGCCATACCCGTCAGCTTTCCCTTGAGTTCTGGAAGTACCAGAGTGACTGCTTTTGCGGCTCCCGTCGAGGCAGGAATAATATTTTGAGCGGCTCCCCGTCCGCCTCGCCAATCTTTTTTGCTGGGCCCATCGACCGTAGGCTGCGTTGCTGTCATCGCGTGAACCGTCGTCATCAGCCCTTCTGTCAGACCAAAATTGTCGTTGATCACCTTAGCCACCGGGGCCAAACAATTCGTCGTACAGCTTGCATTCGAGACGATCGTATCTTTCTCAGGATCAAACTGGTCATGATTGACCCCCATCAACAGGGTTTTGACGCGATCGGGTTCCTTGGTGGGCGCAGAAATGATCACTCGTTTTGCCCCCGCCTTGAGGTGATTAGACGCGCCTTCAAAGTCGGTAAATAAGCCTGTAGACTCGACCACATAATCAGCACCATCCTTGCCCCAGGGGAGATCTGCGGGATTGCGAATGGCTGTACAGGAGATGAATTTTCCATTCACGACAATGCCATCTTCTTTGGCTTCGACGGTGCCATCAAACGTGCCGTGAGTCGAGTCATACTTGAGCAGATAAGCCAAATTGTCTGGGGGAACCAGGTCATTGATGCCGACAAATTGAATGTTGGGATGATCAATTCCCGCCCGAAATACGAGCCGACCAATGCGACCAAACCCATTGATGCCTACTTTGACGATCGTCATGATGCAGTCCTCAAACAGCGCAGATTGCAAACAAGTTACCGTATTTCTCAAAGGAAGCGGAATGCCGTAATCTTTTCATCAACTTAAGAAACGCGAAAGACTGATCTGAACCGTTATGCAAAACTGGGATTGCAGTTAAAGAGGAACTGACGATGACACAGCAGCCCCTTGCAGGCAACTCAAAGAAAGCGCCCTATCAACCTTCACTATTGCGCCTACTTCATGGCATTAACGCCCTAATCGCTTTGTCGGCCCTAATTACCGGATTTTGGGTTTACAACATCTTCGACGGTCGGTTCGGCAAATTGCCCCTGCCGCGAGTCAACGACATTATCGGCATTCATGGCACCTTTGGCAGAATATTCTGGTTGTTTACGCCGCTCTTTATTCTCTACAGTGTTGTGATTGGCTATCGTCGCCTGATCCAAAAAGATTCTCTAGTCAAACTCAAACAGGTCAACACGCCAATCTGGTGGTACACGCTACATCGCATCACCAATACAATCATGATTCTCGCGTCACTGTTTGCAGTCGGCACGGGGCTAATGATGCAAGAATCGTGGCTACCATCGGGAGAACTAGACCACGTTGCGTATCTGCTGCATTTAGTTGCTTGGGCAACGCTGCTCGGCTGTTTGATTCTGCATTTGGTGATGAGCGTCAAAGTCGGCGGAATTCCATTACTGTGGTCGATCGCCAACTTCAAGTATCGCCCCGGAGACAGCCCTAAGCTGTGGCTACAAAAAATCCGCGATCGCCGAGAATAAAAGTTACCGTTTTGGCAGAATACTGAGTTGGCTGCTAATCGCTCATCGGTTTGTTAGCCTACTGGGTTACCTGTAAGGCAGTACTTCAGGTGTGCTTGCAAATGTTCCATGCTACACAGCACTGGATCTAGACTGTCGAAGTTACGTGGTTAAGGATGGCGATGGAATTTCACAAATCCAATTAGCCATAGACACTTGCTTTTGCGGGTATTTAATTGGTGAGGACATAATTAATACTGGTATAGTCTTTGATTTCTTAATCAAAGCTAGATAAACCTTTTTACCCTTCGTCACACCTTCAAGCATGAGCAGTCAAGTCTTTCATTTTCCACCTGATTTTCTAAATCTGCTTGTAGATACTATCCCAAGGCTCTGCAAAAGTAAAAAAGATGTTCTAATTTTTTCTCTAGTGCTGGAGTTCATCAGAGATTTTTGGCAGACCTGAGTGAAAAGCTTCAGAAGGATGCAAGCAGCATCAATAAATACGACATCACTCGAACCGTATTGGTAAGAATTAATGATGCTGGTGATGTTGCGCTTCGTGAAAGAAGAGAAATTGTAAAAAGAGTCACTGAGTTTAATGATTTCTCTAGATGTTGGGCTAACGATCAAATAGAGGCGATGGGGTTGGTAGCTAAAGCTAGAGAATTCGTGAATGTTAAGGATTCTTTCACAAGATTACAGCAGAATTATGAATCTCAACTTGAGCAGGAGAAAAAGAAACGACAACTAGAGGAAGAAGCTAGACTTGAAAAACTCAGACAAAAGCGACAAAAGCGGTAAGGGATATGCAATTAAATAAAGTACCAGTTACGTTGGGCAGATTGTAATGT
>NZ_JBJPHT010000096.1:0-7911 GCF_052939475.1 Phormidesmis sp. 146-20
GCCAGTCTGCGGATTAAAGACAATGTTGCCAGGATTGATGTCCTTATGAATGACGCGAGCCGCATGGAGTTTGCTGAGTGTGTCGGTGAGAGCGATCGCGACATCCAAAAAAATCGACAAAGGCATCGGGCAGAAGTCTGATTGCTGCCGCATCCAATATTCCAAAGATTCTCCACCAAAGTCTTCCAGGAGAATCACCAGGGTACGCTGATGGTCATGCTGGCTGTACGCCTTGATCACGCCTTCGATGTCAAGGGAGCGAGTTATTTCATATTCCTGCCGATAGCGCGTTAATTCCTGAGCAGAGGGATAATCTTGCTTCAGAACTTTGGCAACAATCGCACAAGTATCTTGCTCTCTAATCCCTCGATATACTAGAGAAGCCGGACTCTCATAGATTTTGCTGTGAATGGCGACTCCAGGCAGGGTAATCATTCAACTCTCTCCCGATGAAGCGTTGCGAGCCGTCTCCCAAAGTATATCGCTTGCCAAACTTCAGAAACAGCCTTCATCTACTTTGAAAGATAAAGGTTCCAATTTTGTTGAGCGATTTCAGGATCGGCGGCAACTTGTTCGGCGCAGTTGAGACGAAGATGACGATCGCCAAACGGGGCATTTACTAGCGAACAATGATGAGGACGATCTGACCCTGGATACTGATTAGGCTGAAAGAATTGACAGGTTACACACATTCTTGCCACCGAAATCTGTCCCTGTTGTTGAAGCTTGCGAATCATTTTGATCAATCCCCGCAGAAAGATGACTTGTTCCTCCTCGGATAGCTCATCCACGGTGTTGAGCAGAAAGTCAGACCAGGACGCTGTTTGTGTTGCTATCTGCTGTCCTTGAGCGGTTAACGTGAGGGCGATCGCTCGTTTATCTTGAGGCGATCGCGTTTTTTGCACTAACCCTTTCTCGACTAGCGACGTAACCGCATCACTGGCAGTAGCAGCCGTGACTGCAAGATGTTTTGCCACCTCTGACAACCGCATTCCAGCGTTGCCTTTGTCAATCAGAAGTGCCAGGATTTGCCCTTGAGTCGGTGTTAAACCTTGTTGTCCAGCATCCTGCCAGGACTGACTTTTCAGCGCCAACCCAATCTTCTCTAGCCCAATCAAGATGTGTTGTTCGATCGCGCTTGAGGCATCGAAGGGATTTTCGCTGACAACAACATTCGGGTTTTCAGCGGGAAGGGCTAATTCTGTGTCGCGATCGCGTTGAGTGCTGTCCATGAATACTGACCGTATAAGGCACTAAGTAAGTGATTAGCCCCATCAACCAGCGTTCACAGGTCATTTCCTCGCGTAACACAGCACTGCCATGATTCATCGCAAAGAGTAACGATCCGACAACGAGAGCCACTTTTAAGGCAGTGGGTCGCAGGGCTGAATCAGTCCAGACAGTGTACCAAAACTTCAGCGTTTTCAGCATGGCATCCTCTAAGCGGACGAAAAAGCGGATCTTTAAGCGCGATCTCGCCAGTGGCAGCACAGGTAACAAGGTGTTGCACACAAAACATTACTTGCCTAGTTTCTGGGTCACTCCTTTAACGATGTGAAGGTGTTTTTCGATGCGCTCAATCACTGCTGTTTCAAGCATGTGTCCAAACCATCCATCTAACAATTGCAGGTTTTGGTCAACCAGAAGAAAGGTTGGTGTCCCTGGTAAATGATTCAGCGTAAAGGTTGCTGATGTTTGGGTGTGTCGCTGCAAATAAGTGTTCACCTTCTGACGCAGTGCTGCTTGCTCTGATGTGGGCAGGCGGTCAAAATCAGGGATTGCTTCAGTCGAAATCTCAATGTTTTCAGATGTTACGAGTGCTGCACCTGTAGTAAATTGATCGACTGCAACGGGAAAGTCGATCGTTTGAGAGTAAAACTCTCCTAATGCTTGCCGAGTTGCTCCAACCAGTTTCATTTCCGTCAGAAGCAATTCTGTATTGGCAGCAGTGTTGTACTGAAAATCTTCAAAAGCCGTTGAGAGTCCCAAGATATTCAAACCCAAGCGACGATACTTCCAATACAACTTGTTGACGAGGGGAAAACCGTAGATGAAACAACCAGGACAGTTGACTTGAAATACAAACAAAAGATTTAGCGCTTGGAGATCAAATGAGCCTTGTAGAACACGATCGATCTTGAGTTGAATTTTCATGATGCTAATCGAGTAGGGTTGCCATTGACAGAAATCAAGCGATCGAGCCGAATCTCAGTTCCGTTTTTGAGTTTCAAAAAATCGGCATGGTTCGCAGCATACACATCCACAATCTGATCCTGAACTTCAACGACTTCTCCAGTTACCGTGCGGTAGGAGATCTGACAAGTTTGCCGCAGCGTTGCCAAGGCTTCTAGCTGATCGTGAAACCCACAGTCCACCAAATAATAGTCATCCATTGTCCACCTCCTTCCAGTAGTTGTTAGCAGCAGCGGTGCCTTTGGCTCACGCTTCGCGTGTTCGTGGCAAACTCAGTAGCAACCGTTTGTCCTATGGCAATCAACATCATGGCATCGCTACCATAGACCTCTCGTAGCTGTTTGCGCTTCTCTTCATCGGGTTGAGTCAGCTTGATAATCAGTCGCGCCATTGTCACGGCTAACTGCCGTCCTTCGTCAGGTGTTTTGGTGATCAACGAGTTGTTAGGAATCAGTGCAATCGTATCCATTGTTTGTTCTCCTGCTAGTTGTAAGAACGATCAAAGGCAGTAAATTTAGTAGACAGCCAAGTTTACTACCCTGCTATTTCACGATCGGCATCAGAGGTTCTGGTGAGTAGTCTGTACCTTCCAGCATTAATTGCGCCACAACTTCATACGCCTCTGTCCACGCTTGTTGCACGTCAGGAGTCCAGGCTGTGCCCAGACTTACCTCAAAAGCTTTAAGCAAGCTACTGCCCACCATTAGATAGTGTTGTGGCAATACACCGTACCAAGCGTGTCGAGTGCCCAAGCCTCTCAATGTATCGCTTAAGACATCTGGCTTACCCAGGTTATTGACGGTAAAGACGAGAGATTGAAACAGTTGTTTGCGCTGCTTTTCCATATTGGTGTTGGCAAACAAAGGCTGAACTTCTGGATAGTCTGTAAACAGCACTGTGTAGAACTGTTTAGTCACTTCTGAACTGTTCACTTTAATCTGAGCAAAGCTGCTCTCTAGCAATTCAACATTGAGAGCCATTTAATGTTCTCCGTTACTGAGGTTGCACACTATAGGGAAGACTTAAATTCCCGGAACTAACGCTGTACGCTTGATAGACCCCAACCATAGGGAGGTTTTTGTTTGTGGCATTCACCTGCATATAAGCAACAACGCCATCAAACTTGAATTTTGTTTTAGATTGAATGCGTTGAGCCGGAACCAAAACACTGAGCTTGTTACCTTTTAGCAAAACAGGGAAACCAGGAGAATCAAAATACATTGGCATACCGGGATTGGTCGGTGGAAGCACAACAGTTTTGTCGGTTTTGTCGAACTGTTTGACCGATAAGTTACCGGGAACGCGATCGTCCTTGACCAGTACGACCCAATGACTATGAAAAATGATGCCATCATCAGCATAGTTCGAGTTGTTGTTCTCATCCCACAGGGGCGTATCATCGAAGTCTGGATGAGACGTGACTGCTAGTGCCAAAATCCCTTCGACCTTCCCAAATCCAGCATCTTCGGGTTTTAGAGTCGTTGGAAAGACGTAGCCTAGCACAGGTGCACCATCAAGGCTACCCTTGGGTTGGGGCAATGTTTTGCCAGCCGTTCCTTCCACAGTTTGCTCAAAAACAAGCAAATCTGCGTCTTTGAGATAGCGAACGCTGGTGCCTGAAATCTCTAGATCCGGTGATTTTGGAGTTGGCACAACTTGAGTAGTCGTTGGTGATGTCACGGATTGAGTCGCAGGACGGGCATCTGCTTTAAGACTGGAATAGAGCATTGTCAACGCAAGGCTTAAACCAATACCGAGCAAAGCAATGAGAAAACGTTTCATCACAACCTCCTGTTGTATGAACGAAGAGCTAAGGCGAATAAAAGTAGTTAAATGCTATGCGTGCATACCGTCAATGCGCTACGGCGGCGATGCCTTTGCGTAGTGTAGAGAAGCATCAATTCCGGCGGAATACAGTTGATTCACTATCAGCAGTAATTAACCTCAGAAACAAAAGTGAGGTGTTTTTGCGAAAGCATCGTTGATGGTGAACTGTTTATCGAAAGTAGGCGTGATGCCAAGACCAACAAAGCTGTAAGAAAAACAATCCCATCGCCAGCACGACAACACTAAATACTGACAGTGAGAAAACTAGAAAAACATTAACAAATTCCATGAGTCCCTCCAGATTAGAAATAGGCATCTTTAGCATAGGGAACACACCAAAGCGTCACCTGTAGCGTGATGGATTTGAACCAGGCTTGATACATCTTTTCAACGTCTTCCGCGCTGTGTCCCTTGTTTGACAGAAATGGCTTGATGGTGGCTGCGATCGGGTAGATAAAGGCAATCAAGTACCGCATCCCAATATGAGGAGCGGCTTCAACGTGATCGGTCTGGTTTTTCTTAGCGTAAGTGTGGCGCAGACCGATTTCCTGCTGATAGTTCAGCCAATCCTGATCATAAGGTCGATTACAGGTGTCTAGAATCCATTGAGCGAAGCGTTTGCGAACAGCACTCAAGTAGTCAGAGTTTGGTTGTCCTGCATTGCTGAAGTAATAAACTAGATGAGAGTTAGCAGCAACAAAGCCGTACCAAACATCGAGTACCGCCGCAATTTGGTCTTCCAACACGTCTCCTGCCATCCGTAAATATCTTTCATCTTCGTCTGTAAACAAAACGGTCTGTTTGAGCAGTTCCAAATCGTTGAGTGTCAACGGTGAATGAGCGGTTTGTTCAGTTCCAAAGGTATAACCTGCGATCGCGTTCATTGATCAATCTCCTTGTCATGAGTGAGTCGTGAATATGTTTGACAGAATGCTTTAAGAGTTGGCTGATCAAGGCATCAATAGAAAAGAGCCATGTTTGCATTTACTTAGGACTCCTAAATAATTGCATTTCCATCAGCAGTCTGTCAAGGAAGTTGTGTGAGGATCTTTGCCGAGATGCTTATCCCTCTTTTATCTAAAGACAAAAGCTAAAAGCCTTGCTATTGTTGCATTCTGCTCTTTTGTTACTAGAAAGTACAAAGAGCGATCGCACTTTCGCCCAGTGCTACTATTGAAAAGCAACAAGAGGTTGCAATCACTAGCACTGTAATTGCAACAGCTAAATATCATCAGCCTAGAAAGTAAAAGAGAAGCCCATAACCCATTGAAGCTAAATTGAGGCTGATTAACTACCTCTAACTTCATCTACTTGAAGTGTATAAAGTTTGAATGCTTGATGTCTTTCAGATTCTTATGAAGTTACGAACTTGCTTCGATGTCATTTCTGGGAATTGCTTAAACTGTTGCCTTAAATGACTTCGACTGAGCGGCACGAATTAGCGTTGTTGCTAGTTCTCACCCCAGAGTCGAGAGGCGGAATCAGGATTGACATTTTTAGCGGCACGATTTAGCAAAGTGCGTTGCCAATTCGGTGCTAACAAGGGACAATCTGCCAGTTCAGCCGCTGCTTCTCGATTGTTCAAATCATGGTGCATAATTTGGTTTGCCCGTGCGATCGTCCACTGTGGAAAAGGGCGATTACCCCTTCGGGAAACTGCGTAGCAACCGCGCAATATAAGTTCCATTCCTGCCTCAACCGCGCCTTCTTTCAGTACACGGAAATACCAACCGGTCTGTCCAGTGGATTGAACTTGTAATGCTAGATCCCAGATTCGCCAGCGACGCGACAATTTCCAGTACGGCTGACGAGGTTGGGATATCTGAACCTGAGCTTCACCAATGTCATAGATATCTCCAATACACACCGATGCTTCAGTTTGATCGGTAACGGTAAAATTCTCCCCAAAATCTCCGTAAGAGAGATTAGGCAAATTCAACCGTGCTTGCCAGGAGGGATAGTGTTCAGCCGCATATACCAGCACTGCTTTTTCAACACCGCCATGATGTTTGAGATCGGCTTGACCATCTCCAGCTAAGTTGGTGCTGCCAAGCCAGATCCTCCCTTGAACTGGTTCTTTGAAGAATCCAGTAGACCAGGGGCGATCCATTGGATTGGGTGCATTTGCAACACCAAGCAATTTGGGCAGTCCAACCTGAATCGAAAGGATTTGGGCAACCATTTAGCCCTCCATGTTAGTATCTAATTGATTAGGACTCCTAAATAGTAAAAGAAAACTTGCCTGTATGTCAAGTTATTTTCCTGATTAAAGCTAATCTTCAGCTTTGAGTTTCAGTTAACGAGAATGATTGAAGTGAGATAATCTCTATAATTACTTGGTTCTGGAGAATAGCCAATAATTGCTGTAGTACCTCCCCAAAAAATGCTATCTTGTCTGTCAGGCAATATAATGAAAGTAAGTCGCTTGATATGCAAACTTATGGACAGTTCGATCGACACCCTGCTCAAGTCTGAATTAACCAAACTAGGACAACAGTTACGTGCTTTAAGAACTGAACGAGGTTGGACTTTAAACGAACTGAGCGAACAAGCAGATGTGTCTGAGGCATACTTGTCGCGCTTAGAATGTAGCGAACGACAGCCCTCACTGGCAGTTCTGTTTAACTTGGCACGAGTCTATGGTGTTTCACTGCCCGACCTATTTGGCTCGACTTTAGAAAACTCAAAGCCAGCAATTCCAGAACAAAAAGCTTCTGCGGGCGTTGTCATTCGTGCAGGCGATCGTCTACTTCAAGAAGGCAATGGGCTGCGCTACACTTCCCTCGCTGGCGGGAACCATCTCGCTGATTTGCATCCACTTCGAGTGATCGTACCTGTCGATCGACCCGCAGAACATCATTATCAGCATAGCGGTGAGGAATGGCTCTATGTTCTCTCCGGTCAGTTAGTTCTGACGCTAGTAGACGAGCAGTTTTTACTCAATCCGGGTGACGCAGCTCATTTTGATGCGTTTCTCCCACACGATATCTCGGCAACCGGAGAGCAAGACGCTGAGATTCTTCTAGTTGCCTGTACGCCCACACGTTCTTTATTGAAAAGTTACCTCTCCGAGAAACAACCATGAGAATTCACTATCTACAGCACGTTCCCTTTGAAAGATTGGGCAGCATTTCGACTTGGATGACTAATCAAAACTATTCGGTATCCTCTACCAGACTTTATGCCGACGATCCCTTACCGACTGTGAATGATTTTGATTGGTTGATCATCCTCGGCGGATCGATGAATATCTATGAGGAGGATCAGTACCCCTGGCTAATCGCAGAAAAACAGTTGATTAAGCAGGCGATCGAGAAAGACAAAATAGTGCTTGGTATTTGTCTAGGAGCACAACTAATCGCGGATGCTCTGGGTTCAAGCGTGTATTTGGGAGAACACAAAGAAATTGGATGGTTTCCAATCAAAACAACAGAAGCCGTTCAGCAATCCAAAGCTCTTGAATTCTTACCTTCTGAATTGACTGTTTTTCATTGGCATGGGGATACATTTGAGTTGCCAGAGAAAGCCATTCGTCTCGCCTACAGTGAGAGTTGTGCGAATCAAGCATTCCTTTACGGCGACAAGGTGCTTGGCTTGCAATTTCACTTGGAAGTTGAGCCGCAAGGTATACGGCAACTGATTGAGAATAGTGCATCAGAATTAGTTGCAGGAAAGTATGTCCAGAATTCCGAGGAGATGCTTTCCGCAGATAGGAATTTTGCAACAATCAATGCGGTCATGTACCACTTCCTTGAAATGCTCTCATGCCACGATCGCAAAGCTGTTCAGAGTCGTTAGAGCGCATTTCTAAATTAATGATTAAGCTTGCTCCTTGCAATAGACCTTTCCGAGAATTTACAAGCGAGACTGCTGCTGGGTTTGAGGTCATTC
>NZ_JBJPHT010000097.1:0-7447 GCF_052939475.1 Phormidesmis sp. 146-20
AGACCGATTTCCCCTCTAACTTTTCACCTTTGACACAAAACTATTGACATACCCCTCCTTCAGAACACGAAGTTTGCATCTCAGAACACGATCGTTCCACCTCAAAACTCGAAACTTGTAGCTCAAAACTCGGAACTTGTAGCTCAAAACACGATCGTTCCACTTCAGAACTCGAAATTTGGAGTTTGGAACTCGATCGTTCGGGAAGAAGAGGCGATCGCATTTGTAACCCGTCTTCTCGCCCGACAACTGAGACGGGAACTTTCGGAGGAAATGCGCGCTGCTCCGCAGATACCGCTAGGGTCGCGCCTTTTAACTTTGTTTCTACCGATGCTAGAAGACTTGGGCGAGGCGTTGTTAGATTTCACCAGTGTGGCTGATTTAGAAGCTTGGTTGAAGGAGCGATCGCCAGAGGGATAAGCGACCCTTGCGGTATCTGCATAGCAGCGCGACCTCTTGAGACATCATCAAGCGCTAGCGAAGCTTACCGAAGGTACCGACTATCAGAGCGCGATCTCTAGAGTAAGATGAAGCCGATCTAAGGATGGGGTGATCGTTGAGAATCATTGGAACTTGGAGACGGAATTGTGGATGTACGTCCGATCGAGGTTGAGATCTATGAAACAGAAGAAGGAAGAGCGTCATTTTCTGAATGGGTGATGCAGTTAAAAGATATTCAGGCATCTGCTAGGGTCTTGCTGAGGTTGGATCGAGTCAAGCAAGGAAATTTGGGAGATCATAAGTTTATTGCGGATGGGATGTTTGAGTTGAGGATTGATACAGGGGCGGGGTATCGGGTGTATTTTGGGCGAGTTGGCAATGAGCGAATTGTGGTTCTGTGGGGTGGGGATAAGAGTACGCAGGGACGCGATATTGAAAAAGCATTAGAATTTTGGATAGATTATCGGAGCCGGGATGATGCCTAAAAGTAGAGCCTATGACGATGAGCTGATGGTGTATTTGCAGGACTCGCAACGGGCGATCGCATATTTGAATGGGGCGTTGGAGGAGGGTGATCCGGAGTTCTTGCTGTTGGCGTTGCGGAATGTGGCAAAGGCAAAGGGGAAAACGGTAGATTTTGGACTGGGCGATCGAGTGAATGAGGCGGGTAAGGCTGTGCTGGAGTGGCATGAGTTGATGAAGGTGCTGAACGAGTTGGGACTGGGTTTAGCTGTGAAAGAAACTTCACAGGCGGCTTAGAGGCGCGACCCTGGCGGTATCTGCGGAGCAGCGCGCAATTCACAACTTAACGATCAACTATCAGCGCGCGAGTCTTGCGGTATCTGCGGAGCAGCGCGCGTTCATTAAAGCTTGAAATGGCTTGTGGTATGTAATCATCCAGTGATACTCTGAGCCGGAGGCAGCAATGCTCAATCAATCTGTGAATAGTAGCCCGAATGAGCTTTGACACCACCTGTCGGCGATTGGCGGAAATCTTCCCCGAAGACTTTGCAAGCTGGCTACTTGGCTATCGTGTTCCTTTAACTGAGTTGAGTCCGACTGAGCTATCGATCGAGCCAATCAGAGCGGATCGGGTGATTTTGCTGCAAGGTCAGAACGAAATCGTGCATATCGAGTTCCAAACTGACCCGAAAGATGATGTACCAATGCGATTAGCAGATTACCGCTTACGCCTGCATCGCAAATTTCCAGATAAGACAATTCACCAAGTTGTGATCTATCTGCGAGAGACCAACTCAGAGCGGGTGTATCAGAACTATTTCGAGATTGCGGGGATGTATGCAGAGTTCAACGTGATCAGGATCTGGGAAGTGCCTGCCGAAGAACTGATGGCATTTCCGGGATTGCTTCCATTTGTCGGACTGAGCCGCAGCGACAACCCAATTCAAACTCTACGCCAAGCAGTACGGGAGATTCAGAACCTCGAAGACGAGTCGCAGCAGCATGAAGCAATGGCGGCGACTTATGTGCTGTCTGGGCTAAAATTTGAGGCAGAAGTGATTGCACAATTGATTAGGAGAGACGTGATGCGGGAGTCTGTGACTTATCAAGCGATTTTGGAAGAAGGGCGCGAAGAAGGGCGCGAAGAAGGACGTGAAGAAGGACGTGAAGAAGGACGTGAAGAAGGACGCGAAGAAGGACGCGAAGAAGAGGCGATCGCTTTAGTCACCCGTCTTCTCGCCCGACGACTGAGACAGGAACTTTCTGATCAGATGCGATCGCGGCTTTTAACTTTGTCTCTACCAATGCTAGAAGACTTGGGCGAGGCATTGTTGGATTTCACCAGTGTGGCTGATTTAGAGGCTTGGTTGAAGGAGCGATCGACAGAGGGATAAGCGACCCTGGCGGTATCTGCATAGCAGCGCGACCTCTTGAGAAATCATCAAGCGATCGCAATTCACAACTTAACGATCGACCATCAAAGCGCAATCGCACCCTGGAATTGAAAGAGCGACAATTGAGAATACATAGACATCATACATCTTCTAACAAGTACTTAGAGAGTCTATCCAATAGTCTGTTGACTCCTATTGGACCAAATACGTCCCATACTTCTCGACCATCTATGATATGTATCCGTCCATTCTTCGCTGCTTTTAGTGACGAAATGAGAGGATGTTCGAGAAAGAAAGATACAGGTCTTCGGTCAAAATTCGCAATGAACAGGATATCAGCATCATAATCATCTATTGTTTCGATACTAAACGGAGTGTAGCTTGCTTGAGTTAGAAATATAGGTTTGATTTTTACACCGATATCTTTGAAAATTTGAAAATAAATCGCTTGACTGGCGGACGTTGTAAATTGCCCTCCGTTGTATATCAGTACAGAAATCTCTTTGTTTTTCAATTGAGTGCTGAACTGTTTACGTATCTCCACAACTCGTTTTTGATACTGAATTAACAGGTTTTCTGCAATTTTTTCGCGATCGAGCAATCGAGCAATTTCTCGAAAATTATCTTTGAAAGAGAGTTGACCATCGTTGTAAGTTATGCTCACAGTAGGAGCGATTGCTGACAACTGCTGGTAGATTTGTCTAAAGTCATCTGTGAGCATCAGAATTAAATCGGGTTTGAGTGCCAGAATTCTTTCCAAGGAAGGTTGATATCCAATGCTTACAATATCAATTCCTTTCAACTCATGGGGTATAAAGCCAGGAGTGATGCATTCCTCTGATGTCCAGCTTTCATAGCAGTTTATGCCTATGATTGATGATTTGAATCCAAGAGCTACTACAGGATCAAGGATAAGAGAGGGATTTAACACAATAATGCGACGAGGTTTAACAGGAATACAAGTTTTACCTAGTTCGTGTTCAGCAACTCGGCATTTAGAAGCTGCTATCTGTTGGGTTAAAACGGTATGCCTTTGAATGCTTGGGCTGTTGCAAGCAGTAACTAGCAAAAAAGATAAAATCACTATTACAAGTGGCTTGATCAAGATATCTCCTAAACAAACAATTTTCTGTAGAGAGCAAGTTAAAACTCCCAACTAATAGAGCCGACAACAGTTAAGGGTGTTCCTCTTTGAAGATAGAGCGTACCGGAGTTTGCGGCACTGATATAATCTACATCGAATAGATTACGAACATTAATAGCTGCGTTAAATCCATTTCGGCGGTAGTAGATTGCTGCATCAGTACGTAAATAATCTTTTAGTTGAAATGAGTTTGCTAGATCCCCTTGCCGTTCTCCTACGTAAAATAGTCCTAATCCAAACCCTAGACCTTTCAAATCTCCTTTCTGAATTTCATATGTCGTCCAAAGACTAGCTTGGTTTTGTGGTGCGTTTTTTAATCGATTACCAACCGGAATAGAGTTGTCAGCGGCAACTGTGGCATCAGTTAGAGCATAGGAAGCGATGAGCTTCCACCCAGGTAGAAGCTCACCTGCCACATCTAACTCAATTCCTCGACTCCGTTGTTTTCCAACTTGCACATTGAAACCTTGTATTGCTAAGTCAGGATTGGGATCAGGAGTTAGTACATTTTCTTTTGTAAGATTGTAAGCAGCTAAAGTAGCTGAAAGTTTACCATTAAGAAAGTCAGCCTTGACACCGACTTCGTATTGAGTTCCTCTTGTTGGCTCAAATGCTTGATTACTATCTGGATTACGCCCGATCGTAGGACGAAACGATTGGCTGTAACTCGCATATAGTGAAACAGTTTGGCTCGGTTGATAGACAATACCAATTCGGGGACTGAATGCGCCATCTTTTTGCACTGGATTATCACTGTCAATGACTCCGGTTCATTGGATGTCCAATCATAGCGTCCACCAACCAGTAGCTTCAAACTATCGCTAAATGCAATCTGATCTTGAAGGTAAACTCCGTAGGATCGAATAGAAGTCTCAGTTGTAGGCTCTGGAAAAGCTTCAGGTCTTGTTACATCATATATTGGATTGAGAATATCCAAATCAGGTAAATTTGGAGAGCCATTAAAAAAACTTACGTATTTGCTGTTGTAGCGGTAGAAATCAAAGCCGACTAAAAGCTGGTGTGAAATCGAACCAGTTTTGAACTTTCCGAGCAAATCAATTTGCCCAAAAACGTTAGTATCACTAATATCGCCATTAAAAACTCCAAAGCCTGTTAGAAAGCGATCTTCTGATACTCCTGTGAAGTATGACTCATTTCTAATATTTGATGTTAGATTCACCGCAAGATTATTGCGAATCTGCCAATTATCCATAAGCTCATAATTTAGCGTATAACCAAATCTCTGATTCTCAAAGTCAACAGACACTAAAGACGGGTAGTTAGGGAAAAAGCTTCGAGGTGGTAAGCTACCATCACTTAACAAAGGAACATCATAAGTTGATGGATTTGCAAAGTATCTACTGTACTCATAGTAGAGATTTAGATTTGCCCGATCCCCTAGTTTAAGGGTGACTGAGGGCGCAATGGTAGTGATCTCAGAATTGGCAAAGTTTTGAAAACTATCTCGACCTTGATAGGCAGCGATAAAGCGGTAGAGTACGTTTTTATCTAGGGTCAATGGACCTGACAAATCGATACTGGGTTGATACAGTCCAAAATTTCCTGCTTCAAATCCCACCTTATAGTAAGGTTCACTCAATGGTTTCTTGGTCACAATGTTAATGATTCCACCGGGTTCTACGTCACCAAATAGAACTGAGGCGGGTCCTTTGAGAACTTCTACCTGCTCAATCGTTTCAATGAGTGATAAACTACTTCCAAAATCATCATCACGAAAACCATTTCGGAAGCTCCCAGACTGACTAAACCCTCGGATAATTCTGCCCCCAGCAGGTGAAGCAAAATACGTAAAGTTATCAGTTACACCACTAACAGTTTCTACTGCTTCTGTTACCGTTCTGACGTTACGATCGCGCAGCACCTCCTGCGGTACAACCTGAATCGACTGAGGAATGTCTCGAATCGGTGTGTCGGTTCTCGTTGCCGTACTCGCATTCGGCACTCGATAGCCTCGTTCCCCTTCCCCCGTCACCGTAATCTCTTCTTCAATTCCTTCCTCTGGTGTCACTGCCAACACCAACCCCTGTCCCGCCACAATCTCAGCACTCGGTAAATCATTCAGTCCCGTAATGCTCACCCGAATTGTCGTGGCATCCGCTTGCGTCACGGCAATGCGATCGATGCCCTCCGAAGGCTTCTGAACTTCAAACGCCTGCCCACTGCTCAACGCCAATACCGCATTCGGAACCGTCAAAATCAGCGTATCGCCCTCCGCCTGTTGTGTCGCCTGCAACGCCTGCCCATTCTCCGTCTCCAGCGCAATCTCCAATCCCTGCTGAGTTGGGTTCACCTTCACCCCCGTCACCCGCACCAACTGCGCCTGCTGTGCCTCCGTTTGCGCCATCCATTCCTTTACGGTTGTCGCCGCTTTCGGACGGTCTTGCAGCCGAGAAACCGTCGGCTCTGTTGCCATTGCGGACAGTGCCCCAACCAGAACAAACGCGCCAGAAACGAAAAGCGATCGCAGCCACACACTCATCATCATCACACCAGTACTTAGGAATCGTTATCAATAGACAATACTGGGGATGCAGTTGAGATTGGAAGCCCTTTTTGGTCGGTAGAAGAACTTTTTTTGGTCGATAGACGTACTTTTTTTCAAACTCACGCCCGCTCATCGTCTGTGTCGCTGTTGACGGCTGTATTCTCCTGGATTTATGCCAAACTTTTTACGAAACGCTGCTGCAAAATAGCTCCGACTGGTAAAACCCACCCGATGCATCACTTCTTCAATCTTCAGATCGCCTGTCAATAGCAACTGCTGTGCCTGCTCCAATCGGTAGTGGTGCAAGTAATTAAACACAGTCGTGCCAAAACAAGCCCGGAACCCTTCCTTCAAAATTCGATCGTTGAGTCCCACCAATCGCGCCAATTCAGCGATCGAAGGCGGATTCTCTAATCGCTGCAACAGAATTTTTCTTGCAGCATAAATGCGATCGACCTGTTCCGACTTCAGATTTCCTGGTAACTGCTCAAGCGATAGTAAAGGCGACTCTTCTAACAATGGCTCAACCGACAGCAACAACAACTCCCAGATTTTCGTTTCGAGATACCGTTGCTTCATCACGCCATGATAGGGACATTGCCAGATTTGCTGCAAGGCAATTTGCATTGCGGGAGTTGATCGATATCCCTGAACAAACGACAACTGATCTGGTGATCCAATCAATGGTTGTAATCCAGCAGGTAACTGACCGAAGAACGATCGAATTTCCTCGATCGAAATCGAAAAAGCAATTTCTCTCAACGGTTCCGCAGCAGATTCAAATGATCCTTTAGACGATGCACCTCGACCGATCAAAGAGTACTCTCCCGGACAAACGGTAACTTCAAGACTGTGATGAACGCCTGATAAATGAAACCCAACTCTTAGATAATCAGGCTCGTGAACTTCTTCCCAGGAGACTGCAAAACCATTTAAGGGTTCATAATAGTCCATGACCAATCCGATTCCTTCTCGTAGGTCAATGATTCGAGATAGCCCTCGCCCCAGTTCAGACGGAAACGGAATAATCACATCTGCCTCATCTTCAGGATCGGGATAGCGCATCTGCTCCAGCATTTCCTCAAACAAAGCGTCATAAGTCTGACTAGAAAGTGCGATCGTCATGGTGATCCAGATACTCCGATAAGAAAGGCGCAAACCTCAAAAGTATCTTGACCTAATTGGTATTGATTTGCAATAAGCTCAGAAATCATTGCATGATCGACCTGGCTCAAATCGGGCGATCGGTTTGTCATCTAGCATCGGTGAGTAAGACGCTCTGTGGATGTTCTTGAAAATTTTTTACAAAGATGCCGTCTGATTTGGGTAGCTGGGTGTGGTCGGGTAGCGTCAGCCCTGACAGATCAGAGGCAAGTCAGTAGTTCATAGATCAGTACCAATAAGTAGACAGACCTAATTAAACATAAGATGCCGCAAACTGCCCTCCCTTGTATCTTAAGAGTGTGGCAGACCGACCCCCCTAAGATTCACGAAATCGGG
>NZ_JBJPHT010000098.1:0-6729 GCF_052939475.1 Phormidesmis sp. 146-20
GACCGATTTCCCCTCTAACTTTTCACCTTTGACACAAAACTATTGACATACCCGATGCGTTAGGCAAGATTGGGTCTGACACGGCTGTTCCTGGCTTGCTCAAACTGCTAGAGCCTCCTGACTTCATTGTGCGTGGGAATGCAGCAGATGCGTTAGGCACGATTAGGTCTGACACGGATGTTCCTGGCTTTCTCAAACTGGTAGAAGATTCTGACTTCGATGTGCGTAGGATGGCAGCACATGCGTTAGGCAAGATTGCCAAGAAACACCCAAACGCGATCGCTCAACATCTCCCCCACCTCCTAACCTTAATTCCAACCGATGCAGGTCAAGATGCTCATCGCGTTATCCTTGCCATCCAAGAGAACTGCAAATACTACAACTACGAAATCTTTCAAGACTATCTAGAAGCACAGAAGAACGATCGACCAACCCAACAAGAGAGCGATCGCCCTCACCTCTACATTCAAGGAGACTACATTGCAGGCGATAAAACCGAAGGAGATCAATACAATATCGATCGTGTTGGCAACCTCAACACTGGAGACATCACGCTCCACGGCGATCAAATTGGCGAACAACACAATCACACAGCATCAAAAGACGATCGCACTTCTCCCCCAGGCTAAAATCAAGTTGTTCTCATCCTATTCTTTCGGAGCCAGCCATGTCTCACTCCCTCACCCTCACGCTCGATCTCGACGACACTCTAAAGCAAGCCCTCGATCGGGCACTTGAACAAAACCAGCAATCTGCCGAAACCCTGATTCTTCAACTGCTAATCCAAAATCTGACACCGACTTCCCCAATGCCCGATCCAAAGACAGATCCTCTGCTAAAACTCATTGGCTGCATCAACACAGACATTTCCGATGTCGCTGAAAATCACGACCACTACATTGGTCAAGCCCTCTACGAAGAAATGCACCCAAATGAATAATCTATTCATCGATACTTCAGGATGGGCAAGTCTCTTCATCACCCAAGAGCCGAGTCATCCCCTAGCGAATCAAGTTTTAAACCAAGCGCTTCAACAGAGACAAACGCTCATCACCAGCAACTACATCATCAGCGAACTGGTTGCCCTACTCCATCGCCCCCTTCGTCAACCTCGATCGCGCATCTTTGAAATCATAGACGCGATCAAAACTGTTCCTTACGTTCAGATTATTCATCTCGATCAAGCCACTGACCAAACCGCCTGGGAACTCTGCAAAAGCCGTCCTGATAAATCCTGGTCACTAGTAGACTGCTCATCCTTTGTCTTGATGCAACAATTCAACATTCAACAAGCCTTCACCACTGACCACCATTTTGAACAAGCTGGCTTTATTCGGTTATTGAGATAATCGCATCAATCGATCGACCTGGGACATCTAGAAATCGACCCCGAAAAGGAGATACATCGATGGTAGACACTCACACCAATCACGCCGAAATCGCATCTCTACATTCGATCGTCCTCGCTTCTTTACAACAACTCCTCGATCGACAAATCACCACCCCTCAATTGGTGCAACTTGCTGAACAATACTATTGGGAATTGCTTGAAGGTCAATTGAGGAGCGATCGCTCCCCCAATGCGCGTCATCTCAAAGAAATCCTTTCAGACATCGTGGCTCAGTGGGAAAGCCGCTCACCCGACAGCCCAGAAGAATTTCCCACAGAATGGATTGATCATTGGCTCACACAACTTCAATCGATACCCATGACGCATATCCCTAATAACCAGCCCCCGTTCCACATTACCCACCAAAACGGCAACATCAACACAGGCGACATCACGATTCAAGGTGACATGATTGGGACACAACATCACACAACTGAGAATCTCGACCTCTTAGTAAACGATTTTCAAGCATTCATCCTTAGCTTGCAGCAGAAATACGCCGCTGTGACGGATGAAACTGCAATTGCACAAATCATTGATGTCGAAGCAAAACTGATCGAATCGCAGGACAAACTTCGCTGGCAAAACTTCCTCAATCTCAAACGGCTTTGGAACGGTGGAAAGAAAGCAGCGCTCAAAGTCGGCGAACACTTTGTCGAGACAAATCCCTGGGGCAAAGGCGCAATTGCATTCCTGGAAGGCGTGAGCGAAGACGTGAAGTAGAGTCACCACGACAACAGGAGCCAAAATCATGCAAATCACAATCGACCTTCCCGACTCTCTTCACCTCAGCGAAGCCGAACTGCGTACCGAACTCGCAATCGCACTTTTCCAACAAAAAATCCTACTGATTGAGCAAGCTGCCCAAGTCATCGAGATGGATGTCGATGATTTCTATCAACTGCTTGTCGATCGCGCAATCCTAACTGCCCCAAGCGACCCTGACGACGACCCAAACGAACTCATTCTTGCCCATTTGCGAATCTCCTTACAGGACATCAAAGAAGGCAGAGTAAAACCCATTTCTGAACTTTGGGATGGAATTGATGTCTGAGTCTTCTGCCATTGAGATCTTAGTCTCACTTGACTTTCAGGCACAACTTCGCAAACTAGCAAAACGATATCGCAGTATCCGGTCTGATTTACAACCTCTGTTCGACGACCTCGAAACTGGAAACCGTCCCGACGACCAAATTCCTGGCACATCCTAATACTGTCTTCAAAGTCCGTGTCAAAAACAGCGACCTTCAAAAAGGTAAAAGTGCGGGCTATCGGGTCATTTACCAACTGAGGGACAAAGTTTGCATTCTTCTGGTCACTCTGTATTCCAAATCGGATGAAACCAACCTTGCAGCCAGCGAGATTCGAGAAATGATCGATCGATTTGACGAACTTAGCAAAGCTCCTGGCTCAGACATCTGAGCAATACAGCTTCCGAAATCTTTCAAGCCTATCTAGAAGTCAAAGCTTATACGATCTCATACTCCAAGAAGCAGGCGAGTAAGGATTCCTGAAGCAAAGAAAAGCTTTGAAAAGGTCGATCGAGACTACGAATCCCCATCTGAAGATCTGCCATTAGAAACACAACTCTCTCCAATCTCGATCTCCTCCCTCCTCCCTCCTCCCTCTTCATCCCTCATCCCTCAATCCTTCCCCTAACATGTAAAGATAGACAAACTTTAGATGCTCCCTCTCGGCTTTTGACAATGGCATTTTCTTCGATTACTCGTGCGCTTGGGCGATCGCCCCTCACCACAGAACTTCTTAATAAGTTGGGTCAGCAGCAGTTTCTCAAGCTGAGTGGTCTGGCACGACTGCCCAAAGGATTTGTCGCGTCTACGCTGGCTCAGGCGCAATCTCGTCCCCTCCTCGTCGTCACCGCCACCCTAGAGGAAGCCGGACGCTGGGCCGCCCAACTCGAAGCGATGGGTTGGCAAACCGTTCATTTCTACCCCACGTCAGAAACCTCGCCCTACGAATCGTTTGACCCCGAAGCCGAGATGACCTGGGGGCAGTTGCAGACGTTGGCGGATTTAGTGAGGGACGAAACCAAAGAGAATGATGCTCCATCCAAAGCTTCTACTCAATCCTCCTCACGCCTCACGCCTCACGCCTCACTGGCGATCGTCGCCACCGAACGCGCCCTTCAACCCCACCTCCCGCCTGTCGAACTGTTTGCGCCCTACTGTTTGACGTTGGAGCGGGGCAAAGAAATTAATCTGACCACCTTGAGCAACGAATTGACCCGATTGGGCTACGAGCGAACGAATTTGGTCGAAACGGAGGGACAGTGGAGCCGACGAGGAGACATTATCGATGTGTTTCCAGTCGCGGCTGAGTTGCCTGTGCGGTTAGAGCTATTTGGCGACGAGTTGGATCAGATTCGGGAGTTTGACCCGTCTACACAACGATCGCTCGATCGTATTCAAGCGCTTGTTCTCACGCCGACGAGTTTCAGTCCGATCATCCAATCTGCTCTCACGTCTCGCCAAGCGGAAACCTATTTGTCTGCCGAAGATCTGGAGAAATTTGAACAGGGACAAGCGATTCCAGGAATGCGTCGTTTCCTGGGTGTGGCGTTTTCAAAGCCTGCTTCTCTGCTGGACTACTTACCGGACAATACGCTGATCGCTCTGGATGAGCCAGAAATGTGTGAGGCTCACGCCGATCGCTGGTTTGATCACGTCGAAGAACATTGGCAAGAAGTGGGAGCCGTTCAATCTCCAAATTTCCCCAAACTGCATCGCCCCTTTGCCGAAACGCGGTCTGAAGTGGAATGCTTCGATCGCCTCTACTTAAACGAGCTTGCCGAAGAAAAAAATGGCTTGAACTTAGCGAGTCGTCCCGTTCCCGCGGTGCCTCATCAGTTCGGGCGGTTGGCCGAAACGTTGAGAGGAGAGCGCGATCGTGGGTTCTCTACCTGGCTTGTGTCAGCCCAACCGTCGCGATCGGTCGCCCTGCTGCAAGAACACGATTGCCCTGCTCAGTTTGTGCCCAATCCACGGGACTTTTTGGCGATCGACAAACTGCAAACTCAGCATGTGCCCGTTGCCGTCAAATATTCTGGATTGGCGGAGCTAGAAGGCTTTATTTTGCCGACGTTTCGGTTGGTGGTAGTGACCGATCGTGAATTTTTTGGTCAGCATACCCTCACCACTCCCAGTTATGTTCGCAAACGTCGCCGCGCAGCGTCTAAGCAGGTCGATCCCAATAAGCTGCAACCGGGCGATTATGTGGTTCACAAAAATCATGGCGTGGGCAAATTTCTCAAGCTAGAAAGTCTGACGCTCAATCAAGAAACTCGTGAATATTTGGTGCTGCAATATGCCGACGGATTGCTGAGAGTCGCGGCAGATCAACTCAGTGCGCTGTCTCGATTTCGGGGAGCGGGAGATGCAGTGCCTCAACTCAACAAAATGTCGAGCAAAGCCTGGGAAAAAACCAAAGGCAAAGTTCGTAAAGCGATCAAAAAAGTCGCCGTGGATTTGCTGCAACTCTACGCCCAACGTGCCCAACAGCAAGGCTTTTCTTATCCCGCCGACATGCCCTGGCAAGAAGAAATGGAGGATTCGTTTCCCTATCAGCCGACTCCCGACCAGCTTAAAGCGACTCAAGATGTCAAGTTGGATATGGAGAGCGATCGCCCAATGGATCGTCTGGTCTGCGGCGATGTGGGCTTTGGCAAAACCGAAGTCGCGATTCGGGCCATCTTCAAAGCTGTGACTGCGGGAAAGCAAGTCGCGTTATTAGCTCCAACCACAATTCTCACTCAACAGCACTATCACACGCTTAAAGAACGATTCGCGCCCTATCCAATTCAGATTGGTTTGATGAATCGATTTCGCACGGCTGACGAACGCAAAGATATTCAGCGTCGCCTCGCAACGGGAGAATTAGATGTCGTTGTGGGAACGCATCAGCTATTAGGAAAAGGAATTCAAATCAAAGATTTAGGATTGCTAGTCGTAGACGAAGAACAACGGTTTGGCGTTAACCAAAAAGAGAAAATTAAATCACTGCGGACACAGGTTGATGTGCTCACCTTAAGCGCTACGCCGATTCCGAGAACGTTGTATATGGCTCTGTCTGGTGTCCGCGAAATGAGCTTGATTACCACACCGCCGCCTTCTCGCCGTCCGATTAAAACTCACTTGTCCCCTTATGACCCTGAAATGATTCGATCGGCGATTCGGCAAGAACTCGATCGTGGCGGACAGGTCTTCTACGTCGTGCCCAGAGTTGAAGGGATTGAAGAAATTTCAGCGACGATTCGCGAGATGATTCCGGGGGCGAGGATTGCGATCGCACATGGTCAAATGCCCGAAGCCGAACTCGAATCGACGATGCTCACCTTTGGAGACGCGGAAGCCGACATTCTGCTTTGCACCACAATTATCGAATCCGGATTAGACATTCCCAGAGTCAACACGATTTTGATCGAAGATGCTCAAAAATTTGGGCTGTCTCAGCTTTATCAATTGCGCGGTCGAGTCGGACGGGCTGGCATTCAGGCTCACGCCTGGCTGTTTTACCCCAAACAACATCAGCTATCCGATGCCGCGAGACAAAGACTTCGCGCGCTGCAAGAATTTACCCAACTGGGATCGGGCTATCAGCTTGCGGTGCGAGACATGGAAATTCGCGGGGTGGGCAATCTCCTGGGAGCCGAACAATCTGGTCAAATGGACGCGATCGGCTTCGACCTCTACATGGAAATGCTCGAAGATGCTATCAAAGAAATCCGCGGGCAAGAGATTCCCAAAGTGGACGACACCCAGATCGATCTCAACCTCACGGCATTTATTCCTGCCGACTACATCCCCGATCTCGATCAAAAAATGGATGCTTACCGATCGGTGGCCTCTGCCCAATCCAAATCCGAACTCACGCAAATTGCCGCCGACTGGAGCGATCGTTACGGCACGATTCCCCCTGCTTCTCTCCAACTGCTGCGCGTCATGGAACTCAAACAAGTCGCCAAAAAACTCGGCTTCTCCCGCATCAAGCCCGAAGGCAAACAGCATGTGATTCTGGAAACGCCAATGGAAGAACCCGCCTGGAATTTATTAAAGGAAAACTTGCCAGAACATCTGCGATCGCGCTTTGTCTTCATGCCGGGTAAAGTCACAGTGCGCGGGTTGGGCATGTTGAGCGCTGACCAGCAGTTGTCAAATCTGATCGATTGGCTGGGTCGAATGCAAGGAGCCTTACCAGAACTCGCTTTGGTGTAGAGACCCTTTCATCAGTCTGCTCTGGTTGAATATAAAAAATCAGCCAATAAATCAACGTGAATTCGATGGAGTTTTCTCGCTTCGTTATTCAGCACTTCTGCCCCCCAA
>NZ_JBJPHT010000099.1:0-6682 GCF_052939475.1 Phormidesmis sp. 146-20
GACCGATTTCCCCTCTAACTTTTCACCTTTGACACAAAACTATTGACATACCCAGATTGGACTCCAGGCAATTTGTCTCAAGCATCTAGCTCCGCTAGAAAGTCTTTTACAGAGCCGTACTGAATGCGACCTTCTGCAACATCTTGGCGAACTTCTTGAATTTCTTCTAGCAGTTGTTGACTCTGTTGTCGCCGCAGCCGTTTCGCTAAAATCTCCAGCAACAGTTGACGCTCTTCTAGCGATAGAGCTTCTGCAACCTCGATCGCTTGCTGAAGTCGAGAGTTTCGTAGGGCATCCGCCATAGATTTGGACAAGTGAGTGAAGAAGGTCACTCCCATCATAATGTTTGTTGTTAGCGATCGCGCTTTCTGCATCTAGATTATTCAAACAGAACCGCGATCGCTCAATTCAACAATGAAAGAACGATCGCCCCTTTGTGTTTCAAAAGGTGTGGAGCGATCGCTGATGGTAATTAGACAATTGAGGTGCGATCGCCTAGTTTAATAATGAAAGAACGATCGCGCCTTGGTGTTTCAAAAGCTGTGGAGCGATCGCCTCTTCCAGTTAAAGCCAATCAAGATGTTTAGCGACCAGTGCCCCTACATTCCTTAAAATCATGATAATCAGTCCATCCTTCAGTCCTAACGTAGATGTATCCTGCTTGTTTAGCGCTTGAGGCACTTTCACTCCATCTCATAAGAGTAAAGTTGTCACTTCTTTGAGCATTCCAGTACAGATCTAAACCCAATGTGATTTTGTTTGGATCAAACGAAGGATAGACGTATCCCTCAACTCGGACAAACCTATATCCAGATGCAACAGCACTGCTCTCACCTTCCTGAGTACTAGTGGTAAAGTGTTCTTGCCGTTGAGGACTGTAGTATGACTTTAAGGGAACTGTTCCAGGTTGTTGAGTTTGGAAAATGCAAGCTTCCACTCGAACAAATTTATACCCTGCTGCAACAGCAGCACTCTCGCTTTCCTGAGTAGCAAGAGTGAAATGGTCTTTCCGTTGAGAACTCCAATATGACTTTAGTGGGACTACTCGTATTGCCTGAGGTGGTTGCGGTGGTTGCGGTTGTGGTCGAGGTGGCGGTGGTTGAGCCGGAAAAAGTCCAGTCTGATTACAAACAACATTTTGCGGTTGGCATGGGCTAGGGACACCCGCTGCTGGAGGGGAGTTCCTTGCACATATAGAAAGACTATTGTTGTAAGCCTCTTGTTGAGTACTACCGTAGGCTTGATTGAGTCCGGCTGTAGAACATCTCCATTGAACTTGAGCTAACGCTCTTTGACTGAAAAAGCATGAGCTTGCCAGCGCACAGGTAGAAGCGAAAAGAAGCTTGGTAAGCATATGACTCCTAGCAGCTATGTGAGAAGCTTGTAGAAGCTATCTACAACTTCCAGAAACGATTCTAGCAATATTGATAATTGAAGTCGCATATTTTCTTGCGATCGCCAGACACAATCTTGCTATTTTCAGCGAAATTGTTTCGCAATCTGTTTACTTACACCTACCTAGCTCATGATTTTCACAGCGATATAATGAAATAATCCAGACAAATTCCCATTCAGCTAAAGTCATGAAAACTAGTGTAGAGATTGATGATGCTTTAGTTGCAGATGCCCTCAAAGCGACTGGGTTAACGGCTCAACAGGAAGTTATCGAACTCGCCCTGAAAACCCTGATTCAGATCAAGCGGCAGGAAGCTATCCGCTCCTTTCGGGGTCAGCTACCGTGGGACGGCGATCTGGAAACCCTGAGAACGAACGAATGATTTTGGTAGATTCCAGTGTGTGGATCGATTACTTCAACGGTCAAACGACACCATAGGTCGATCGACTCGATCAATTGCTAGGCACACAACCCTTAGCCGTGGGTGATTTGATTTTGGTTGGGGTCTTGCAGGGCTTTCGGCATGATGCAGATTACACCACAGCCAAACAGCTACTCACCTCTCTAACCGTTTTTAATTTGCTCAACACAGAGTTGGCGATCCAGAGCGCTGACCACTTCCGCACTTTGAGAAAACGAGGGATTACGATTCGGAAAACGATCGATGTTGTGATTGCTACGTTTTGTATTGCAGAAAACCACACTCTATTGTTTTCAGATAGAGACTTTATGCCTTTTGTCCAGCATCTCGGCTTGAATGCAGTCCTCTAAACCCTTGGCAGGATGGCTTAAATCGCCCAACACAATGTTGCTAAATCTGACGAAATTGTTGTCGATCGTTTAAACCACCTGAGAGCAGCAGACGCGATCAAAAGCAAGGGTGACGTTGCGCTATGCTAAAGCCAGATTAAATGGGGTGAAATGTGAATGGCTGAAACCCTAACTCAGACAACAGCGGCTCCCAATGATCTGCCGCCCCAGTTTCCCGACCACACACAACTCCCAGAGTCGGATGGTTCGTTTGCAAAGAATTTTCAGGAGCATCCCCAATCTTTAATCTTGACGGACTCGATCGCTACAACTCTGGAGCGAATTCATCCAGACGGGCAATATGCGAACGCCTCCGGCGCAGCGAAGCTGTTCGGGCAAGACTGCGGCATCTACTGGCGCGAAACGGAGCCACCTGAAAAAGGAGCAGAAGCACCGGACTGGTTTTATGTGCCCAACGTTCCGCCCAGACTGAAAGGGGAAATTCGGCGATCGTATGTGTTGTGGCGAGAGTTTATTGCCCCGACGATCGCGCTAGAATTTGCCTCTGGCGATGGCAGCGAAGAACACGACCAAACCCCGCTTTCCTATTCTGAAGACAGTGGAATCATCAGACCTGGCAAATTTTGGGTCTATGAGCGAATTGTACGGATTCCTTTCTACGGCATCTTCTTGATCAACAGCGGTGAGTTGGCGATGTATGAACTGGTAGGTGGGCAATATCAACAAATGACTGCAAACGATCGTGGACATTACCCGATCGCGCCAATGGAAATAGAAATTGGTGTATGGGAAGGCGCTTATCAGAATCAAAATCAACGCTGGTTGCGCTGGTGGAATTTGCAGGGCGATTTACTTCTGACGGGTAGCGAACGGGCGATCGTCGCAGAGGCAAAAGCCGCTAGGTTGGCTGAACGGTTGAGAGAACTGGGGGTTGACCCAGATTTGATTTAGCAATTTGTGGGGATTGCACTCAGCTTAAGCCAGCGATCGCTTGTACATCACCAGGAAAAATCGCCATGACAACCACTACGCGCCGCATGACCTTAGAAGAATATCTGGACTATGACGACGGAACAGATACTCGCTATGAATTAGTAAACGGGGAGTTAGCTGAAGTGCCTTCTGAAAGCGACTTAAACAATGAGATCGCGATAATCCTACTCTTTGCAATCGGTCAATTCGTCAACCCCAAGCTCCTGCGACGGGGCACTGAGGTTGTGGTCAATGGCTATCGAACCACGACGCGGATTCCTGACCTGATGGTGCTAACCGAAGACCTTGTGGCAGCCCTGACTGGAGCAAAGCGCAGCGTTGTGATGCCGGATATGCCACCGCCTGCCCTCGTGGTCGAAATCGTTTCTCCTGGCACGACTAACGAAGCGCGAGATTACCGTTACAAGCGTTCCGAATATGCAGCACGCAGCATTGCAGAATACTGGATTGTCGATCCGCAGCAGGCACAGATTACAGTTCTGACGCTGGTTGCAGGATTGTATGAGGAAGCGGTTTTTAAGGGAAACGATCGTCTCATTTCTTCCACCCTTCCAAACTTAGATCTGACTCCAGAACAGGTGCTACAAGCAGGCGCAAGTGAGTAACGGACGATCGCAATTAAAAGGTTCAATTCGCGAGAGGTGCGATCGCCCTACCAAGCGAGTTGGAAAGGATGACGCACTACATTTTGCGAAATTGCGTTGGTGAAACCTTGGTGTAGCAACGAAAGTATCTGGCAAGGTGGCTCTGGTTATTGAATTCGCACTCTAGCGCGATATCTGTCACTGTAAGTTCTGGTTTCCTCAAGAGTTGTTTTGCCTGTTCCACCCGTTGTTGCATCAGGTAGCAATGGGGACTCAGGCCAGTTGATCGCTTGAACATCCGACAGAAATGGTACTGGCTGATGTGCAGATTACCCGCCATGTCTTCCAGCAATAGCTTCTTGCCTGAGTGTTCGTTAATATAGGCGATCGCCACATTCAACTTATCTTTGGGCAATCCATCGTCATACGATCGGAAGACATGCTTGCGAGTGGCATAATGCTTTAGCAATTGAGCAGAGAACGCCGTTGCTAACGAATCAGCATAAAAACCGTCTCCAATGCCATCAACCTCCAGATCTGCCTTGAGTGCTAATCCAAGTTGATGGAGCAAGCGATCGACTCTCTTCAATTCCAACAAAAACTCAACTTAACTGTCCAGCATAAACGATGTTCCGCTTCCCTCCTAGCTTCCGTTTTAAGCTCAATCAGTTTTGTCAGTCAAGCAGGGGTTTCAACACATTGATTGACAGCAGATTCAAATGTTTTCATCCGATGACTCAGAATGGCTGGGCGATCGCTCCCTTGCAATGCTCTATTTAATGTAAGTTCGACGGAACCTTTCGCTGCGGTTGTCAATCCAGGCAGCCCCCTAAATCCCCCACGAGTGAGGGACTTTGAATCAAACATCTTGTCTGAAAGTCACCCAAAGTTGGGGGGGTGGGGGGCAGAAGCTGTAAACACCGAAGCGAAAAACTCTCATTGCTCGAATTCACGTCTATTTACATCGTTGTCAAAACAGACGAATAGAGTAATTACAGAAGTACTTGACATCAATTCGACAAAGTTATTCGCTTCGTTATTTAGCACTTTTGCCCAACCGCCCAATTCTGGGGGACTTTGAAACAGAATTCATGTTTGGTTACGTTTCAATTCTCAAGCGAGGGGTAAGAGAATTTCAAACTCGGTGCCGATCGCTAATTTCGTCTCCTCGGTCGGATTGATACAGGAATAGACTCGAAACTTGCCGCCGTGTTTTGCGGTGATGATGCGGTAGCTGGTGGTGAGGCTGGTTTCTTTGGGAGTGGTCGATTCGGTTTGAATGGCATCCATTAACTGTCGCTGAGTTTCGGCGGTCATTTGTGCGCCATTGTCTCCAATGCGAATCGAGACCCAACGCATTCCGCTGCCTTCGATCGAGCAGACATCTGTCGTGATCGTAATCTGAGGAGAAGTAGAAGTCGTGAGCAATCGACCACTGGGTAACTGTAATTCGGTGCCTAAGCGATCGCTGATTGCCTGATTAAGTAGAAGGTCGATCGCTCGACTCAAAATATTCATAAAAACCTGGCTCAGTTGTCCGATAAAGCAGGGGACAGGCGGCAAATGACCGTAGTTTTTATGAATTTGAATTTCACTGGTCAATCGACTTCTCAACAGTAACAAGACGCTATCTAAACAGGCGTGAATGTTGGCAGGTTTGGGATAAACTTCATCAATATGACAAAAGTTTTGTAGCCCGTTTGCCAGTTTTGAAAGCCGCTCTGCTCCAGTTTTAATGCTGTCTAACGTTTTGGGTAGATCTTCTTGAATGTAGTCGAGTTCGATCGTCGCTTTGAGGGTTTGAATTTCTCGCGGCTGTTGAGGAAAGTGCTTTTCAAAAGCGGTGATTAGCGCTAACAAATTGCGGCTGTAGTCTCCAAGGTGGCTGAGATTTCCCCAGATAAAACTGACAGGATCTAAGATTTCGTGAGCCACGCCATCAACAAGTCGCCCCAGACTGGCCATTTTGTCGCTTTGCAGCATTTCAACTTGTAGCCGTTCGTATCTGACTTGAGTTTCGATGCCGCGAATGTGCCAGTAGGCAATGTTGAGTTCGTGAGTGTCTAATAGGCGGTAGACTCCGGGTTCGAGTTGTAGCACGATCGGGTCACGGAGCAGATCGGGCGATCGTCGCAGGGCTTGTTGTGCGCCAAGTAAAATCGGGGTGTCTCCACTGAGGATGAGATTTTTGGTCTGGGTGTAGCTGTGCAAAACTCCCAACGGCTTGTGGAGAAACAGTTCTATCCCATGAGGGCGCAGCAAATACTCCAATAGACACTGACGAGAAACCATGCCGACAAACTGATTTTCGCGGGTCAAAATCACACCCGGCAACAGTGGATATTGCTGAAACACTTGAGCAACTTGACTGCCCAAACAGCGCAAATCTACCTGAAAGTTATAGAGCGGCAGTTCTTGTAGCGTTGATTCTAATTGGAGGGCATCCGTTTTTCCTTGAGACAAAACGGGCGGGGTTAATTCTGCGTGAAACTCGGTGACGATATCAGAAAACATCAAAAGCACCCATCTCGCTTTCTAGGCTTTTTCTGACTCTACACTGCCCAAATTTCTCTCAGTTTGCTCAGTTGCGAGAGGTCAGACGTACGACACTGAACGTTTGACATTAACTATTGAACATTGATTAAAACAACGTAGATTCGATGAAATCTTTCGCTATGGTGATTAATCCACTCAGCCCCCCAATTCCCAACCGTGAAGGACTTTGAACGAGAATGATCCGAAAGCCCCTCAGAAGATGTTTGAAAAGTATCGTTTATCATGTCTACCCGCCCCCAGCCTGTAAGTCTGCCGTGTACACACAAGTCGATCGATCGGTCATTGCTGAGATCCTTCGCCCCCTAAATCCCCCAAAGTTGCTTGTCATTACCAAGATCTCCTATCGTAGAAGTAAAAGAGGTAGAGTGAAGTCATGAACCTA
>NZ_JBJPHT010000100.1:0-6545 GCF_052939475.1 Phormidesmis sp. 146-20
ACGAAAGTCTGCGCTCCTACGGCGTGATCGCTGCTTAATTTTGTCCGAAGTGTTGCTACTCGCGACGTTCGCTAATTTTGTTCGTAAGTCTAACCATTTGATGCCTTCAAGACTGGGTAACACGACATGGGCTGCCCCAACTCGATCGCTCGGCCCCAATCCGACCGCCCACATTCCCGCCGCGATCGCGGCCTCGATTCCCGCCGCTGCGTCTTCGATCACGACACACTGAAACGGCTGTAACCCAATCTCATTAGCCGCAAAGAGAAACAGATCCGGTGCAGGTTTGGGATTTTGCACACTGTAGCCATCGGCGATCGCATCGATTCGATCGACAATGCCCAGTTTCTCAATCACGGTACGAGCATTTTTGCTGGCCGATCCTAATGCTGTTTTGATTCCGGCTTGCCTGAGTTCGTCTAATAGCTCTAGCGATCCCGGAAGTAGATCGGCTGGAGTCACCTCTTTGATCGATTCGACGTAGTTTTTGTTTTTGCGCTCCATCATCTCCTGGATTTGCGCTTCTGTATACGATCGGCTCCCAATGATGTGCATTAACGATTCACGACGAGACACGCCTCGCAGCGCTTCATTCGCTTGACGATCGAAGGGCAACCCCTCTTCATCCGCTAATCGCTGCCACGATCGGTAGTGATATTCTGCGGTGTCTGTCAACACGCCATCTAGATCAAAAATCACGCCCTGAACGTCAAAAGGATGGGGCAAAGGGGCTGAATTCGTCAGAGAATTGTCCGATGGAGTCATGATTTCACCTGCTGAATTACGGGTTCTGAACTGCTAGTCGTTGCATTCGTCAGATCAAATTCGTGCCATTCACCGCGCCAGTGTAGTTTGAAGTTTAATCGCGTCCAATTGGGAGGCAGATGAGGGTTGGCGATCGGCCCTGCTTCGGTTAGTTTTACCCCCGCAAATCCCCAAATTACCGCTTGCCAAATGCCCCCCGCAGACGCTCCGTGAATCCCTTCGGCGGCATTGCCGCGCACATCTTCGAGATCGACCATTGCGGCCTGCATAAAGCGATCGTAAGCTTCTTGCGGATCACCCAAATCAGACGCGAGAATGGCATGAATCGCCGGGCCAAGCGAGGAGCCATAGGTAATATCAGTGCGCGGGGCGTAGTAGTCCCAATTTTTCTGCAAGATCTCCAGATTGTAGGGAAACTCTTGAGATTGACGCATCAGATACAACAGCATCAATACGTCGGGCTGTTTGAGAACTTGACGCTTGTTAGCGCCATCAATGCCCAAAATGGACTGCATGGATTTTGTGCGCGGCTCATAGTCTGCTAAGTTGATGTCTTCGAGGGCAAAAAAGCCGTCAAACTCTTCAATCAAGCCCGTCTTTTTGTCATAGGGGATGGAGATGTTTTTGACAATATCTTCCCAACGCGATCGCCGCTCTGAAGTCAGTTGTAATTTTTGCTGTAGCTCGATCGCTTTGTCGGGGTAGGTGTGAAACAGCCAATCAAAGACATAAATTGCTTTTTCTAGATTCCACTGAGCCATCCGATTGGTGAATGCGCTGTTGTGTACGTCGTGTTCGTGATATTCATCGGCTCCGATTACTTCTCGGATTTCATAGTATTCTTTTTTGGTATTCCACTCAACGCGACTTCTCCAGAACACCGCCGTATCTAAAATCAATTCCGCCCCACAATCGCGCATCCATTCATCGTCGCCTGTTGCTTTCCAGTAATACCACGTTGCATACGAGATATCTGCGCTGATGTGAATCTCCCGATCGCGGCACCAAATTCGGATATCTTCGGCATAAGGGTCAGTCGGCAACGCCCAACGAGGCGTGACTTCATCCCCCGTATCGGCACTTTCCCAGGCAAACATCGCCCCTTTGTAGCCATAGTAGACCGCTTTGCGTCGCGCTCCGGCCAGGGTGTGGTAGCGATAGGTGAGCAGATTTTTAGCGATCGTGGGCTGCGTATAAGTAAAAAAGGGCAGCAGAAAAATCTCGGTATCCCAAAAGACGTGACCTCGATAGCCAAAGCCAGAGAGCGTTTTTGCGGGAATGCTAACGCGATCGTCCTGTTGAGGAGCCGCAATCAATAGCTGAAACAGGTTGTAACGAATCGCAAGTTGTGCTCTGGTGTCGCCTTCGATCACGACATCGCTGGTTTGCCACACCTGACTCCAGGCCTGCTCGTGGGCTTTGAGTAATTGATCATAAGGCGGCAAGTCGGCCAATTTTGTTTGAGCCGCTTGGGCAGGCAATTCGACCTCTCTAGAGGTGAAAACCGTGATCACATTTTCGACGGTCACCGTCTGCCCATCTGCTGCCATAAATCCAGAAGTCAGGGTGGGATAACCGGGAACGCTCGTCACCTGTAACGACGCTTCTGCCCCAGAGATCGTCATTCCTGAAGCCATCCCTAACTCAATTCTCGAACTGCGAGTCCGCACCTGGAGCCACACACCCTGATCAGCTTTGCCCTGATTGAGCCATTCCCAGTGATTAAAGCCCTGATTTTCGGGATAGCCATTCATACTCGCCTGGACTTCGATATAGCCACTAAAGTCGATCGGCGTGATCTGACAGCGCAAAGCCAACACATTCTGGTCAGCCAAACTCGCAAATCGCTCAAACTTCAACTCGATCGTCTTGCCATTGGGACTGCGCCACCGCACCGATCGACTCAACAAACCTCGCCTCACATCCAACTGTCGCTCATAGCTCAAAATTTCTCCCTGCTCCAGGCGAAACCGCTCTCCATTCAGGCTCACCGACAAAGGCAGCCAATCGGGACAGTTGACCAACTCGGTGTACATCACAGGCACACTGTCATAAACGCCATGAATCAGCGTCGAAGGAGTCGCGCGAGGGTAGCCTTCCTCAAAGGTGCCGCGGGTGCCGACGTAGCCATTGCCGATCGTAAAGACGGTTTCTCTAGCGTGTAGTTGGTCAGGAATCCATTGAGTTTCGATCAATGTCCAATCGGTGTATCTGAGGGCAGGAGATTGATCTGGAGTATTCATGAGCAGGGCTTGATCGACTTGGGGAGGGGGAGATTGGGTCTGCATATCGTCACGGGGGAAGGAATGGGCCGTCAATTTAACGTCTGAGTCTGTTTTCAGGAAGTTTTTTTGCGTTGGAATTCGGTTTTTGTCCTCGATCGGGCGTGTTAGAGAACTTCAAGCCTGGGGTTCTGATTCAAAGTTCTCACTAGCGAAGGAATTTAGGCAGCTTTTTAAATTGTGCAGTTGCAGCGCTAGTCTTCTAAAAGTCACGCCAATCTAGAAAGGGTTGATTGTGTTCTGTGCTACTGAGGTCGTGAAACTTTTTCTATTGTCCCTCTCCCCCCGGCGGTTGTTGTACTTTCATTCAGAACTTAAGACTTGTTTTTGTTTTGGTAGACAACTTAACACTGATGACTTCATCGCTGCTTGTGCTGTTCCAAGATCAGGTCGGCTCTTGGCTTATAAAGCAGATGAAATAACGCTTCCAGGTATCGCATCAGAGGTTCGCGACTGTCACGAGAAATGTAGCTGCCAAATCCGTAAACTTTGGCGATCGCCAATAATCGCTCTGTGTGTAACCGCCAATTATACTGTTCGCGAATGCGATGGATGGATTTGTCGGATAGTGTTTTCCATGCCATAGCGTCAGCGTCACACTGTTGGAGAAACTGCAAGATTTTTTGAGTGCTGGATTCAAAGTCGGTGGGATTGATCAAAAAGCCGTTTTCTTCGTCCTGAATGATTTCTACGGCTCCGCCAAACTCAGTGGCAAAGGTCGGTAAGCCAGAGATCATCGCTTCTAAAATGGTGCGTCCAAACGCCTCAAATCGCGCAAAATGCACAAAAATCCCGCCTTTGTCCGCGATCGCTCGATACACTTCTCCCAGATCTTCACTGGGGAGCCGAATGCCAATCCACCGCAGGCGATCGTGAAGCTGATAGTGGTCGATCAGGTGATGCAGCTTTGCAATTTCGTCCGCTTCTTCGGGACTTTTTGCGGCTGAAGCATGTATTTTGTTGGTGACTAAAATCAGATTGCACTTATCTTGAAGTTCCTGATTTTTGGCGAAGCATTCCACTAATCCCGCAAGATTTTTGATGGCATTTATGGGAGAAACGGCCAGCATCGATCGCTTCTCAGAATTTTGCAGATTGCCCAAAATGTCATCGGATTGACGCTGAAAGATTAAGTCTTGAATGCGCGTACAGTTGCGTCGATCTTCTGTCTGAGTGTAAGGGAAGAAAAACGTCTCATTTACTCCCGGTGGCACTCGATTAAACTTGGGATGAAAGAGATTAACCCCATCGACGACGTGATAAAGCTGAGGCATCGTAAAACACTTGTAGGATTCGTACTGTCCCACTGTTTCAGGCGTTCCGACGATTTCTTGATACGACGATGTGATCACAAAGTCTGCCGCATTCATGCTGATCAAATCGGCGGTAAATTGAGCCGAAAAATGATACTGATCCTCTAAATCTTGCCAATAAAGATTGCTGAATAAGTATTTAGGTTTCTCTAAAGAATGAGCAATATTGCAGTGCAGCGTTTTGAGCCGACGCGCTAATAGAAATGCTACCAAATTGCCATCGGTGTAGTTACCAATAATTAGATTGGGACGACCCTGTAATTGTTTGAGCAGTTCGGCTTCGGCATCTAGCGCAAAGCTTTCTAGATAAGGGAAGATTTCAAATTTAGAAATCCAATTTTGAGTGACGTTGGGGTTAAATTCTTGAAAGGGCACCCGGAGAATCCAGCCGTGCTCTGTCCCATCGATTTTTTCTAAGCGCAGCCCACACTGAGTGCCTTCACAATTGGGAATGAGCCGCGTCAAAATCACCACCTGGGGTTGGATTCCCAGCAAATCGAGTCCTGCAATCTGAATGTCTTCTCGCAGCTTATTTTCTAGACTCCGGGCTTGATCCAACACATAAGCCACCTGTCCGGCGGTTTCGGGTCGCCCCAGCACACTTTCTTGGCCCACCCACCCATGCACCGAGACCAGCACCACTCGAAAAATCGCAGGCACACGAGACACAAATGCCTCTAAGATTGCGGGTTGGGGACTGTCAATCAAGCGATCGAGCAGTTCTAATGTTTCGCAGGCTCGCCCGATCGTATTGCCCCATCCTGGCTCCAGTCCCATTTCTTGCAGCTTGGGGTGAAAGTCGGCATAGGCCGCATCCGGATCATGAAGTCGTAAAAATCGCAGCGCTTGTTGAACCTGTTCGCGAAGTTTTTGTCCGTTGTGAATGCGATCGTTGACCAGCAGCGGAATGTCATTATATTGACGCAAGTGCAGCGCTTCAAACAGTGCGTCTAACCAGTATTGAGGATTGGTCTGCAACTCATCACACAGATAATGATTGAGAAACTCTAGCCCCTGACCAATGGTGCGCGGGTCGCTAATTTCAGGACTATCTTTGTAAAACGCACTGACATCTAGCTCAAAAATCTGAGGCTGGGCCCGATTGACTAGGCGATCGCGCGCTTCGAGGAGTGCTTGGGGGGTCATGCGTTCAGCTTTTTCGAGGTCTGCATCCCAGCGCCAGATCTGTTGGCTGGCAATCCAGGGGCGCACGATTAGCCAGATGTTGTCGCTTTCTAGCATGATCTCGTGAGTGTGATGAATCAGCTTACCCAGCGACGAGGCGCGATAAAAGTAACCTGGTTTTTGCGATCGATGACAATAATCTGCAAACGCTAAAAGGATTTCATTCCTCAAAAAGTAACGGTTCCCCGATTCGCTCAGGGCTTCGATCAGTTGGCGCAGCGCGATTTTTTCTTCGCTATTTAAGACCGCTTGGACGACTTCATACATGGCAAATTTCCAAATGTGAACAAGTGCTAGACCTGTGATATCGCAGCGTTGGGCAGGTCTATGTGATTATTTTGTCTACCCTCTGACTTTGCGGAGGTTTCTCAACGACAGCTATTCTAAGTTAGAAACAAATACAATTTTCCACCTCTATCGGTAGATGCAATTCTTTCTAAAGAAAGATTGACTTGTGTTTTTTCAGATATCGTGGGTGAGCAAAAATCAAAGCTTAAATTTCTTAACTCAAATTCCTTAAGAATCTCATACCAACGCTTTGCAAAGCTGTACATTTTTTCTAATCTCCCTTATACCAAATCAACCAACAAATGATACTCATAAAAAATCAGTTGATTAACCGATTTCTATCTCTCAGATTTGAAAAAAACCTATCAGGGAAGCCGTTTCAAAGTCCCCCAAAATGGGGGATTTAGGGGGCGAGGATCTGTATCAGTAACTAGTGAGTTTGGTACTAGAAGTCCATCGTGTATACATAAGTCGTTAATCGCTTCGTTTCAGTCGGCTTCAGCCCCCTAAATCCCCCACGAGTGAGGGACTTTGAACCCTTGAGAAATTGCTTGAACTGTAAAAATCTTTCTACTCAAAGTTCCCCAAAATGGGGGACGTAGGGGGCGGAACATCTCGGCAATGACTGATCAATCTGCTTGTCTGTACACGGTAGCCCTTAGAGCGCATTTCTAAATTAATGATTAAGCTTGCTCCTTGCATTCACCAAGCC
>NZ_JBJPHT010000101.1:0-5229 GCF_052939475.1 Phormidesmis sp. 146-20
GACCGATTTCCCCTCTAACTTTTCACCTTTGACACAAAACTATTGACATACCCAAGCCAAACACCGTAACGACTGGCAAGAGTGCATTCTTTAACCCATATTGCAGCACCACCAGGCGCTCTGACAGTCCTCTTGCCCTGGCATACAGTACATAGTTTTGATTTAGACTTTCGAGCATACTGCCGCGCAGCAATCTTGCATAAACTGCCGCAGGTGCAAACGCTAAAGTAACTGATGGTAAAACCCAATCCAGGATCGAGCCGCGACTTGTAATCGAAAACCAGCCGAGCTTGAAACTAAATACATACAGCAGCAAAAAACCCAGCCAAAAACTCGGCATCGATACGCCAATGTAAGCAAATAGCCGACTCACCTGATCGAAAACAGTATCCCGATACAAAGCAGCTAAAATCCCCATTGGCAAACTTACTACAAAAATCAGCACCGTTGTACAGAGCATCAGCATCAACGTTGTCGGAATGTAGTTGATGACTTCCTGTAAAACTGGCTTGCCTGTCACGAACGATCGCCCAAAATCCAATCTTAAAACATGCCAAAGCCAGTCTAGATACTGAATCAAAAGTGGACGATTTAGACCGAGCTTTTCTCGCATGTCTGCGATCGCTTCTGGGGTCGTCGGAGTGTCGGTGGCTCGAAGCACAACAACAGCAGGATTGCTGGGCATGAGTTGAAGTAAGAGAAATGCCACGATCGAGATTCCTATCAAAACTGGAATCAATTGCAGGCCACGCCTAAAAACATAGTGGTTGGTTAGTTTCACAGGATTAGAAGAAGGTTAAGACTTGCTGAGTTTGCTAATGGGGACTTGATAAGCTTGGGGCATAAATTCAAATCCTGAGAGGTTTTTGTGCAATACGGCAACATTCGTAGAGTAAGAAATCGGCAGATAAACGGCTTGTTCATGCAGCGTCGTGAGAATGTCTCGATAAAGCTGTTGGCGCTTTTCTTTCTGAGTTGTTGTCAATACTTCGCCAATCTTACGATCGATCTCTGCTTTCATCGGCAGACCCTGTTGTGCAGCATAGTCGGCATGACTTGGAACACGCATCGATGACACCATTGCTTGAGGTTCATAAGGCGGGCCCCAAGTCTCATTCACAATCAAATGAAACTCACCGCTTGCTTGCCGCTCTCTCCAGGCTTGCCTTTCCTCACCTAGTAGCTTCACCTCGATTCCCACGGTTTTCAAATCAGATTGAATGGCTTCTGCGACCGCGCGATCGACCTTATTGTCACCCCCAAACGATAAGTCAAGTGTCAGTGGCTGACCGTTTTTCTGGCGGATTGCTTGTCCTGCGGGTTGCTGCCATCCAGCTTGATCAAGTAGCGCTTTGGCGCGATCGACATCATAGGAATAAGGTTGTAACTCAACATTGGCATAAGGCACTTCTTTTGAAAGATAGGTATCTGCTTTTTGCTCTGTGTTGTAAAAGATGGCTGTTACGATCGCATCTTTATTAACACTATGCTGAATGGCCTGCCGCACTTTGAGGTCTTTGGTTGCGCCGCGATTGGTGTTGATTGCGAAGGCTCTCGTGTTCAAAGGGGGAGAGACTTCTGCAATGTATTGACCAGAATCACGCAGTTGCCGAAATGAGTCGAGGCTAATTTCATCGCTGCCATAGATCAGATCGACTTCGTTTTTCTCAAATGCTAAAACTCGTGTCTCGCTATCTGGAATGATTTTGACGGTCACTTGTTCGAGTGCTGGTTTTTGACCCCAGTAGTTTTCATTGCGCTTAAAAACGGCGTAAGTATCTTTCCGATAGTCAGAAAGCACCCAGGCTCCAGTCCCAATTGGCGCTCTAATTCCTTGGGCAGTGGTTCCGCTGTCTGGAAACGCTTTGGGCGACAGAAAGCGCACAGGGCGAACTAATGTGAGTTCTTGCAAGACAGAATAGTAGGGAGTCTTCAAAAACATTTGCAATGTGCGATCGCCCACGGCTTCGACGCGATCGATGGCTTGCACCAGTCCGAGCCAGTCATGCTCTTTTCGATTTTGCAAAATCTGATCAAAGTTAGCTTTCGCCGCAACTGCATCAAACGGCGTACCGTCCGAAAATTTTACTCCTTTACGAAGCTGAAACGTCACCTGTTGACCGTTGGGTGACACCTTCCAACTTTCTGCCAGTGCAGGCTGAATCTTGCCGCCGCGCTCGTAAGTGACAAGTGGCTCATAGATCATATCTTGAGCAAACATCTGACTCGGCCCATATCGATGGGGATTTAGTGACCTTACATCTTGTGACCAGGAAAAGGTTAATGAAGTTTGAGAAGATTGGGAACTCGGTTGGGTACAGCTTGGCAAAATAACTATGACAGCCGCCGCAACCACGAGCAAAACGCGAAAAAGAGCCTTTCTCATGAGGGTGCGATCGCAAAACAAAATGCGTTTTAGAACACAGGGTTCTAGATAAGTTTTCTGCTAAATTCTGCTAAATCATAAGTCTGCTGGAAAGAAATACTAGCACTTTTACTCAAAATAGAACAATCCAGGGGGGAGGGACTAAACCTGTAAAGGCGCAAAAGTCTACTCTCCAGATCATTTTTTCAGCAATTATGCATAGGCTCAACAACTTGACAGCCGTATAAAAAGTCATATACAGTGCTGTCAATGCTAATCATGAGAATGCTTCTCAATTAAACTTGAATCGCTTGAGGGATAAAGGTTTCTAGCCTTTGCTACTCTGCGATCGCTCTACAACTAGAAGCTACCTCAAAGTTTTGAGATAGAACCTGTTGATGCCTCCTGCACTGCTTGATCAGGCGGGAAGTTGATACTGCAAAATGTTAGTTCCCTCTGCGATCGGTCAAAGACTGAATCGTTGTTCATAAGACTTGTGTGTGTGTGATGAGCATGACGAAAATTGATTGGATTGGTGTGATTTGCTCTGCAAAGTTTCCAGCGATCGCACTGTTTGTTGGGTTAGCAGTTCAGGTTTCGGCTGCACAAGCTGAATCTTTAGATGGGAATGAGTCTTCTACTACAAAGGAATCATCAATTTCCACAACGCAAGGTTTAGCAAAAATCTCTAAGCGAGCGGCTGATTTAGAGCCAGCACAGCCCCCTTCTTTTACCCAAACCGCAGAACTTACATCCATTGCACAGGCAATAGAGCCGGATGAAGAAGAGGTAACTGTAACAGGAGATGGGGCACGAGGCTATCGAGTTCCAAGCGCAGAATCAACAACTCGAACCAACACCCCCCTGCGCGACATTCCGGCAAACATTCAGGTGATTCCCCGACAGGTTTTAGAAGATCAAGGGGGAACTCGGGTTGATGATGCGTTGCGAAATGTCAGTGGGATTACTTTTGGCAATTCATTTGGTGGTAGGCTTTCACAATTTTTAGGGCGAGGCTTTCCAGTTACTCAATTTCGCAATGGGCTGCTAGAAGGCAGTAGTGCAGGAGCCTTGTTTAGATTTAACTCGCTCACCTCGATCGAGACTGCCGACATTGAGCAGATTGAGGTGTTGAAGGGCCCCGCTTCGGTGCTATTTGGGCAGGTCGAGCCAGGAGCAGTGGTCAACTTTGTTAGTAAGAAACCTCTGTTCAGACCTTCATACACTGTGAGTCTGAATGTTGGTAGCTATGGTTTTTTTCGTCCGACCTTTGATTTTTCGGACAACCTGAATGCAACAGGTACGGTTTCTTATCGATTAAATGTGGCAGTTGAACGGGCTGAAAGCTTTCGTGATTTTGTTGACAGCGATCGCATCTTTCTTGCACCCAGTCTCGCCTGGAAAATTAGCCCCCGCACAATGCTGTCGTTTGAAGGATCATTTCTCAAAGATGAGCGACCGATCGATCGGGGACTTGTTGCATTAGGTAGAGGTGTGCCTGATGTTCCGATTAGTCGCTATCTCGGCCCCGGAAGCAAATCAAATGAGTTTGATGAAAAACGAGCCTACTTATCTCTTGATCATCAGTTTAGCGATCGCTTATCTTTTCGCAGTACTTTACGCATCACAAGCAGCCAGGAACTCCGCCCTCTAACGGTTCAAGCAGGCAATCTCCGCCCAGACAATCGGACTGTCCCACTTAATACAAGTACCATTGATCAACTATTTGATACTTACACCTGGCGAAATGATCTAATTAGCAAGTTTAATACTGGCCCGATCAAACATACACTTTTAGCAGGAATTGAGCTGACAAAAATCTCTGGCTGGTTCAATAACAACTTCACCGGAACAGCTAGCCCAATTGATTTGTTTAACCCAAACTATAACAGTGTTGTCATCTCACCCTTGCGTCGTCGCCCAGAACTGGATGTCAACAGTGATGTTAAAACATTGGGCATCTATCTACAAAATCAGATTGATCTACTAGATAACCTCAAGCTTGTTTTAGGTGGACGGTTTGATACTTATGATCAAGAAGAAATCCGTCCTGGCGCTCCAGCTTTGAGTATTCAGCAGACTGGAAATGCTTTTTCTCCAAATGCTGGACTGGTATATCAACCGAGCAAAACGCTTGCTTTCTATGCAAATTATGCACGATCGTTTCAGCCGCAAATTGGGCGAGATCTCGATCGAGAAACCTTCAAGCCCGAACGGGGAACACAATACGAAATTGGGGTCAAAGCTGATTTGATTCCCAATCGACTGTCTGCCACACTCGCAGGCTACAAAATCACAAAAACGAATGTATTGACCTCTGACCCAAGAGATCAAAATTTCTCAATCCAAGTGGGAGAACAACGCAGCCAAGGCATCGAACTGGATATCGTCGGGGAAGTTTTACCTGGCTGGAACGTGATTGCTTCTTACGCTTACACGGATGCTGAAATTGCTCAAGATAATCGCTTCGCCGCAGGCAATCAGCTTGTGAACATTCCTTACAACACTGCCAGCTTGTGGACGACTTACACACTGCAATCAGGCAGGCTCAAAGGGTTAGGATTTGGAGCAGGTGTGTTTTTTGTAGATGGGCGATCGGGCGACTTAGCAAACAGTTTTCAAGTTCCAAGCTATGCGCGGGTCGATGCAGGCATTTTCTACAACACAGGTAAGGTTCGAGCAGGACTCAACTTTAAGAATCTGTTTGACACGGTTTATTTTGCGGGTACGCAAAGCCGTTCAAGTATCATTCCTGGGATTCCTTTTACCGTTCAAGGCAGCTTGTCTGTTCAATTCTAAGTTTGCGATGCAGCAATAGTCCGGACAAAATTAGACAGCGATAACGCCGTAAGACCTTAGATTCT
>NZ_JBJPHT010000102.1:0-4450 GCF_052939475.1 Phormidesmis sp. 146-20
CCCTGAAAAAGTTGCGCTTCCGGCTTGACATTCAAGATAATCGCTAAATCCCCCAGCATGGGGGATTTAGGGGGCGAAGCAACCAGGCAATCATCGATCTTATTCAATTCAGGATTCTAAACGTTGAATCTAAACAGCATCACATCGCCTTCTTGCACCACATATTCCTTGCCTTCACTGCGAACCAGTCCTTTTTCTTTGGCCGCATTCATCGCGCCCGTGGTCACCAGATCCTTGTAAGCCACCGTTTCTGCCCGAATAAAGCCTCGCTCAAAATCAGTGTGAATAACCCCTGCGGCTTGAGGGGCAGTCATGCCTGCGTGGATTGTCCAGGCGCGAGTTTCTTTGGGCCCCGTAGTGAAGTAGGTTCGCAGACCCAACAGTGCGTAGGTTGCGCGAATCAAAGACTTTAAGCCGCCTTCCTCAACGCCCAACGAAGATAGGAAGTCCGATCGCTCTTCTTCTGACAGTTCTACAAGCTCTGATTCGACTTGAGCCGAGACGATCACCGCTTGAGCATTCTCCTCAGCAGCCAGGGTTTGAACTTGCTTCGTCCAGTCGTTTCCACTGGCAAGCTCATCTTCGGCAACGTTGGCGGCGTAGATAATCGGCTTGCGAGTCAGAAGTCCCAATGGTTTGATCAACAGTTCTTCTTCTGGAGTCAACACAACTTGTCGGGCAGGCTTGCCTTCGTTGAGAACTGGGAGCAGTTTTTCTAGGGCGGCCACTTCGACTTGAGCTTCTTTGCTCGTCCGGGCGAGTTTGCGGGCGCGTTCGACTCGTTTTTCGATCTGACTCAAATCAGCCAGACCCAATTCTAAGTTAATGATTTCAGCATCGCGCACCGGATCGACCGACCCAGACACATGAATGATGTCGTCATCCTCAAAGCAGCGTACCACATGGACGATCGCATCCACTTCTCGAATGTTGGCCAAAAACTGGTTGCCCAGTCCTTCACCTTGACTCGCCCCTTTGACCAGCCCCGCGATATCGACAAACTCGACCCGCGCCGGGATGATGTCTACTGAGCTAGAAAGGGTTGCCAGCACGTTAAGCCGCTCATCAGGGACAGCGACGATGCCCGTGTTGGGTTCGATCGTGCAAAAAGGATAGTTGGCTGCCTGCGCTTTGGCATTGGCCACTAGGGCATTAAATAAAGTCGATTTTCCAACGTTGGGAAGTCCAACAATCCCGGCTCTTAGCATGTCAGTCTCAGGTTATGCCCTGTGTAGGAGAGGCCATAGACCATCCTATCCAATATTCGCCCCTGACGACGGGTAAACTCGCGGTCGATCTCTAAACTGGGCTAGGAATCGGTTCGGGGGCAGGATTTGGAGTCGGGTCGGGCAAGGGAATCGGCGGCTCAGGCGTTGGGTAGACCATATCAAACTTCACTCAAGACTCTGTACGAATCATAGGTGCCCTCCGACTCAAGTCGGGGCTACAAGAACGAAGTGTGCCTTCGCATACTAAAAAAGCGATTTTAACCGTTAGTCCGCGGAGGTGGACTTCGTTCTGATAGCAGCGTTGCCGAAGACACTTGCGAAGCTAACATTAATCGCCAGGTATTCTTGAGCGCAACAAGTGCTGCCCCCAACACTCTAATTTTCTTGGTATTCAAACAGTTGCACTCCAAACAATTTAGCGATACAGTTTAGTCATTCAAGTTTCTCAGACCAATCAAAGCTCTTGGCGCTAGAAGCATTTGCCAGAAGCGCTGCAAAGTTCGAGATTGAGCGTTAGTTCAAAAGACCACTAGGAGACAAATCCATGATTGATCTTTACTATTGGACGACCCCCAACGGCCACAAGATTACGATGTTTTTGGAAGAAGTTGGGCTGCCCTACACGATCGCGCCCATCAATATCGGCAAAGGCGATCAGTTTCAGCCCGAATTTCTCAAAATTTCGCCCAACAATCGAATTCCGGCGATCGTCGATCACGAGCCTGTTGGTGGCGGAGAACCTATTTCTGTTTTTGAGTCGGGTGCCATCTTGCTCTATCTAGCCGAAAAAACTGGAAAGCTGATCGGTGAGGATTTGCGAAGTCGAGTTGAGGTACTGCAATGGCTCTTTTGGCAAATGGGCGGACTAGGGCCAATGGCGGGTCAAAATCACCACTTCAATCAATATGCGCCTGAGAAGATTCCCTACGCGATCGACCGCTACGTCAAAGAAACCGGACGACTCTATGCTGTTCTCAACCAGCGTCTCAGCGATCGTGAATTTGTAGCAGGCAACTACTCGATCGCCGACATGGCCGCTTATCCTTGGGTCGTGCCCTACGATCGCCAGGGTCAAAATTTAGAAGATTTTCCGCACCTAAAGCGCTGGTTTGAGGCGATTAAAGAACGCCCGGCGACGATTCGAGCTTATGAGAAAGCGGAGGCCTTTAAGACTCAAAATCTTAGTGTTGAAGAAACGCGATCGGTCTTATTCAACCAATCGGCAAGTACGGTGCAACGCTAAAAGAGCGTGAATTCGACGAAATTTTGTCTGAAAGTTCCCCAGGATTGGCAGCTTGGGGGACTGAGGCTTGAACACGAAGCGAAAATCTTGCATCGAATTCACGTCCCGTTAAAAAGATAACGCTGCCTACGTATCAAGAGACTCAATGGAAGCAAAGATCCCCTTCAAAAAGTCGGGGACAGGCTTGAGGGAATTTTTTTGCTTTAGACCGAAAAGCTTGGCTTAGATTTCCTTGCTGGGGCTTTTGACTGAAAAATTTGTCTTCTGTCATTGCAGTTAACTCCAAATCAACTTCAGCCGCCACTACATTTAAGTGCAGACCTAGCAGAATAGCTTTACCCGACTTTGTTTGCCGCAAATAGTCCATTGCGGGTTGGATATAAGGAACAACAACACTGTAGTAGAAATCAGGAAAAGCTAACTGCAAATCTTGAGAAGTTTCATAGCCCATCTTGTCCGCAGAACCCACTTCTTGAAGTTCTTTAAACAGAGCAGGGAGTTTTTCTAGGTAGTGGGGATCACTTAGCTGTCCGATTAAATCAGCGGCACGCACCAAACCTGGATAAGTGTCGATGTCAGCGTGCAGTCCGTCCTGGGGTGCCGGAAACCGAGTCATTTCCAGGTTGTTTTTGAGAATTTCTAAGTCAATCAGCGGCTCATGGCTAAAAGCTTCGTCGATAAACTGTTTGCCGCGATCGACATGAAAGGGCGTGAGACTGGCATCGGTAGCTGTCTTGGGCAGCGAGACCAAACAACCGCATCCGTCACTATATAGGGCTTGCTGGGGGCGATCGCTTTGACAAATCCCTCCCACATAGCCAATGTCATGACACAGTAGCGCGACAATTGTGTGAATCCAATCCTGGGATGAGACGTTACCATCTTTTTGCAGTTTGCCCTGTAGGATTCCTTGCCCGGTCAGCGTCACCAAAACCGTATGTTCGAGGTCGTGATAGGCAGCAGTGGTACGAGCGATCGCGCCTAATGTCGTGTGAGCGATCGCTGTAATCAGACGAACTTGTTCGAGGGTTTCGTATCCATAAGCCGATTGATAGCCTTGCTGCAAACGCTGCACGCATTCGTGAATGATGATTGCTGCGTTGAATCGTTTTAACATGGTGAAATCTCCGGAGCAGGGGTGCCAGCGGCAACTATGAATGGGAGTTAGTTGAGTAGTGGTGGAGATGCATGAGAGCGGATTAATAGATTGCAAGGTGAAGTGATGTTGACGATCGCCGCACTTCAGTTTCCCTAAAGCCCTCCAAAAAGAGAACCTTGAATCCGGCTTCCTCCTTCTTTGAGAAAGATGAGGTTAATAGAACGCGAATTCGACGAGGTTATCCAGAATTTGGGGATTTAGGGGACTGTCCAAATTAATAACCGCAGTGAAAGCTTTCATCGAATTTACGTTAATAGAGAGTTGTAGTCCGATGGTGTAGAGCGCCATCCTGACAGAAGTGAGCGGAGTTTAGACACTAGACAGATGGGGCTAAAGTCTGATGTCTAAGGTCTGATGTCTAAGGTCTGATGTCTAAGGCGTTTTCGGACTCCTGACGCTTGTTGCTACCCCTGATTTTGTGAATGCAAAACGGCTCCGTATCAGTCATCAATGCGTTGCACTTTGCCTGATAGTAGGGCTTGTTGCAACAATATAATGGTGTCAACATCATCTGAGTCAAAATAGACACTAGCAAGCCGTTTTAGCTGTTGTTCGGTCTTGGATGAGAGATACCCTGACTGTATGACCCTAGTCGCGATTTGGCGAAATAAAGACATCACAAGAGTTCTGTATGAATAGAAAGGAATGTGCTTTTTCTGACTCTTCTACGGTAGATCTGAAAAATGCAGGACTTGTGCAGAAATGTAACTTAACGTGAATTCGATGAAATTCCTCGCTGTAGCGATCACTCTAGGCAGCCCCCCAAATCCCCCAAGTTTGGGGGACTTTGAGCAAGAAATCCTGTCCGAAAGTCCCCCA
>NZ_JBJPHT010000103.1:0-3428 GCF_052939475.1 Phormidesmis sp. 146-20
TAGTTCATTAGATCTCAACTTCTGACCTTTGACACAATTTATTTTACAATCCCAGAAAAGACGCTAGACGAAACGCAAAAGACCTTGAGCAAAACAGAAAAGACGTTAAGCGAAAGACCTTTGGCTTTAAATACTATTTTGTCTAAAGTCCTTCACTAAATTGACCACCAAGCAGAGATGAGAGACCAACGATGAATAAAGCAAAACAGTATTAGAATCACAACACAAAGCTTTATTCATCCCTCATCCCTCATCCTTCCTCCCTCATCCTTCCTCCCTCATCCTTCCTCCCTCATCCCTCATCCTTCCTCCCTCATCCCTACCTTCTATCGGTTACTACTCGCGGAGGGCAACGATCCTGGTGGGGGTTGATTGACGACGGCCCAGAAGAGTCCGACCTGTTTGATCACATCCACAAATTCGTGAAAGTCGATCGGCTTGACAACATAGGCATTGGCCCCCAACTCATAACAGTTGAGCAAATCAGGTTCCTCACGGGAAGAAGTCAGCACCACCACAGGCACTAATCGAAAACTAGGCTCCGATCGAATCTGAGAAAGCACCTCCATCCCATTGACTCTAGGCAACTTGAGATCGAGCAAAATCACCACAGGATTGCCTTCCATCCGCATCTTAAAAATGCCGCGACGATAAAGATAATTGAGTGCCTCCTCTCCATCTCGTACGACCACCACTTCATTTGCCAGGTGATTGTCAGACAGCGATGTCAAAATCAATTCCACATCATTGGTACTGTCTTCGACGAGCAAAATACGTCTCATATCCGTTTCTGTCATGGAATCGTTGTCATCTCCTTTACTCCGTAGTGCGTAGTCCGCAGTGTTAGTTTACAGTGCGTCGTCCGTAGTGCGTTGTGAGAAACGCGATTAGGAAAAGCATTCAATAACAGATCTGTAGTGCGAAGACACTGCCCACTAGAGATGCAGACCATTCGCCGCAACAGTTCGCCTCATTAAAACCCTTCTACCCAAAAATCGCGTCTACTGGAAGATAGGGATACAGAGATGCCGATCGCACCTGTGTAACCGTCTACTCGATCAAGTCCGCTTGATTAATCGCAACCGGGTAAACAACTTTGGATTTTGGACTTTAAACATTGGACACTGAACTTTAGACTTTGAGATTCAGGTCTCCGGTCTAGCGTCTCTCGTCTCCATGCTTTGCCTGTTGCCTAATTTAGGGAATTGATATCAGACTCTACCTGCCTCTTTTGGCAACGAAAAGTAGAACGTCGCACCCCGATCGGTTTCTCCCTCTGCCCAGACTCGCCCACCATGACGGTGAATGATGCGCTGGACGTTTGCTAAACCAATCCCAGTGCCTTCAAATTGAGACTGAGTATGGAGTCGCTGAAAGATGCCAAACAGTTTGTGAACATAGCGCATATCGAAGCCGATGCCATTATCCCGCACAAAAAACACAATTTCTGTTTTCTGGTCAAGGCTACCAACTTCAATTTCGACTTTGGGGGTCAGACGGCTATACTTCACGGCGTTTTCTAGAAGGTTTCGCCAGACCAGCCGCAGCATAGAGGGGTCAGCCTGCACCGAGGGCAATGGGTCAATCTTCCAGGTAATCGATCGTCCCTGAATTTCGACCTCTAATTCGCGCTTGACTTCTTGCAACAGCTCCATCATCTCAAAGGAGATAAAGCGCATCTCCGATCGCCCCATCCGCGAAAAAGACAACAGATCGTCGATCAAAGTGCCTGCTTGTTTGGTGGTGTGGGCGATCGTGGTTAAGTATCGTTCACTCGTCGGGTCAAGACAGGTTGATTTGAGGTTTTTTTGCAGCAGTTCGACAAATCCGGCGATGTGGCGCAGCGGGGCCCGCAGGTCGTGTGACACCGAGTACGAAAAGGATTCTAACTCTTTGTTGGCGGCTTCGAGTTGGGCGGTGCGCTGATGGACTCGCGATTCCAAACTTTCGTTTAGCTGACGGATTTCGAGTTCGGCTTGTTTGCGATCGTGGACATCGGTAATCGTCCCCACCCATTCGCGCACCTTGCCATCTGAGTCAAATAAGGGAACGGCGCGAGCTTCAAAGTAGCGATAGTTTTGAGTGGCCGCGCACCAGAGACGACCCGCCGTTTCATAAAAGGAGTCATTGCTCAACGACTGTTTCCAACGAGCTTTCAGGGCTTCTCGATCGTCAGGATGAACCTTTTGTGCCCAACCCCAACCTTGATGCGCTTCCCAAGATTGCCCGGTGTAATCCTCCCAGCCTAATTGCCGCTCGGCAAAGCGCCCTTCTGCATCAGTCGTCCACAAAACAGACGTAACGGTGTTGACGATCGCCCGATAGCGTTCTTCTCCTTGGCGAAGGGCTTCTTCGATCTGTTTGCGGCTGGTGATATCGTGAGCAACCGTATACAGCCTGCCTTCTTTGGGAACGGGAGCCGTCATCCAATCGATCCATTTATAGCTGCCATCGTGACAACGGTAGCGATTCTCAAAATGCAGCGTGTTGATCCCCGTTGAGAGCTTTTGCATCTCTGCCAGCGTAGAGGCTTGGTCGTCGGGATGCACCAGTTCGATAAAAGGAGTGTTGAGTAATTCGGCTTCGCTATAGCCCAAAATTTTCTCAAAAGCAGGATTGATTCGCTTAAAGTAGCCATCCAGCCCAGCGATACAGAGCATATCCAGCGACAGGGTAAAGAAGCGATCGCGATCGTCTTCGGACTGTTTGCGACCCGTGATATCTTCGATCACCGAGATAAAGTACTTGGGATTGTCATCGGCATCGCGAACCAGCGAAACCGTGAGGTGAATCCAAACCAGCGATCCGTTTTTGTGAATGTAGCGCTTCTCGATCGCATAGGTTTTGATCGTCCCCGCCAGCATTTGGTGAAAGTAGGCTAAGTCAATTTCTAGATCTGCGGCGTAAGTAATCTCTTGAAAGGTTTTTTGCAGCAGTTCTTGACGAGAGTAGCCGACGATCTCACAGAGTTTTTGATTGACCCGCAGCCATTGGCCATCCAGTCCTACATGGGCGATCCCAATCGCAGCCAAGTCAAATGTAGCTTCAAACTCTACGGCCTGCTCTTGTAGAGCCTTTTCTACTAATGTCCAATTTTCGACCGTCACGATCGTTACTCCATTCCAAACAGGATTCTAAAAACGACTCTCAAGCAGCATCTATTTTGCTCTTAGAGAAGAACAAGATTCCGAGGCGATGGCGCGATCGCACAGAACACACTGTCTTCTATCATGCGATGCAGACCGTAAGGTTACCGATCTACCCAAAGATAGAGCTTGTATCGTCTCAAGAAAGATTTTGGATTTACGTAGATGATCGCCTTGCCTGTTTTCAAGGCTTGTAAGTCTAATCAAACCAACAAGATTTGGATTACTTAACGTCAGTTCGATGAGAGTGACTCGCTTCGTTTCAATCGGCTTCAGCCCCCT
>NZ_JBJPHT010000104.1:0-2933 GCF_052939475.1 Phormidesmis sp. 146-20
CCGATTTCCCCTCTAACTTTTCACCTTTGACACAAAACTATTGACATACCCGTTGAATCGGCAGGTTCCGCCTAGCGGTTGCCCCTAACGAACTGCTGTGGTTTCCAAGAAGGTGTAACGCAGCAAGTTATCGGTCAAGTTCTTGAGTCCCAATTGTGCCTTTGCCTGCACCATGCCAATGGAACGCACCAGTTTGCCTCCCATCTGCATCACCCAAGTGCCAAAGACATGCTCGACTTTGACGCGAGTTTTGGACTTGGTGCGATTGGATTGCTGCTGCGCCTCGCTTAAGGGATGATTGCGATAGCCTCGCTCATGAATCTGACTTTCAAACCCAATCAGTTCCAGAACTTCCTCAATTGCCTCAGAGCGGTAAGCACTGTCGGCCCAAATCAGATCGCTCTCGTTATCTTCGTCCAGTAATTGCCCCAGCACTTGAGAATCATGCACCGATGCATCCGTCACGGCATAGCGCCGAATCAAGCCGTGTTCGGCATCAATACAAATGTGGTCTTTATAGCCGAAGTAGCTCTTACCGCCCTTTTTTGTCCAGCGGGCATCCGTGTCCTTCTGGGAGCGTTTGTGCGGTTTGTCTTGCCACGATTGAGGAACTTCTCCTTGCTTGATTTGTTTGTTCTCGTCATCGCTGTTATGCTGTTTGGGCACGGGAATCAACGTGGCATCGACAATTTGTCCACCCTGAGCTGCATAGCCTTGCTCAATGAGATAGTCCTCGAATTGCTTAAAGAGCGGTTCAATCAATTCCTGCTCGCTCAATTGTTTGCGGAACAACCACACCGTTGTGGCATCTGGTATGTCATCTGACAAACCAAAGCCAAGAAACTGCATGAACGACAATCGGTCACTAACTCGACAATCGGTCACTAACTTGGTACTCTAATTCTTCATCACTAATGTTGTACAACTGCTGCAATACCAACAGCTTAAACATCACAACAACATCAATCGGCTTGCGTCCAGCCTTATTCTTGCGCGGTTTGTCATGAATCTGCTCTAGTAAGGGACGAAATGTTTCCCAAGTCATGATCTCGTTGAGACGAACCAATAAATCCTTCTTCTGATTTAGTTTACTTTGGCGCTCTTCCCAATCCCAAAAGCCTGGTTGTCTCATTGAAATTCACTCTATCGCTTTCCTATTTCTAGGATCTCATACCTGTCTCAATCTAAGACCCTCAGATTAAATTTTTCGAGGTGCCCACGGCGAATACCGCACCCAAAAACTCGTCCTAGCCGCCTGGGATAAAATGTTTAGCAAATAGATACTCAATAATATGAACACCCAACTCGTCAACTCCCTCGTTCAAATCATTCAATCCCTCAACGACGAAGAACGCCAGCTACTAGAACAACGGCTCGATCGTCAAAAACCCTGGCAAGCCATCCAGCGAGACCTTGCCCAAATCCATGAGCAAATCACTGCTAGACGTGGTGGAGTCCCCCTCAATCTCTCTAGCGACGATATCACCGACCAAATTCATCAAATGCGGGAAGAACGCGATCGACAACTAATGGAAACGTGTTTTCCCAACCCCAACCCACTGAACCCGTAACATGACCACAATTTGCGTCGATACCAGCTTTGTCGTTCGCCTGATCACAATATCGCCCGCGACAAACCCCACCTATTCCGCACTTTGGCAACAATGGCTAGAGGCTGAAGTTACCCTTGTCGCCCCTTCACTCTTTCTCTACGAAGTCACCAACGCGCTGTATCGATATGTCGTCGCCAACACGCTCACGCTCGAAGAATCCTCTCAACTCCTCCAAGCCGTCTTCACCCTACCAATCACCCTTTACCAAGACAACGAACTGCATCAGCGATCGCTTGTCTTAGCACAAGAAAATAGTTTACCCGCGACCTATGACGCTCACTATCTCGCCCTCGCAGAACGCCTAAACGCTGAATTATGGACGTGTGATCGACGCTTATTTAACAAAGTTCACACCGCCTTTTCACAGATTCATTTACTTGAATAACTGCTCACACCTAGAAAACAATGGTCAACCACACCTTCAATCTCAAACCCATCATCGACCTTACCGACGAGCAGTTTTATCAACTCTGTCGAGCAAATCCCGATGTCAAATTTGAACGCAACGCAAACGGAAAAATCAGCATTATGTCACCCACAGGCGGAGAAACCGGAAATCGTAACTTTGAAATCGGAGCCAACTTCGCCATCTGGAATCGCCAAGCTGGTCTAGGAGTCTGCTTCGATTCCTCCACTGGCTTCAAACTGCCCAACGGCGCAACCCGTTCACCCGATGTCGCCTGGATTGCTCATGCCCGTTGGAACGCACTCACCCCAGAGCAAAAAGAGAAATTTCCCCCAATCTCACCTGATTTTGTCCTCGAACTCATGTCCCCTTCTGATACCCTCGAAGAAACCCAAACCAAACTGCAAGAATACATCGAAAACGGAGTCCGCCTCGGCTGGTTGATCGACCGTAAAACGCGCAGAATCGAAATCTATCGCATCGGACAGCCCGTTGAAATTTTAGAAGACCCAACTCACCTATCTGGCGAAGACGTTCTACCGGGATTTATCCTCGATCTAGCGATCGTCTGGTAGCTTACGGCTCACCTCAACTTAGAACAATGACTTACACCAAGAAAACCCCACCCGAAAACCAATGGCTAAACCTTGTTGCCCAAAGCATCCATATAGATCGCACTTCTTCCAAATCTTCTGCGACGATCCTTTGGAACTTCGCGGAGCGAATCGACCTTCCTACTACACCGCAGGCGACCCACCTGAATTTGTGATCGAACAATTCCGCGACCAAGGCAAAGAAATCGTCATCTGGGACAAAGCCCTCAGCAAAGATCACCCACTGTTGCAGAAAGCCAAAGCCCAATAGTCGTTTCCAGAAATTAAATTGAGTTAAAAAAAGAGGGTAAAACGAAGTTT
>NZ_JBJPHT010000105.1:0-2879 GCF_052939475.1 Phormidesmis sp. 146-20
GACCGATTTCCCCTCTAACTTTTCACCTTTGACACAAAACTATTGACATACCCTGCATTAGAACTAAACTGACCATGTGTTGCCAAATGTACAATCGTAAAGGGTGACGCATTAATCTGTTTTTGCAACATAGAACCCGTAAAGGCTTCATTCAACAAGACTCGACTCGGAATTTGAGTCTTGATCTCTTCTAGCTCCCATTGAACATTTGGCAATGCTGAGAACCCACTTCGAGCTTGTGATAGCCCTGCCACTAAAGCTTTTAGGTTCACTTGTTGTACCGATCGAGGATTGAGCAACTGTAAACCAGGGGTGAGCGCAACACTGTAGTTCTCAATCAAAAACTGCTTACCATCATAAAGTGCTGCCATTGGCACATTTCGTAGTCTTCCATCTAGGACAAAGGCAAGATTTGTGATCTGATTTTGCTTTAAATCTGTTGCCATCGGGCGAATCAGCCAATCATAAACTTGCTGTCCGAGTCGTCTTGCTTCTGGACTCGCAAACGGTTGTTCTAATTCTTGTCGCAATTGATCTAATGTTCTTTCTACCGTTTGTTGAGACGCGATCGCAGTATATTGCCGCAATGATTGACCAGGCAAACTCACAATAATTTCAATGCGATCTGACAGAATAATCGGATAAATTACAGCCGTTGCGGTTTGATCAATTTTGTCGATCGCAACTGTTTGCCCCTCTAAACAAGCCGTTCGGAAAAAGTTGTCTAGTTCTGCTAGTTGAAGTGATTCAATCACTTGACGCGCCTTTTGCAGGTTGGCTTCTCCTGGCGTTTGACGTAACAACAAATCAACTAGCTCTCGATACACAGGTTCCACACTTTCTCGAAAGGAGAACTGGAGATCAGGATTCGTGCCAACTAGATCGCTACGAATAGATTGCAAGGTGTCAAATGCAGCCGTGTAAGTTCCGATTGCCTCCTTTCGCTTTCCTTGTGCTTTGAGAATGCGTCCTAGCTGCCATTGCCATTGATAAGCCATATCTGCGGCATTCATTGCTTGAGTAATGAGTAATGCCTGTTCTGTAAGCTTCTGAGCCTCTCCCCATTGTTGATTGCGCTCGTAAATGCTGCCTAAATATCCAACTGTGTAAGCTTCTGCACGTTGATCCTCTAACTCTCTTGCGTGCTGAACACCAATTGCCAAAACTTTAGCTGCTGTGATTTCTTCGCCTCCGAGCCTCATCAAACTTTGAGCAAAGTTAATTCGAGCATAGATTTCTGATCGACTTGGAGCAAGCTGATCCAGTTGGGCTGGGATGGTGTTGATCAGCGTGAGCTTCGCTGTTGCCGTAGGCAATCGTGCTTCTGCTTTCTGCCCTTGTTCTGTTAGTAATCTAAGTTGATTGAGTTGGGCTTGTGTCTTGACTAGCGTGTTCGATCGCTCAGCAGCCTGTTGATAAAACTTGAGTGCGGCTGGTCGGTCTTGTTTGGCTCTCGCTACGTTGCCTAAGCTCATCAGTGTTGCACTGATCTCTTCATTGCCTGATGTTGCTAAACTCTGCTGCAAAACTCGTTCAGCATTTTGAGTATCTCCCAGTAATAACAAAACGTTTCCTAAGCTTCTCAATCCTATTGCTTTGAGTGCAGAATCAGATTGCGTTTGCAGAGTTTTTTCTACTTGGGTTAGGGTTTGCCGCGATCGTAGAAAGAGTCCTAGCGATTGTTGTGCTTGAGCTTGGTTGATTAAGCTACCAATGCGCTTATTTTCATCTTTAAGTTGAGCATAGAGCTTGGCTGAACGCTCCCAATGTTCTAATGCCTGCTCTGCTTGACCTTGAGCAAACTTCAGATTTCCTTGAGTGTTCAGGACTTGTGCAAGAATGCGATCGCGCTCAGGTGTTCGACTTGGATTGCTTTGTAAGAGATTTAGACTTTGCGCGATCGCAGTCGTTGCTTCAGTCCAATTTCCTAATTTCTGATACGCTACGCACACATAGCTTAGACTTAATGCCTGGTTCAAAGCTTCATTTCGCTGCTGATAAGCGATAGCTGCTTTCTGCCAAGCTGCCAGTGCTTGAGTAAATTGCTCAGATTGATAGAAGCTACGCCCCTGTCGCATCAACTGTTCAGCATCTCCTTGCATTGTAGCCATAACAGTTTGATCCAGAGCTACCGTATCCGAAATTGCTGTCGCTGGGTTGAGTCCTAGCAAAACTATCAGCATCACGCTAGTGAACATCCATCCCAGAAAAGTCAGGCTTTTCAGCAGTTTCATGTGCCTCAATCACACTCCAAGGAATAATTTTTCCGGTCTGTGCTCTGATCGCCTTGATTGTACCAGGTAAGTTGTTCTGTAAAAGCGTTAACTTGCCTGTTATCAACTCAAAAGATCTTGCAAAGTAAGAGTATTCCTTTTCAAGGAACTCCGAAATCAAACCTATTAGGATCACATCATGCAAGCGCAAAATCAAACGAAAACAGTAACGCTCCCTTTGCTGCAACATGGAGATAACGGAAGCGCCGTTGAATTGCTCGAAAGGCTGTTGCTTTCATTTGGGTATCTGCCGATTTCAGTGGACGGAGTATTCACACAGCAAACAGAAAACTACGTGAGAGAATTTCAGCAGTTTCATTCTCTAACACAAGATGGAATTGTGGGGCGGCAAACTTGGCAAGCAATGATGAACCAAATTCCAATGGCTAAAACAAACTAGAAGCAACTTTCTAGCTTTGTAATTGAGTGGTGTGGTCCTACGATCGCACCACTTTTTCATTTTTCATGAGCTAGCTCATAGATGGATTTATCTGAATTTGGCAAACTACAGGTAGCCAATACGAGGAACTTCCATATGTCTTTGAACGTTGAATGGGTATGTCAATAGTTTTGTGTCAAAGGTGAAAAGTTAGAGGGGAAATCGGT